>JBDTTJ010000111.1:0-9969 GCA_039930645.1 Acidobacteriota bacterium
GCCGTCGCGCGCGCCAAGCGCGAGGCCCTCGAGGGCGCGGCGCCCGAGCCGCCGGTGATCCCCGCGCCTCCGGCCTGACGACCGGGCACCGGCTACACTCCGCTGGTGCTCGCCGACGTCCTCGCGCTCGTCCTCCTGCAGCTCGGAGCGGGCGTCGCGTTCTGGACGCTCCTGACTCCTGCGAAGGATTTATCGCGGGGATTCTTCGTCTTGCACGGAGGACTCGTCGCGGCCTGCCTCGCATTGGCATGGCTCGCGACCGGAGAAGGTGGATTGCTTCTTAGAAGGGGGAGTGAGCGAGGCCCCTTTTCGGCCGACTTTCTCCTGACCCTCGCGCTCGCCGCTGCGGTCGCCGCAACGCTCGCGGCCCGCATGAGCGGAACCCCCACCCTCTTACTTTCCAGGAAGATCTTCTTCTTTCTTTCCGTCTTCTCCTCCTTCACCCTCTTGCTCTCCCGCACCGGCGTCGAGCCGTTCGCCTCGCGCCCCGCTCTCGGCGCGGGGTGGCTCGCGGCGGGTCTCGTGCTCGGAGCGCTCCTTTTTGGCGGCGTCATCTGGGCCATGAACCTCGGACACTGGTACCTCGTCTCGAAGTCGCTGCCGTTCGGCCTGCTCGTGCGGGCGACCGAGGCGCTCGCGCTCCTCACGCTCGCGCGCACCGCGCTCGCTCTCGTAGCCCTCGGCGGACTCGCGCGCACGTCGCGCGGGCCGGCCGGCGACGCGCTCGCCGACCTCGTCGACCCGATGCGCGACGGCTTCTTCTTCGGATCGCGCGTCCTCTGGGGTCTCGCGGCGCCGCTCGTCCTCGCGCCGTTCGTCGTGAAGACGGCCCGCATGAAGTCCAACCAGGCGGCGACGGGGCTCCTCTACGTCGGCGTCGTGTTCGTCCTCGTCGGCGAGCTCCTCGCCGCGTACCTCACGCTGCGGTCGGGACTGCCCGTCTGAAAACGGAGCGGCCCGGCAGCGTGAGAGCGAGCGCCGCGGCGATCACGGGCAGCGCGGCGATCGGCCCGAAAACCGACGCCACGCCCCAGCGATCGGCGACGAGGCCGAGAATCGGCACGCCGGCGCCGCCGAGGCCGATCGCGAGGCCCATCGTCACGCCTCCCGCGATCCCCTCGCGGCCCGGCAGGTACTCCTGGCCCATGACGACCGCCACGCTGTAGCTCGCGATCGAGAACGCGCCCGTGAGGGCAAGCGGCACGAGAACCGCAGGCCCCGGCGTCGCGAGGGTGAGGTAGATGAGCGGCGCGAGCGGCAGCAGGGAGCCGACGAGGACGCGGCGGCGCCCGAAACGGTCCGCGAGCCTGCCGCCCACGAGCGTCGCGGCCGCTCCCGCGAGCAGCATCACGGTGAGGGCGAGCGTCGCGCGCGAGCGCGGCACGCCGCGCGCGCTCACGAGCCACAGGGGGACGAACGCCGCGAGGCCGAACGACATCATCGAGCGGATCGCGATGATCGCGGACAGGGAGAGGAACGCCCTCCAGCGCGGCGGCTCGGGCGAGACCGCCCGGACGGCCTCGGCGGCCGGACGGAAGGCCGCGAGGCGGGGGAGCTCGCGCGCGAGGAGGAGCGCCGCGAGGACCGCGGGAGCGGCCATCCACGCGACGCCGGGAATGCCGCCGACGGTGGCGAGGAGCGTCACGACCGCGGGCCCTGCCGCGATCCCGAGGTTGCCCCCGACGGAGAAGATGCTCATGCCCGTCGCGCGCCGGTCGCCCGACGCGTAGTTCGCGTGGCGGGCGGCTTCCGGGTGAAAGACGGCGACGCCCGCGCCCGAGAACACGACCGCGGCCGCCGTGAGCGCGTAGGTCGGGGCGAGGGCGGCGCCGGCGATGCCGGCGCCCGCGATGAGGATCCCCAGGGGCATCAAGAACGGGAGGGCCCTGCGGTCGGAAGCCGCGCCGAGCAGCGGCTGGAGGAAGGACGACACGGCCGACGCCGCGAGGACGAGGCCGCCGGCGGCGGCGTACGTGAGGCCCCGGTCGGCCACGAGGAAGGGCAGCAACGCCGGCACGGCGCTCTGGTACGCGTCGTTGACGGCGTGCGCGGCGGCGAGGATCGCGAGGGCTTTTCGGTCGGGGGAGCGGGGCATCGGTCAATCGGGATCGTAAGGTGGGAGGAGAACCGAAGAGAAGATTTTCTTAGAAGGTGAAGAGGGGAGGGAGCGCGGGCGGCGCCCCGCGTCCACTATGCTCCATCGGTGCGCATCGCCGTGTATTGCTCCGACTGCATGCAGCGAATCGAGCTCCCGCCACCCTCGACGCAGGCTGCCGGCGAGGTCAGCTGCTCTTCACCTTCAAAGAAATCTTCAATTTCCTTCTCTCATTCTCCTTCCGTCGTCTCCGGCGAGAAGGTCGACGCGTGTTCGCGTTGCGGATCCACCGCGTTCTACGTCCAGAAGGATTTCGACCAGCGGCTCGGCTGCGCGATCCTCGCGCTCGGCGCGGCGCTCGCTCTTCTCGCGGCGTGGAGGCTCGGGGGCGTCTGGCTCGTGCCCGTCCTGCTCGCGTTCGCCGCGCTTGATTTCGTCCTCGCGCGGCGCGTGCCGCCCGTCGTCATCTGCTACCGGTGCGACACCGAATACCGCCAGGTGCCGGAGGCAGGCTCGTACAAGCCATACGACCCCCACGTCGCCGAGCGCGACGCCCAGGTCAAGACGGTCCGCGCGATGAACCCCTGACCGATCGGTTATCCTCCGCGCGCCGATGAGACCACTCGGAACGTACCGCGCCGCGCCCGCCCTGCCGCCGGAGCTCGCTCCCCTCGCCGACCTCGCCCGCGACATGCGCTGGACCTGGCGTCCGGCGACCCGCGCGCTCTTCCGCGAGCTCGACCCCGAGGAGTGGCATCGATCGGGGAATCCCGTCCTGCTGCTCAGGTCCGTGGACCCGGCCCGTCTCGCGGCGCTGGCCGGGAACGCGGACTACGTCGCGCGCGTCCACGCGGCCGCGGCCGCGTTCGCCGCGGAGGACGCCGCGACGCCCGGCGTGCCCGCGATCGCGGCCCTTGCGGCCGCTGGCGAGCGCGTCGCGTACTTCTGCGCCGAGTTCGGCCTCTCCGAGATGCTGCCGATCTATTCGGGCGGCCTCGGAGTTCTCGCGGGCGATCACCTGAAGTCCTCGAGCGACGTCGGCGTGCCCCTCGTCGGCGTCGGGATCTTTTACCGCGAGGGCTTCTTCCGGCAGACGCTGACGGCGGACGCCCGGCAGAAAGAGAGCTACCCGATCGTCGACCCGCTCGACCTTCCTGTCGAAGTCCTGCCGACGCCCGCGGGCGTCGCGCCGGTCATCACGGTGAGCATCGGCGACCGCGACGTCCATCTCCTGATCCGCCGCGTGCGCGTGGGGCGGACGCCGCTCCTCCTCCTCGATGCGCACCTGCCCGCGAACCGGCCCGCCGACCGCGAGATCACGAACCGGCTTTACGGCGGCGACACCGACATGCGGATCCGCCAGGAGATCGTCCTCGGGATCGGCGGGATGCGCGCGCTGGAGGTCGCGGGGCTTCGGCCGACGGTGCGCCACGCGAACGAGGGGCATGCGGCATTTCTGGGGCTCGAGCGGATCCGGCAGCTCCGCGCCGAGCGCGGGCTGAGCTTCGCCGAGGCGCGAGAGATCGCGACCGCGGGCAACGTGTTCACGACGCACACGCCGGTGCCCGCCGGAATCGACCTCTTCCCGCGGGACCTCATGCAACGCACGTTCGACAAGAAGCTCGAGGCCTACGGCATCAGCCTCGACGAGCTCCTCGGCCTCGGCCGGCAGGTTCCGGAAGACCCGAATGAATACTTCTCGATGGCGGTCCTCGGCCTTCGCCTGTCCTCCCGGGTGAACGCCGTGTCCCAGCTCCACGCGAAGGTCTCGCGCCGCCTGTGGCGCGGCGTCTTTCCGGACGCGCCGCTCTCGGAGATCCCGATCGGCGCCGTCACGAACGGCGTCCACGGCCCCTCGTGGACCTCGAAGGAGATCGGGGCTCTCGACCCGCGCGAAGGCGACGGGCCCGACCCCGCGGAGCTCTGGCGGCGGCACGAGCACCGCCGGGCGGCTCTCGTCGATACCGTGCGAATCCGTTCCGCCGCGGCGCGGACGCGCCGGGGCGCTCCGGACGTGGAGGTCGCCGCGGCGTGGCAGCTCCTCGACCCGGCGGCCTTCACGATCGGGTTTGCGCGTCGCTTCGCGACGTACAAGCGCGCGACGCTCATCTTCCAGGATCCCCCGCGGCTCTCGCGCCTGCTCTCGGACCCGAACCGGCCCGTGCAGCTCGTGTTCGCGGGGAAGGCCCACCCGCGCGATCACGCGGGGAAGGACTTCCTGCGGCGCGTCGGCGAGTTCGCGGCGCAGCCGGAATTCCTGGGGCGCGTCGTCCTCGTCGAGGATTACGACATGCGCCTCGCGCGCCGGCTCGTTCAGGGCGTCGATGTCTGGCTGAACAACCCGCGCCGGCCGTTCGAGGCGTCGGGGACGTCCGGCATGAAGGCCGCGATGAACGGCGTGCTGAACCTGTCCGTCCTCGACGGTTGGTGGGACGAGGCGCCGCGCGACGGCGCGGGCTTCACGATCGGCGACGCGACGGAAGGGCGCCCGGACGACGAGATGGCGAATTCCCTCTACGAACGCCTCGAATCCGAGATCGTCCCGCTCTTCTACGACCGGCCGAACGGCGACCGCTCCGGCGTGCCGGCCGGCTGGGCGGCGCGCATGGCGACGTCGGCGCACCGGTTGGGGCGCATCTTCCACTCGGACCGGATGGTCGGAGAGTACGTGTCGCTCGCGTACACGCCCGCCGCGAACCGCGTCGCGATGCTGTCCGCGAACGGCGATGCGAAGGCGAAGGAGCTCGCCGCGTGGAAGGAAAAAATCCGTTCGGGGTGGGACGAGGTCGGGTTCGTCTCGGTGACGACGGTGCCGGAAGACCCCGCGCGGGTCGCAGCGGGAGAGACCTTCACGGTCGAGGTCCAGATCCGCCTTGGGGGGCTCGAGCCTTCCGACCTCGCGGTGGACTGGTTCGAGGGCGAGCCGGATCACGACGGGGTCGTGGACGCCGGTTTCTCGGCGCCGCTGGCGGCTCAGGGGCGCCTCGACGGAACGGCGACGTGGGCCGGCACGGTCGGCCGGCCTGCGGAGGACAACCGCGGGTACTCCGTGCGCGTCCGGCCGTCGCACCCGCTCCTCCTCCACCCGAACGAGACGAACCTCGTCCTCTGGGCCGAGTAGCGGCGGCAGGCGCTCCTAGCGTCGCCGGACGGCGAGCTGGAAGGAGAGGTTCTCGAGGAAGAACGTCAGGTCGACGTTTCGCACGAACGTGCCCTCGAGCGAAGGAACCGAGACCGGCGCGAAGTTGAGGAGCGCCGGCACGCCCGCAGTCGCGAGGAGGCGCGCGACCTCGAGGGCGGCCTCGGAGGGAACGGCGAGGACGCCGATGTCGGCCTTCATCTCGATCGCGAGCTTCTGCAGGTCGGCGAGGTCGAGGATCGGGACGCCCGTCCGCGACTTCCCGCCGATCTTGCGGCCGTCGACGTCGAAGAGCGCCGCGACCTTGAAGCCGTCGATGTTGAAGTTGCGCGAGTCCGCGAGGGCCTGGCCGAGATTGCCGGCGCCCGCGATGACGACGGTGCGCGTCCTCGCGAGGCCCATGAGCTGCTTGAGCTTCGCCTTGAGGTCCGCGACGCGGTAGCCGACGCCGCGCACGCCGAACTCGCCGAACTGCGCGAGGTCCTTGCGGATTTGCGCCGGGTTCATCCCGAAGCGTTCGGCGAGCTGATACGACGAGACCGTGTGGACGCCCTGGGCCTCGAGGGCGCGCAGGCCGCGCAAGACCAGCGAGAGCCGCTCGCTGGTGGCTTCCGGGACCCCGTCGGGACGGTCCCAGGATTTCTCGGGCATCGTCAGCGGCCGAGAAGCGCCGTCGCGGCCTGGCGGGCGACGTCGAGAAGAGCTCGCGGGAACACGCCCCAGAGGAGCATGAGCGCCGCGGTGAGGAGGAACGCCGCTCCGGAAAGGACGTCGTCCGGCACGAGGGAGACCTCGCGCACCGGCTCCTTCATCCAGAGGTGGTAGACGACGCGAAGGTAGTACCCCACGGAAACGAGGCTGCCGAAGACGCCGATGATCGTCAGCGGGACGAGGCCGCCTTCGACCGCGGCGCGGAAGACGAGGAGCTTGCCGATGAACCCGACCGTGGGCGGGAGGCCGGCGAGCGAGAGCATCGAGAGCGTCAGAACCGTGGCGGCGAGCGGCTTACGCCTCCCGAGGCCCGCGAGATCCGACAGAACCTTCGGCTCGTTCTCGCCGGACGACAGCGCCGCGATGGCGAGGAAGGCCGCCGCGTTCGTCACGAGGTAGCCCGCGAGGAAGACGCCGGCGCCCTCGAGGGCGTTCGTCGTGAACGTGGCGAGAGCGATCGTCACGTATCCCATCTGCGCGATGCCGGAGTACGCGAGCATGCGCTTCAGGTCGCGCTGCGAGAGGGCGACGATGTTTCCGAAGAGGATCGACAGCACCGCGAGGATCGCGAGGAGCGGCCGCCACGGGTCGCCGAGCCCGGCGGGGAAGAGCGCGTGGAGGATCCGGGCGAGGACGAGCACCGCGCCGGCCTTCGGAGCCGTAGACAGGAAGGCGACGGCGGGCGTCGTCATTCCCTGGTAAACGTCCGGGGCCCACCCGTGGAACGGGACGAGCGCGATCTTGAAGGCCAGCCCGGCGACGACGGCGAGGATGCCCGCCGCGAGCATCGTGTCGAACGCCACGAGCCCGGGCGTCGACGCGAGGCCCTGAATCTTCGCGAACGACGTCGTCCCGAGGCGCCCGTAGATCGTCGCGACGCCGTAGAGGAGGAACGCCGACGCGAGGGCGCCCATGAGGAAGTACTTCATCCCCGCCTCGGTCGCGGCCGGGTTGTCGCGGTACCAGGCGGCGAGGACGTACAGGCAGAGGGACATCAGCTCGAGGCCGATGAAGACGACGAGGAGGTCCCCGCCGCGCACCATCAGGATCAGTCCTGCCGCGGCGAAGAGCAGGAGGGCGTAGAACTCGCCCTGGTCGCGCTTGTCACGCTCGAGCGCGGCGGCGCCCCCGAGGATGGCGAGAGCCACCGCTCCAAGGGCGACGAGCTCCATGTAACGCGTGAAGCCGGTGACCTCCACGGCGCCCGAGAAGAACGTCCCCGTCACGTCGCGGCCCGCGAGGTTCGCGATCGCGAGGGACGCGAGGGCGACGTACGGCAGGAACGACCGCAAGGGGCGGGCGAACGCGTCCAGGAGGAGGATCAGCGTCGCCGTGAAGCACAGAACCATCTCGGGCGCGACGGCGGCGAAGTCCGCTCCGGTGACGTGCAGGAAGCCGGTCATCGGGCGACCTCGACGGCGGCGGCGTTCGCCGCAGCGGCGGGCTTCTGCAGCGACTTCACGGAGCCATCCACGAGGTTCAGGAGCGGCCGCGGGAAGACGCCGAGGAGAACGATGAGGACGATGAGCGGGAAGGCGCCCGCGAGCTCCCAGCCGTTGATGTCCGTCAGGGTGCGGTTCGCAGGGACCGTCTCGGGGCCCCAGAAGACCTTTTGGACGAGCGTGAGGAGGTAGATCGCGCCGAGGACCATTCCGGTGGCGGCGATCGCGGCCCAGACGATGTTGACCTGGAAGACGCCGCCGAGGATCAGGAACTCGCCGATGAAGCCGTTCAGGCCCGGGAGGCCCACGGAGCCGAGCGTGGCGACCACGAACAGCGTCGTGGTCACGGGCACGCGCGCCGCGACGCCGCCGTAGTCGGCCATCTCGCGCGTGTGGCGGCGCTCGTAGAGAACGCCGACGAGGAGGAAGAGGAGGCCGGTCGTGAGGCCGTGGCCGATCATCTGGAAGATCGCCCCGGAGAGCGCGGCGCCCGTCCCGGCGACGATCCCGAGGACGACGAGCGCGAGGTGGCTCACCGACGAGTACGCGACGAGCTTCTTCATGTCCTTCTGGGCGGCGGCGACCCACGCGCCGTAGACGATCCCGATGAGGGCGAGGACGGCGATGAACGGTCCGTACCGGGCGGCGGCGTGCGGGAAGAGCGGCCAGGCGAAGCGCAGAAGGCCGTACGTCCCGAGCTTGAGGAGGACGCCCGCGAGGATGATCGAGCCGCCGGTGGGCGCCTCGACGTGCGCGTCGGGCAGCCACGTGTGGAGCGGCCAGAGCGGGACCTTCACGAGGAACGCGAGCGCGAACGCGCCGAAGAGCAGCGCCTCGACGCCCGGTGTGAGGCCCCACGCGCCCGACGACGCGGCGCGGGTCCAGTCGAGGAGCGAGAAGCTCTGGATGCCCGTCGTCCGGCTGTGCACGCCGGCGGCGTACAGGATCGCGATGAACATCAGCAGCGAGCCCGCCATCGTGAAGAGGAAGAACTTCATCGTGGCGTAGATGCGCCGCTTGCCGCCCCAGATCCCGATGATGAAATACATCGGGATCAGCATGACTTCCCAGAACACGTAGAAGAGGAGGACGTCGAGGGCGACGAGGCTGCCGAGCATGCCCGTCTCGAGGACGAGGAATGCGGCGACGTAGCCCTTGAACCGGTCGATCTTCTGCCCGCACGCCACGAGCAGGACCGAGACCGTGAGGACCGTCGTCAGGAGAATCAGCGCGACGGCGAGCCCGTCGACGCCCATCTGGTAGCGGATGCCGAAGCGTGGGATCCACGGCCGGTCGATCGCGAAGCCCGCGATGCCGGGGGCCGCCGCGTCGAAGCCCCGGAGCATGACGACGCTGACCGCGAACGTGAGGAGCGAGGTCGCGAGGCCGACGACCTTCGCGGCCGTCTTCGACTCCCCGGGCACGAGCGCGAGGACGAGCGCCCCGAGCGACGGGAGGAAGACGAGCGTCGTGAGGAGGTCGGCGCCGAGAGGCTGGAGGTTCATGGCGCTACCTCACCCACACGTACAGAACGAAGACGAGTGCGCCCAGCGAAAAGGCGAGTGCGTAGTTGCGGACGTGGCCGGTCGTGAAGAAGCGCATGAGGTCGCCCGAGAGCTCGACGAGGAACGCCGAGGCGTTCGCGATGCCGTCGATGAAGAGGGCGTCGAACCCGCGCCAGAGGAACGTGCCGATCTTCCGGAAGGGATTCAGAACGAGCGCCTCGATGCCCTCGTCGACGTTCCACTTGTTCGCGACGAGGCGCCCGAGCGCGCCCGTCTTCGCGAAGAAGGCCTCGGCCTGCGGGGAAACGGCCTCGACCGGGCCGGAGGCCTTGCGATACCAGGAGAGGGCCAGCCCGATGCCCCCGAACGCAACCGCGAGGGACAACGCCATGAGGCCGATCTCGGCCCCGTGCGACATCTCGTGCATCTCGGGGTGAGCGACGGAGGCCTCGAGGAAGCGGCCGATCCGGTCGGAGCCGCCGAGCGCCGCCGGGACGCCGACGAGGCCGGCGACGACGGAGAGCGCCGCGAGGATCCAGAGCGGCACCGTCATCGTGGCCGGGCTTTCGTGGGCGTGCTCATGGGCGTGGTGGTCGCCGCGCGGCGAGGACCAGAACGTCATCGAGACGAGCCGGAACATGTAGAAGGCCGTCAGGAAGGCCGTGAAGAGCCCGACTGCGAAGAGGCCCCAGTGGCCGGAGGCGGCCGCCGAGCCCAGGATCATGTCCTTCGAGAAGAAGCCCGCGAGCGGCGCGATGCCCGCGATGGCGATCGTCGCGACGAGCATCGTCCGGAACGTCTGCGGAATGCGCGCGGCCAGCCCGCCCATCCTCCGCATGTCCTGCTCGTGATGCATGGACATGATGACCGAGCCGGAGCCGAGGAAGAGGCAGGCCTTGAAGAACGCGTGCGTGAACACGTGGAACATGCCCGCCGAGAACGCGCCGACACCGCAGGCGAGGAACATGTAGCCGAGCTGCGAGACCGTGGAGTAGGCGAGGACCTTCTTGATGTCGTTCTGCGCGAGGCCGATCGTCGCCGCGAAAATCGCCGTGCCCGCGCCGATCCACGCGACGA
>JBDTTJ010000112.1:0-9890 GCA_039930645.1 Acidobacteriota bacterium
CGCGACGCTGGAGTGCTCGTCGCACGCGCTCGTCCTCGAGCGCCTCGCGGGCTGCACGTTCGACGTCGCGCTCTTCCTGAACCTCTCGCACGAGCACCTCGATTTCCACGTCGGCATGGACGACTACTTCGAGGCGAAGGCGCGGCTCTTCGGGCTCCTGAAGCCGGAGGGGAAGGCCGTCGTCAACCTCGGAGACGAATATGGAAGACGTCTCACGAGTCGGCTCGATGCAGAGAGGACCGTTGGTTTTCTCTTAGAAGGTGAAGAGGGGGCCGAGCAGACGCGGCCGGCGGCGCTCGCGGCCGTCATCGGTCGCGCCACCCTCGGCCTCGCGGGAACTCGCCTCGAGGTCGAAGTCCATGCCCCATTCACCCTCAAAGAAAATCTCCCCTTCACCATAAATTCCCCTCTCCTCGGCCGCCCCAACGCCGAGAACCTTCTCGCCGCCGCCGCGGCCGGCATCGTGCTCGGGTTCTCGCCTTCGGAGATCGCTTCGTCCCTCTCGGCCGTCACCGTCGTGCCTGGCCGCCTCGAGCGCATCGAGAACTCGCGCGGGCTGACGATCCTCGTCGACTACGCGCACAAGCCGGCGGCGCTCGAGGGCGTGCTGAGGACCGTCCGCCCGCTCGCCGCGGCCGGCGGCGGGCGCGTGCACGTCGTCTTCGGCTGCGGAGGCGACCGCGACAAGGCCAAGCGCCCCGTCATGGGCCGCATCGCGGCCGAGCTCGCCGACGACGTCGTCGTGACGTCGGACAACCCGCGCTCGGAGAAGCCCGACACGATCATTTCGGAAATCCTGGGCGGCATCCCGGCCGGCGCCGACGTCGCGACCGTCGCCGACCGCCGGGCTGCGATCGCCGAAGCCCTCCGCCGCGCGCGGCCGGGCGACGTCGTCCTCGTCGCGGGCAAGGGCCACGAGACCGAACAGGTGATCGCGGGCGTCGCGCACCCGTTCGACGACCGCGCCGTGCTTCGCGAGCTCCTCGCGGGGGAGGCGGGCCGATGATCCCGTGGCTGCTCCACCCGTTCTTCGGCAAGGTGCCGGTCCTCGGTGTCTTCCGGTACATCACGTTCCGCGCGGCGAACGCGGCGCTCATGGCGCTGCTCCTCGCCGTGTTCCTGGGCCCTGGCCTCATCCGCTGGCTGCGCTCGCGGCAGATCGGCCAGTCCATCCGCGAGGAAGGGCCGAAGGCGCACCAGGCCAAGGCGGGCACGCCGACGATGGGCGGCGTCCTCATCGTCCTCGCGATCGTCGTCCCGACGCTCCTCTTCGCGGACCTGACGAACCGCTACGTCTGGGTCGCGCTCGGCGCGACCGTCCTCGCGATGGCGATCGGCATCGGAGACGACTGGCGAAAGGTGTCGCGCAAGCAGAACCGCGGTCTCACCGGGCGGCAGAAGCTCGTCCTGCAGGCCGTGATCGGCCTCGCGGTCGGCTGGGCGGCCCTGAGCGTCTTCGAAGGGCGCGTCAACCCGACGCACGTTGCATTCCCGTTCCTCAAGAACGTCCACCCGGACCTCGGCGCCTTCTACGTCCTCTTTGCGGCGGTCGTCGTCGTCGGCTCCTCGAACGCCGTGAACCTCACGGACGGCCTCGACGGCCTCGCGATCGGCGCGACGCTTGTCGCGTCGGGCACGTTCGCGATCCTCGCGTACATCGCGGGCAACGCGCGGGCCGCGACGTACCTCCTCGTCCCGTACGTGCCCGGCACGGGCGAGCTCGCGGTCTTCTGCGCCGCGATCGTCGGCGCTTCGCTTGGCTTTCTGTGGTTCAACGCGCATCCGGCCGAGGTCTTCATGGGCGACACGGGGTCGCTCGCCCTCGGCGCCGCGCTGGGGACCGTCGCCGTCCTCATCAAGCAGGAGATCCTGCTCGTCCTCGTCGGCGGGCTCTTCGTCGTCGAGGCGGTGTCCGTCATCCTGCAGGTGGGCTCATTCAAGCTCACGGGCAGGCGCATCTTCCGGATGGCGCCGCTTCACCACCACTTCGAGCTGCTCGGCTGGGCGGAGTCGAAGGTCATCATCCGCTTCTGGATCGTCGCGATCCTCTTCGCGCTCGTGGCGCTGGGGTCGCTGAAGCTGCGATGAGCGTCGACGTCGGCCCCGACCTGCCCGAGATCCGCGCCGCGGCGGTCTTCGGCCTCGCGCGTTCCGGCCGGGCCGCGGTCACGGCGCTCGCCGAGCGCGGCGTCGCGGTCATCGGCACGGACGCGAAGGACGCGGCCGCTCTGGGCGACCTGCCCGCGCTCGACGGCGTCCGCTGGGAGCTCGGCGGGCACCCCCTCTCGCTCCTCGACGGCGTCGACCTTGTCGTGGTCTCGCCCGGGATCCCGCTCACGCTGCCGGTCTTCGACACCGCGCGCGCGCGGGCGATTCCCGTCGTCTCCGAGGTCGAGCTCGCCTCGCGCCTCCTTCCGGGCGTCGTCGTCGGGATCACGGGCACGAACGGCAAGTCCACGACGACCGCGCTCACGGCGGCCCTCCTGAAGGCCGCGGGCCACTACGCCGTCGCCTGCGGAAACTACGGAACGCCCTGGATCTCGTTCGCGACGAAGGCGGGCGCGAACGGCAACGGGTCGGCCCCGAAGACGTGGGTCGTCGAGCTCTCGTCCTTCCAGCTGGAGGGCATCCGGCGCTTCGCGCCTGACGTGGCCGTCCACCTGAACCTCACGCCGGACCACCTCGACCGGTACCGTTCGATGGACGACTACGGCGCCGCGAAGGCGCGGATCTTCGAGAACCAGCGCGAGGCGCAGGTCGCCGTCCTGAACGCCGACGACCCGCTCGTCGCGCGGATCCGGCCGCGGGCGCGGCAATTCGAGTTCTCGCGGGCCGTCCAGCCCGCGCTCGGCGCGTGGCTCAAGGACGACCTTTTCGTCGCGGACGTCACGGGCAAGGGCCCGCGCGTCATCGCCAAGCGCTCGGACCTCGCCCTTCCGGGCGCGCACAACGTCGAGAACGCGCTCGCAGCGCTTGCGGCGACGCTGCCGCTCGGCGTCACGCCGGAGACGGCCGTCGAGACGTTCCGCGGCTTCCGCGGCCTTCCGCACCGCACGGTCCTCGTGCGGACGCTCGGCGGCGTCACGTGGTGGAACGACTCGAAGGGCACGAACGTCGACGCGACGCTCAAGAGCCTCGAGGGCTTCGGCGACGCGCGCGTGCACCTCATCCTGGGCGGCAAGGACAAGGGCGACGACTTCGGCCGGCTCGCGGCCCTCGCGGCGAAGAAGGCGCGGACGATCCTCGCGATCGGCAAGGCCGCCCCCGCAGTCGCGAAGGCGCTCGCGGCGGTGCCGGGTGTCGACGTCGTCCTCGCCGGCACGCTCGAGAAGGCCGTCGAGGAGGCCGCGCGCCGCGCCGCCGCCGGGGACGCCGTGCTCCTCTCGCCCGCGTGCGCGTCCTTCGACCAGTTCCGGAACTTCGAGCATCGCGGCGACGTGTTCGAGGAGCTCGTCCGCGCGCTGCCCGAGCTCGCGGGCAAGGAGCGGTAGATGGCCAAGAAGCTGGCCTCCGACCGCCTCCTGTTCGGTTCGGTCCTCCTCCTCGTGGGGACGGGCCTCCTGATGATCTACAGCGCGTCGTCGCTGCAGGCCACTCTGGCGTCGTCGTCCGCCCCGGCGGGCCCGTATTTCTTCGTCCTCAAGCAGACGATCGCCGTCGCGGCCGGAGCGCTCCTCGCGTTCGCGGCGATGTCCATCGATTACCGGCGCCTCAACGACCCGCGCCTCATCGGCGTCCTCCTCGCGGTCCTCGCGGTTGCCCTCGTGGCCGTCCTTTTCCGCGCGCCGGTGAACGGCGCGCGCCGGTGGCTCGCGCTCGGGGTCATGTCCGTACAGCCGTCGGAGTTCGCGAAGGTCGGCCTCGTGATCGCGCTCGCGGCACTCCTCTCGCGCCGCGAGGGCGAGATGGATCTCCCGACTCGGACCCTGCTGCCCGTGCTCGTCCTCGTCGCGGTGCCCGCGGGCCTCGTGCTCCTCGAGCCGGACTTCGGCACCGCCTTCACGTATTTCATCGTCGCGGGCGCGATGCTGTTCTTCGCGGGGCTCCCATTCCGGTGGTTCTTCGGCTCAGCGCTTCTCCTCGTTCCGACGCTCTCGGCCTGGGTCCTGTCCGCACAGTACCGACGCGACCGCCTCACCGCGTTCCTGCACCCGGAGCTGGACCCGCTCGGCAAGGGCTTCCACGCGATCCAGTCCCTCATCGCGGTCGGAACGGGCGGCGTCACGGGTCTCGGGCTCGGCGAGGGCAAGCAGAAGCTGTTCTTCCTGCCGTACCCGTACACGGACTTCATCTTCGCGATCGTCGGAGAGGAGCTCGGCCTCATCGGGTGCGTCGCCGTGCTCGCGCTCTTCGGCCTCGTCTTCGCCCGCGGGGTGCGCGCCGCGGTGAACGCGCCCGACTCGTTCGGGCGCCTTCTCGGCATCGGCCTGTCCGTGATGATCGTCGCCCAGGCGCTCATCAACATCTCCGTCGTCCTCTCCCTCGTGCCCACCAAGGGGATCCCGCTGCCGTTCCTCTCGTACGGCGGGTCGGCGCTCTGGGCCGACCTGCTCGCCGTCGGGATCCTCCTCAACCTCTCGCAGCACGCGTCATGACGAACGCCGCGCACTCCCCGGCCACGGGCGGCTTCCTGATCGCCGGCGGGGGGACGGGCGGGCACGTGTTCCCCGCGCTCGCGCTCGCGGGCGAAATCCGGCGGCGGCGGCCCGACGCGCCGATCGTCTTCGTCGGCACGCGCCGCGGCCTCGAGACGGAGCTCGTCCCGCGCGCGAGCTGGCCGCTCGAGTTCGTCCGCGCGAAGGGCCTGGTCGGAAAGGGCGCGAGGGCGCGGCTGGAGGGCCTCCTCGCGCTCCCCCTGGCCTTCGTCGACTCGATCGGCATCCTCGGGCGCCACGCGCCGCGGACCGTCGTCGGCGTCGGCGGCTATGCCTCGGGACCGCTCGTCGCGACCGCGTGGGCGCGGCGCATCCCGACCGTCATCCACGAGCAGAACGCGGTCCCGGGACTGACGAACCGGCTCCTCTCGCACATCGCGACGCGCATCGCGGCCGGCACGGACGCCGGCGCCGCGCGCCTCGGCGGCGTCGCGGTGGGAAATCCCGTCCGCAAGGAGTTCTTCGCGGTCCCGTCGCTCGCATCCCGCGAGAAGGGACGCGCGATGAGCCTCCTCGTCGTGGGCGGGAGCCAGGGCGCCGCGATCCTGAACCGCATCCTGCCGGGCGCGCTCGCGCGCGCCGGGGCCACGGGCCCCGCCTTCACGGTGGTCCACCAGGCGGGGAAGGGCCGGGCCGCGGAGGTCGAGGCTCTCTACGCGAAGCACGGTCTGACGGGGGAGCGGGTGTCCGTCCTCGAGTTCATCCACGACATGCCTGACGCCTTCGCGGCGGCGGACCTCGTCGTCGCGCGCGCCGGGGCGATGACGGTCGCGGAGGTCGCCGCGGCGGGACGGCCCGCGCTCTTCGTCCCGTTCGCGGGCGCGACGCACGGCCACCAGGAGGCGAACGCGCGCGCTCTCGAGAGGGAGGGCGCCGCGGCGGTCCTCGTCGAGCCCGAGGTGACGGAGCAGAGCGTTGGGGAAGCCGTCGCGACTCTCCTCGGGGACCCGGCGCGGCTCGCCGCCATGGGGGAGGCCGCGCACAGGGCCGCGAAGCCGGACGCCGCGGCGCGACTCTGCGACATCGTATTCGAGGCGGAGGCCCTGTGAATTTTCTTCGCGTCAAGCGCCTGCACTTCGTCGGAATCGGCGGCATCGGGATGTCGGGCCTGGCCGAGCTTCTCAAGAGCGTGGGCCTCGAGGTGACGGGCTCGGACCTCTCCGAAGGCGAGCAGGTGCTCCGGCTGCGCACGCTCGGGATCCCGGTCTTTCTCGGGCACCACGCGGAAAACGTGCAGGGCGCGGACGTCGTCGTCTACTCGAGCGCCGTCCACGACTCGAACGCCGAGGTCGCGACGGCGCGCGGCATGGGCATTCCCGTCATCAAGCGCGCCGAGATGCTCGCGGAGGTCATGCGCGTCAAGCGCGGGATCGCGATCGCGGGGACGCACGGCAAGACGACGACGACCTCGATGACGGGCGCGATCCTCATGGAGGCGGGGCTCGACCCGACGATCATCGTCGGCGGGCGGATGCGCGAGGTCGGGACGGCGCGCCTCGGGCGCGGCGAGTACCTCGTGGCCGAAGCGGACGAATTCGACCGCTCGTTCCTCGCGCTCTCGCCGATGCTCGCCCTCATCAACAACATCGACCTCGAGCACCTCGACACGTACCGCGACATGCAGGACCTGCAGGAGACGTTCGCGCGCTTCGCGCGGAATGTCCCGTTCTTCGGGGCCGCGATTCTGGGTCTCGACGACCCGCACGTGCAGGAGATCCGCCCGCTCGTCTCGCGCCGCGTCGTGACCTACGGGCTGACACCCCAGGCGGACCTCACGGCGCGTGACGTCGTCCTCGAGCGCACGGGCTCGCGCTTCGTCGCGTTCGCGGACCGCGAGTTCACGGGGAAGGTGTCGCTCCAGATCGCCGGCCTGCACAACATCAAGAACGCGCTCGGGTCTCTCGCAATCGCGCGCGAGCTCTCGATCCCGTTCGCGACGGCGGCGCGCGCGCTCGCGGAATTCAAGGGCGTCATCCGGCGCTTCGAGAAGAAGGGCGAGCGCGCGGGCGTGATCGTGATCGACGACTACGCGCACCACCCGACCGAGGTCGCGGCCACGCTCGCCGCGGCCCGCCAGTCGTATCCCGACCGCCGGATCGTCGCGCTCTTCCAGCCGCACCTGTACTCGCGCACGAAGGACATGGCGCACCAGTTCGGCGCCGCGTTCCTGAACGCCGACGTCCTCCTCGTGGCGCCCGTCTACGGCTCGCGCGAGGCCCCGCGCGAGGGCGTCACGGGCGCGCTCGTCGCGGACGCAGCGACCGCCCGCGGCCACCGCGCCGCGCGCTTCATCGCCGACCGCAAGGACATCGCAAGAGCGCTGGAAGAGGAGATGAAAGAAGGCGATCTCCTGCTGACGATGGGCGCCGGTGATGTGTTGCATTTCGGAGAGGATTTTCTTGGAGTGAAAGAGGAGCACAGCTGAGCTCGTTCTACCGGCCGCCTTCGTCCCGCACCGTGCGCCCCATGCGGCGCCGGGCGGGGAGGCGTCTCATCGCCCCGGCGCTCGCGGTCCTTTTCCTGGCCGCGCTCGGGCTCTCGGGCTTCGTGGTGCTCCGCACGCATCCGCGTTTCGCGGTGACGCGCGTCGTCCTCGAGGGCGTGCCCGAGGCGCGGCGCGCCGAGGCCGAAGAGCTCACGGACGGCTGGATCGGCCGCCCGTCGCTCTTCGTCGACCTCCAGGCCCCCGTCGCGGAGCTCTCGAAGCGCTCGTGGGTGGCGTCCGCCTCCGCGAGGCGCGTCGTGCCAGGCACGATTGCGGTCGTCGTCGTCGCGCGGCCGCCCGTGGCCATCGCCGTCCGGGAAGACAAGGGCGGCGAGCTCTGGACGGTGGACCGCACGGGCAGCTTCATCGGGCCGTACGGCGGGCGCGCCCTCGGCCGGGAGGACGACTTCGTCGTGCTCTCGGGCGTGGGCGACGAGGCGGCTCGCACGCGGGGCGCCGCATTCCTCGACCTCCTCCGAACCGAGGACGCCGACCTTCTCGGCCGCGCGTCCGAGGTCGCCGTCGTCCCGGAGGGCTTCGCCGTCACGGACCGCGTCGCGTCGTGCCGGCTGCTCTTCGGGCCCGACGCGGCGACGCCGGGGCGCGCGGCTTCCATCTGGCGGGCGTACCTCGCGCTCCTCCCGGAGCTCGAGCGCAACTCGTTTCCGACTTCCGACGCGGACCTGCGCTTTGCGGACCGCATCGTCCTGAAGGCGCCCGGCGACACCGGACGCGGAAAGACCTAAGGGTAAGGGATGCCAAAAACCACGCCGTACCTCGTCAGCCTCGACATCGGATCGACGAAGGTGTGCGCCCTCATCGCGGAGTCGGACGCGGCCGGAAAGATCGACATCATCGGAAAGGGCACCGCCGCCCACAAGGGCGCGCGCAAGGGCGCCATCATCGACGTTCCGGCCACCGTGGACGCGATCAAGCGCGCGACGGAGGAGGCCGAGATCATGGCGGGCGCCCAGATCGAGCGCGCCGTCGTGGGCGTCGCCGGGCCCGCGGTCAAGTCGTTCAACAGCCGGCAGGTCGTCGCGGTCGCGGCCAAGAGCCGCGAGATCTCGCGCGAGGACATCCAGCGCTCGCTCGACGCAGCCCGGTCCGTGCCGATCCCCTCCGAGTTCGAAATCCTCCACGTCCTCCCGCGCGAGTTCGTCGTCGACGGCCAGGACGGCGTGGCCGACCCGCTCGGCATGGTCGGGAGCCGCCTCGAGGCGGACGTTCACGTCGTGACGGTTCCCGTCGCCACGACGCAGAACCTGCTGAACTGCGTCAACCGGGCCGGCGTCGAGGTCATCGAGATGGTTCTCGAGCCGCTCGCCGCGAGCGAAGCCGTCCTCACGGCCGACGAGCGCGAGCTGGGCGTCGTCCTCGCCGACATCGGCGGCGGCACGACGGAGATCGCCGTCTGGCGCCACGGGACGCTCGCGCACACGTCCGTCCTGCCCGTCGGGGGAGACCACTTCACGAACGACCTCGCGGTCGTCCTCAAGACGCCCGTGCCCGACGCCGAGCGCCTCAAGAGGAAGCACGGCGCCGCGCTCGCGGCGCTCGTGAACGAGAGCGACTCGATCGACGTGCCGCTCACGGGCGGCCGGGGCGTCCACCCGGTCAAGCGCCGCGAGATCGCCGAGATCCTTCAGCCGCGCGCCGAAGAGCTCCTCACGCTGCTGTGGGAGGAGTCCGTCCGCGAGGTGCCCGCCGGAGAGCTGCGCGCCGGGCTCGTCCTGACCGGTGGCGGCTCGGAGCTCGACGGCCTCCTCGAGGTCGCCGAGCAGGTCCTCGGGATCGCCGTCCGCCGGGGCGTTCCACGCGGGCTCGGCGGCCTGACGGACATCGTCGCGTCGCCCGAGTGGGCCTGCGCCGCGGGGCTCCTGCTCTACGGGCGCGGCGCCGCTGCCACGGCCCGCCGGCGCAACCGCGGCGCGTCGCCGGGATTCCTCGACAAGATCAAAGGCAGCTTCCGAAACTTGTTCCCCTCATCCACCGCTCTGTGATATCGATGGAGGAAAGAAGATGATCCTATTCGACGACGACGACGCCGACTCCAAGCGCACGTCTCGGACGATCACGTTCAGCGAGGACAGCGCTCCTCCCGCCCGCATCAAGGTCGTCGGCGTGGGCGGCGGCGGCGGCAACGCCGTCAACCGGATGATCCAGGCGGGGATCAAGGGGATCGAGTTCGTCGCGGCGAACACGGACCTGCAGGTCCTGAAAGTGAACCGGGCGGCGACGAAGCTCCAGCTCGGGATCACGACGTCCCGCGGCATGGGCGCCGGCTCGAACCCGGACGTCGGCCGCAACGCGGCCCTCGAGGACGCCGAGAGGATCACGGAGGTCCTCGCGGGCTCGGACATGGTCTTCGTGACAGCCGGCATGGGCGGCGGGACGGGGACGGGCGCCGCCCCCGTCGTCGCGCGGCTCGCCTCCGAGGCCGGAGCGCTCGTCGTCGCCATCGTCTCGAAGCCGTTCGCCTTCGAGGGGCGCCGCAAGCTCCGCTACGCCGAGGACGGCATCGCCGAGCTGCGCGAGTACGTCGACACGCTCATCACGATCCCGAACGAGCGCCTCTACTCGTTCGTCGACCGCAACGTCACGACCTGGGAGGCGTTCCGCATCGCGGACGACGTCCTCAGGCAGGCCGTGCAGGGGATCAGCGACCTCATCACGGTGCCGGGCATCGTGAACCTCGACTTCGCGGACGTGAAGACCGTCATGGAGAACATGGGCATGGCGCTCATGGG
>JBDTTJ010000113.1:0-9874 GCA_039930645.1 Acidobacteriota bacterium
GCCACCGCGTCCGGCGCCGTCACGACGTCGAACGTTCCCTTGAGGGCGAAGACGAGCTGGTCGAGCAAGAGGCGGTCGTCCTCGACGATCGCGAGGCGGCCCTCCTTCCCGGTCACGAGGAGGCCTCGACCGGGAGGATCGCGCGGACGCGGGTCCCTTCCCCGGGGCGGCTGTCCACGACGAGGTCTCCGCGGTGGAAGAGCAGGATCTGGCTGCTCGTGTAGAGGCCGAGCCCGACCCCTTCCGGCTTCGTCGTCTGAAAGGGCCGGAAGAGACGGGTCTGGACGAACTCCTCGCTCATTCCGGGGCCGTCGTCCTCGATCTCGACGACCACCGAACGCTTCCGGCCCCGGCGCTCCTCGGCCGAGCGCACGATCACGCGCCCTCCCGAAGGCGCGACGGCCTCGAGAGCGTTCTGCACGATCGAGAGCAACGCGTCCTTCAGGTAGTGCGGGTCTCCCCAGACACGCGGGAGCGGCGCAAGCTCGGTCGTGACCGCCGGCGCGCCCGTCCCGCTCCTCCCGCGCGCGCGCGCCTCCCGCAGGGCCTCGCGGACGAGGTCGTTCACGTCGACCTCGACCTTGATGAGGATCGAGTCCGCGTGCGCCGTCCATCGGTCCACCATCGTGTCGAGCTTGTCGCGCGTTCCCTGCAGGAGCTCGACGACGCTGCGCTTGAAGTCGGGGTCCCCGAAATGCTCCTCGAGGTTTTCGAGGACGAGACCGAGGCGGAAGCCCATGTTCCGCATGTCGTGCAGGAGGACCGAGTCCATCGTGGAGCGCAGGCGCCGCTTCGAGGGGCGGGGACGCGCCGGCATCGCGGGACCCTCAGCGCGCGGAGGGCGCGAACACGAGTTTCACGCCGAGTCCGGGCCGCAGCACCTTCTTCGCGTCGCGCGGGACCCGGACGAGGACCTGGATCGTCCCGCTCGCCGGATCGACGACGGGGCTCACGAAGGAAACCCGCCCCGCCGCACGGACGTCCGGGAATTCCGTCGCCGAGACGACCACCTGGTCGTTCACGCGGACCGACCCCAGCGCGGCGGTCGGAAGGTAGGCGCGTGCGAGGAGCGGCTCGAGCGCCATGACCTTGAAGAGCGGCTTGTGCTCGTCGAGGAGAACCTTCTCTCCGGCGCGGACCCACCGGTCCGCGACGAAGCCGTCGAAAGGGGCCCGGATCACGGAGCGATCGATCACGAGCTTGGCCCGCTCGAGCTCGACGGCGGCCAGCTCGAACCGCGATTTTTTCTGCTCGAGCTCGGCCTTGCTCGCGAGGCCCAGCCGGGAGAGCTCCTCGAAACGGTCCAGATCCGCCCGGGCCACGCGAAGCGTTTCCGCGGCCGCCTGCCGGTCCAGCACGAACTCCCGCTGGTCGAGGACGGCGAGAGCCTGGCCCTTTTTGACGGGCTCGCCCCGGTCGGCGCTGATGCTGTCGACGACTCCGCTCACGCGCGTCGTGACCGAGACCTCCTGCTCGACCATGAGGTTCGACGTCGCGGTGAGGGGGCCTTTCGGCGCGGGGGCAGCGCCCGGCGTCTCTGCTGCCAGAGGCGCGGCCAGAAGGAGCGCGACCACGAGCCCGTTCGCGTTCGTTCAGAACCCCCTGAGTGAATCTCGGCGCATCATATCCGGATCGCCCTTCAGATTTTCCAGAACCAGCCCTTCTTCTCGAAGACCCTGAGGACGCCCCACCAGAAGAGAATCGTGACGAGCGCGAACGCGTGCGAGCGGAGCGTGAGGTCCTCGATCCACGAGAAGCCCGCGCGGTAGAGCCCGGTGTGGAGGCTGACCGCCTTCCCCGCCGCGTCCGTCCACTTGATCAGACCCATCGTCTTGGCGAGGAGGCCCGAGAGGACGAAGACCAGGAGCGGGTTCGTTCCAAACGTGAAAAACGGCGCGAAAGGCTGCTTCCAGCCGAGGACGTCGATCACGGCGACGCAGAGGGCGATGGCGAGAAGCGCCGCGCCCGACGTGAAGACGACGTACGAAGCCGTCCAGAGGTTCTTGTTGATCGGGAGGACCCGGCTCCAGAGCAGGCCGGCCGCCGTCGCGACGGCGCCCCAGGCGAGGAGACGCGCCACCTTCGTCTTCACGTCCGCCCCGCTTCGGAGGAGGAACCCGGTCAGCGTCCCCGTGAGCATCGTCGCGACGGCGGTCAGCGTCGAGACGAGCCCCTCGGGATCCCAGCCCTGGGCGTTTTTCCAGAGGTGGCCCTTCAGGACGGCCAGGTCGACGGCGCGCTGGACGTTGCCCGCGGGCGTCAGGTCGTAACCTGTCCCCAGGAGGATCCAGGTGTGAAGCGCGAGAAGAACGGTGACGGCCGCGGCCACGCCCGCCCATCGCCGCTTCCAGACGGCGAGCAGGATCCACGTGCCGAGGACGTACGTGATCCCGATGCGCGGGAGGACGCCCGGAATGCGCAGCCTCGCGAGGCGCTCGAAGAACGGCACGAACGGGTAGAACGCCATGAGCCAGCCGACGAGGACGATCGTCATCCCGCGCCGGAACGCGCGCCGCGCGAGATCCCCGCGGCCGGCGCCCCGCGCCATGCGCTTTTCGAGCGAGAACACGCCCGCGACCCCGACGATGAAAAGGAACCACGGGAAGATGAGGTCCGTCGGCGTCCACCCGTGCCAGTCGGCGTGGCCGAACGGCGCGTACAGGTGTCCCCAGTCGCCAGGGTTGTTCACGAACACCATCCCGACGACCGTCAGGCCGCGGAACACGTCGAGGGCGGCGAGGCGCTGCTCCTTCTCGATGCGGACATGTTAGAACGGCCCCGATGCACCGCCGCCTCTCCCCTCTTCACTTTCAAAGAAACTCTTCTCTTCCTCTTTCTCCTCCTCTTCTCTTCTTCTTCCTGAGCAGCATTCTCATTTCCCTTTCCTCCTGCACCACGATCCCCGCATCGCTGCATGTGACGCCCGAGGACCAGGGGCTCGCCCGCCGCGTCGCGAAGCTCGCGGCGGGCAGCGGGGCGCACATGGGGATCGTCGCTCTGCACGTCGAGAGCGGGCGGCGGTTCGAGCTGAACGCGGCCGAGCCCTTCGAGGCCGCGAGCGTCATCAAGATCGCCCTCCTCACCGAGGCCGCCGCGCGCGACGCCGAGGGCACGCTGGACCTGACGGATCGCTGGAAGCTCACCGCGAAGAGCCTCGCCGCGGGCTCCGGAATGCTCGACGAGTTCGACCCCGGCCTGACTCCCACGAACCGAGACCTTCTCTCTCTGATGATCGCGATCTCCGACAACACGTCCGCGAACCATTTCATCGACCTCTTCGGCGCGGACGCAGTGAACGCGC
The DNA here is from genome assembly GCA_039930645.1 of Acidobacteriota bacterium. Classification (GTDB taxonomy): domain Bacteria; phylum Acidobacteriota; class Thermoanaerobaculia; order UBA5066; family UBA5066; genus Fen-183. Next base: position 3,302 of record JBDTTJ010000113.1, read on the forward strand.
GCATGGCGAAGCTCGGCCTCACGGACATCCGCCTCGTCGGCCGCATCCCGGATCTCGGGAAGGGCGAGGGAAAGTGGGCGCCCCTCGGCGTGATGACGCCGAACGCGACCGCCGAGTACTACCGCCGCGTCGCGACGCGCTCGCTCCTCGATCCCGCCTCCGACCGCGTCGTCGCGAAGCTCCTCGCCGTCCAGCACACGAAGGACCGCCTGCCGCGCCTGCTCCTCGACGAGAAAGGCTCGACCTGGGCCGGGAAGACCGGGAGCTACGGCGGCGTGCGCAACGACTCGGGCATCCTGACGACGAAGAAGGGCCGGTTCGTCCTCGTCGCATTCGCGGACCGCATCCCGGACGAGAGAAAGGCGACCGCGCAGGCGACCCGCGCGATGGGTGAGATCGCGGCGTCGATCGTGACCGCGTGGTCGGAGACGCTCGCGGACCTCGCGCCCCCGCCCGAACCGGCCGTCGTCCCCGCGCTCCGCCCGGCCGTCCCGCGCATGGAGACGACGCTCGCCGAGGCGCGCGCGGCGACGCAGCCGTCGAACCTCGTCCGCGTCTGGCGCGACACGGACCGGCGCTTCTGGGACGCGTGGGCGCTCGCGGGCGGCGAGACGCGCGACGCGTGCCTGATCCCGATGCCGAACACGTGGTGGGAGGGCTTCCGCCCTTCGAAGATCGAGCCGATCTCGGCGCTCATCCTCCACCACACGTCGCAGGCCACGGACGAGGAGTGCATCGCGCTCTTCCAGAAGCCCGAGAGCCGCGTGTCGTCCCACTTCCTCGTCGGCCGCGACGGCCGCCTCTACCAGTTCGTCTCGCTCGAGCACCGGTCCTGGCACGCGGGGCCCTCGACTCTCCACGGGCGCCTCGCGCTCAACCGGACCTCCGTCGGCGTCGAGATCACGGGCGACGGAAACAGGTACCCGTTCACGCCGGCGCAGATCGAGACGGTGGTCCGCCTCGTCGGCGTCCTGACGGCGATGTTCGACATCCCGGCCCCCTGGATCGCGGGCCACCAGCACATCGCCCCCGACCGCAAGGACGACCCGGGCGCCCTCTTCCCGTGGAACGACGTGGTCCGCCGCGGGCTCGGAATGTCGGAGATCCTCCGGAAAAAGGGCCTCCCGAAGGGGGATTGATTTCCCCGGGGCGATTTCTTATAGGATGCGCCCGCCCATCATGCCAAGCAGGCTCTCCCGGCTCGACGACGCCGAGACTCTGCGCGGCCTCGTGCGGGATCTCCGCGAGGGGATTTACGTCACGGACCGCGACGGCCGAGTCCTCGACGCGAACCGCGCGTTTCTCGCGATGTTCGGCGTGTCGTCGCTCGACGAGCTCCGCGCCTGCAGGGCCGCCGATCTCGTCGTCGACGTCGCACGCCGCGAGGCCGAGCTCGCGCTCCTCCACCGCGACGGCGCGGTCCGGGACTTCGAGACGGAGATCCGCCGCCTCGGGGGCGAGGTCCGCACCGTCATCGACTCGGCCACGTGCGTGACGGACCCGGAGACCGGCGAGGTCTTCTACCACGGCATCCTGATCGACATCACGGACCGCAAGCTCCTCGAGCAGCGCCTCCTCGACCAGAGCCTGCGCGACCCGCTCACGGGCTGCTTCAACCGGCGGTACCTGAACGAGTTCGAGCGCCGACACGCGAACGGCTCCCATCCGTCCTTCTCGGGCGCGTGGGGCTGCATCATGGTCGACCTCGACTATTTCAAGCAGTACAACGACGAGTTCGGCCACGAGGCGGGCGACGCCGTCCTGAACCGCGTCGCGCGATTCCTCATGCGCCAGACGCGCGCCGAAGAGTCGGCCGTCCGCATGGGCGGCGACGAGTTCCTGCTCCTCCTCGACGGCGCGGACGCGGCCGCGACGGAGTTCGCGGCCCGGCGGCTGCAGTCCACCGCGGACCGGGAGCTGCTCGTCCCGTTCTCCATGGGCTGGGCGGCGCGGGCGGACGGCGAGACCCTCGAGAAGACGATCGCGCGCGCGGACCAGGCCCTCCTCAAGTCGCGCGGCCGCACCCGCTCGGGCGAACGGCCGCGCCTGGTTCTCCCCGCTTAGACCTGGACCGGCGTCACGCCGAGGCCCGGGCCCTCCGGCATCGTCCAGACGCCGTTCGCGATTCTCAGCCCCGTGAAGGGGTCCTTGGCCAGCAGGAGGTTTCCGTCGAGGTCCAGCCAGTCGAAGAGCGGGCCCAGCGCGAGGCCCGCGGCGATCCCGACGGACGACTCGATCATGCAGCCGCACATCGTCTTCAGACCCACGGCGCGCGCGACGACGACCTGCTCCCACGAGCGCGTGATGCCGCCCGCCTTCGCGAGCTTCACGACGACGCCGTCGAAGAGGCCCGCCTTCTTCGCGACGTCCGCCGCCGTCAGGACTCCTTCGTCCGCAAGCACCGGGTACCTCGCGAGACCCTTGAGCTTCGCCATCTCCCCGTCCCGCGCGGCCGGCATCGGCTGCTCGAGGTAGAGCGGCTTGACGCCGTTCAGCCAGAGGATCTTCTTCCGCGCCTCGTCGACCGTCGCCCAGCCCTCGTTCGCGTCCACCGTGAGCGCCTGGCTCGAGACGGACCGGATCGCCGCGATGTTCTCCTCGTCGTTCGGGAGGCCGATCTTGATCTTCAGCTTCGGGAACGCGGCGGCTTCCTTCGTCTTCTGCTTCATGACCTCGGCCGTGTCGATGCCGATCGAGAACGTCGTGACGGGCATCCCGTGCGCCGGCACGCCGAGGAGCTGGTGCACGGGGCGCCCGAGCCGCTTTCCCTTCCAGTCCCAGAGCGCGATGTCGAGCGCCGCGACGACCTCGTGGTCGCCTCCGGCGGCCGCCTCGGCCTTCTCGAGCCACGTCAGGTGGTCCCACGGCGAGAGCCCCGCAACGGCCTTCTCGACCTTCGCGTACGCGGCCTCGGACGTTTCGAAGCTCTGGTTCCAGCGCTTGTTCGCGGCGGCCTCCCCGTAACCCGTCACGCCCTCGGCCGTGATCGTGAGAAGGCCGTTTTTCTTCTCGTCTGACGAACCGCGCGCGATCGTCCACGTGTGCGCGAGCTTCAGGGCGAGCGGGCGGTACGCGAGGGAAACCGGAACCGAAGAGGGACGGGAAGGAGATTCTGCGAAGAGGGCCTCCGGCAGAGCGGAGGAGGCTGCCGCGGCGGCGGTGGAGAGAATGAGTCCGCGGCGGGAAATGGGCTGCGTCATGGCTCGATTATGGTGGAATCCACGGATGCGCGCCGCACTCGCCCTCCTTGCTCTCGAAGCAAATCTTCTCTTCGCGGCGGGCCCCGCCGTGCCGCCCTCGAAGCAGACGACGGCCGTGGTGGTGTCTGCGGTTCAGGACCTCTACGTGCGGCCGGACGAGACGTCGAGCGTGGACGACCAGGCGATCCTCGGCGACCGCGTGACCGTCCTCGAGGACGCCGCCGGCTTCGCGAAGGTGAAGACGGCCGCGGGCGAGGTCGCCTGGATCCCCGAGCGTGCCATCCGCCGCGGCTCCGGCGCCGAAGCGCCGGCGAACAAGGTCGCGCGGGTGACGTCGAACTTCGCGCACGTGTACGCGAGCCCCTCCTTCACGAAGCAGAAGCCGCTTCTCACGGCCCCGGTCGGAGCGAGGATGGGAATTGAAGACTTCCTGGAAGGTAAAGGGGGGGATCCGTATTCCTGGGTGCGGGTTCAGCTGCCGGACGGCCGCAGCGGCTACATCGCCGCGCGCGACGTCTCCCTCTTCCCACTCGAAGACACTTCTTCGCCCTGGATCTCCTTCGGCAAACGCTTCCTCGGCGCGCCGTACACGTGGGGAGGGACGACGCCTCTCGGATTCGACTGCTCGGGGCTCATGACGCGAATCTTCTCCGAGCATGGCGTCACGCTTCGGCGAAACAGCTACGAGCAGGCGTTCCAGGACCCGCAGCTCGCGCCCGTCGCGTTCGAGAAGCTCCAGCCCGGCGACCTGCTCTTCTTCGGCACGCCCGACAAGATCGACCACGAGGCGATGTGGATCGGCGACGGCACCGTCCTGCAGTCCACGCGGCACAACGTGCCGGGAGTGCAGATCACGCCCTTCGACAGCCCGTTCCTCAAGCCCCTCTTCCGGTATGCGAGGAGATTGAAGAAAGAGGAAGAGAAGATTTCTGCGAGTGAAAGAGTGCCGGCGGCGACCGGCCTCACGGCCCCGAAGGCCGCGGCGCTGTCCGACACCCTCGAAGAGATCTCCCGCGCCAGCGGGGCCCGCTTCGGCATCTGGTTCAAGGATCTTTCCAGCGGTCTTTCCCTTTCAAAGAATCCCTCTTTGGTCATGCATGCCGCGTCCACGATGAAGACGCCCGTTCTCCTCGAGCTCCTGCGGCGCGTGGATGCGGGCTCGGTCAAGCTCACGGACGAGCTCCTCGTGAAAAACGAGTTCAGGAGCCTCGTCGACGGTTCCCCGTTCTCGATCGGGCTCGAGGACAACGACGGTCCGACCGTCGCGCGCGCCGGGAAGCCGGCCACGATCGAGTTCCTGGCGCGCGAGATGATCGTCCGCTCGTCGAATCTCGCGACGAACATTCTTCTGACGCTTCTCCGCCCCGCCGAGGTCCAGAAGTTCACGGATGCGCTCGGAGCACCGACCGTCCACGTGAGGCGGTGCGTCGAGGACACCAGGGCGTTCGAGAAGGGCATGAACAACGAAACCGACGCCGCCGGGATGGGCGCCGTCATGGAGGCCGTCGTCCGGACGCCGAAGCTCTCGGCGGCCGCGAAGGCGAAGGCGTGGGAGATCCTGATCGGCCAGACGTTCAACGAGGAGATCCCGGCCGGCCTGCACCCGCAGTCGGGCGCGGTCGTCGCGCACAAGACGGGCTCGATCTCGTCCGTCCAGCACGACGCCGCCGTCGTACGCCTGCCGGACGGGCGGGAGTACGTCCTCGTCCTTCTCGCGAACGACTTCGGCGCGAACGAAGCGGGCCGCGAGCGCGTCACGGCCGCCGCGAGAAAGATGTCGCGTGCCGTCTGGGAGGCGATGATCGCCCCGTGAGACGCGGCGTCGTCCCCGCGCTTCTCGTCATCTACGTCGTCTGGGGCTCGACGTACCTCGCGATCCGCTGGGGGCTCGAAACGATCCCGCCGTTCACGATGGCGGCGGCGAGGTACCTCGTGGCCGGCAGCCTTCTCCTGGCGTGGGTCAAATACCGGGGCGCGCCGCGTGTCGCCCTCCGCGACCTCGGCCCGGCCTTTCTCACCGGCGGGCTCATGCTTCTCTGCGGCAACGGCGGCGTCGTCGCGGCCGAGCTGCGGATCGCGTCCGGGCTCGCGGCGCTTCTCGTGGCCGTCGAGCCGCTCTTCATCGTCCTCCGGCAGGCGACGCTCCCCCAGGAGCGCCGCCGCCCCTCGCCCCAGGCCCTCGTCGGGGTCGCGCTGGGGGTCGCGGGCGTCGTTCTCCTCGTCGGCCCCGTCGGACTGGGAGGAGATCGCGTGGACCTCGCGGGCGCCGCGGCCGTGCTCTTCGCGGCGTTCGCCTGGGCGCTCGGTTCACTCCTGTCGCGTCACTTCGCGCCCTCGGCCTCGCCGCTCCAGGCCACGGCGCTCCAGATGCTCGCGGGCGGCTTCCTCCTCGGCGGAGCCTCGGGCCTCGCGGGCGAATGGTCGCGATTCTCGCCGGGCCTCGTTTCGGGCAAGTCCGTCGCGGCCGTCGCGTATCTCGTCGTCTTCGGCTCGCTCGTCGCATTCACGGCATACATCTGGCTGCTGCGCGCCGCATCCCCCGCGCTCGTCTCGACGTACGCGTTCGTGAACCCGGTCGTGGCCGTCTTTCTCGGCTGGCTCCTTGCCGCCGAGTCCGTCTCGACGAGGACGCTCGTCGCCGCGGCCGTCATCGTCGGGGCGGTCCTGCTCATCACGCTCGGCGAGTCGCGTCGCTGACGCGCTGAGATAGAATCTCCCCCTCAACAGAAAAACGGAAAGAAGGAGATTCCATGAAAAAAACCATCGCGGCGTGTGTCCTCGTGTGTGTCGCTTTCACGGCCTTGGCCGCCCTCGCGGCGGACGCGGCGCCCAAGCACGGCCTGATGAACCTGGACAGCGCGTGGGCGAAGGCCATGCTCGCCAACGACGCGGCCGCGTGCGCCGCGCTCTACGCCGACGACGCCGTCCTCGTGCTCCCGGGCATGGGCGCGCTCAAGGGCAAGAAGGCGATCGCGGACGCGTACGCCGGCTGGCTCAAGGACGTCAAGGTGACCGAGGCCGCCGTGATGGACAACCACTACCGGTCGTCCGGCCACGTCTCGGCGGGCTGGGGCGCCTTCAAGGTCACGACCGTGCCGAAGGCCGGCGGCGCGCCGACGACGGAGACCGGAACGTGGTGCGCCGTCGCGGCCCAGCAGAAGGACGGCTCCTGGAAATACGTCGCCGACCACGCGTCGGACGACCCGGCGCCGGCCAAGAAGTAACGGCGCGAAAGCCTACTCGATCGACTCGCCGCTCCGCGCCTTCGCGAGGTGCGGAGCGGCGCCGTCGGGCCAGCTGAGCGCGCCGCGCGCCTGAGACGCGAGCTTGCCGTCGGCCGCGAAGAACATCGTCTCGTTCGGGCGCTTCGAGT
>JBDTTJ010000114.1:0-9706 GCA_039930645.1 Acidobacteriota bacterium
CTCGCGGCTCCGCCCGCCGACGGCGCGCCCGTCTCCGAGTTGCAGGACACGAAGGGCAGCTCCCGGTGAACGAGCCCACTCCCCAGGGTCCGACCGCCCGCGAGATCCTCCACCGGAAGATGACGCGCCGGCCCCTCGGCGCCTCCGGCCGGATCGCAAAGGCGTTCCTCGAGTCGAAGCTCACCCCCCTCCTCGTCGTCGCGTCGCTTCTCCTCGGGGCGTTCGCGCTCCTCATCACGCCGCGCGAGGAGGAGCCCCAGATCAAGGTCCCGATGATCGACGTCTTCGTCGCGCTCCCGGGCGCGACGGCCGAGGAGGTCGAGCGGCGCGTCGTCTCACCCGTCGAGAAGGCGCTCTACCAGATCCCGAACGTCGAGTTCGTCTACTCCACCTCGCAGCCCTCGGGCGGCATCGTGATCGTGCGGTTCATGGTCGGGACGGACCCCGACCAGGCCGTCGTCCGCGTGCACGCGAAGCTGGCCGAGCTCGCGCCCGCGCTCCCGCCGGGCGCCCTGCCGCCGGTCGTCGCCCCGCGCGGGATCGACGACGTCCCGGTCGCCGCATACACGCTCTTCTCGAAGGACGCCTCGCCGATGCAGCTTCGGCAGATCGCCGACGAGGTCAAGGCCGACTTCACGCGGCACCCGCGCGTCGCGCAGGTGACCGTGATCGGCGGCCAGCGGCGCGTCCTGAACGTGAAGTTCGACCGCGACCGCCTCGCCTCCTACGGCGTCTCGCTCGTCCAGGCGTACGGAGCGCTCTCGGGCCTCAACTGGCGCCTGCCCGCGGGCAGCTTCGCCTCCGGCAACGCCGAGGTCCCCGTCGAGGTCGGCTCCCTCTTCCGCCGCGCCGAGGACGTCGGCTCCGCCGTGATCGGCGTCGCGAACGGAAAGCCGGTGTGGCTCAAGGACGTCGCGACCGTGTCCGACGGCCCCGAGGAACCTTCGCAATACGCGTGGATGCTCACGAAGGCGGGCGACGACGCTCCGGCCGTGACGCTCGCCGTCGCGAAGAAGCCCGGCACGAACGCCGTCGAGCTCGTGAAGGACCTCGACGCCCGTCTCGAGGGCCTGAAGGGCCCCGTCGTCCCGTCCAACGTGACCGTCGCCAAGACGCGCGACTACGGCAGGACGGCCGACGAGAAGTCCGGCGAGCTCATCTTCCACGTCGGGCTCGCGACGCTCTCCGTCGTCATCCTCATGGCGCTCTTCCTGGGCCGCCGGGAGGCGGTCGTCGTCCTCGTCGCGGTTCCCGCGACGCTCGCGCTCACGCTCTTCGCGTCGTTCCTTTTCGGGTACACGCTGAACCGCGTCACTCTCTTCGCGCTCATCTTCGCGATCGGCATCCTCGTGGACGACGCGATCGTCGTCGTCGAGAACGTCCACCGCCACTACGAGCTCGGCTGGGGCGACCCACGCCTCACGACCATCTACGCGGTCGACGAGGTCGGCAACCCGACGATCCTCGCGACGTTCGCGGTCGTCGCGGCGCTTCTCCCGCTCGCGTTCGTTTCCGGCCTCATGGGCCCGTACATGCGCCCGATTCCCGTGAATGCCTCGGCCGCGATGGTCTTCTCGCTGCTCATCGCGTTCATCGTCTCGCCCTGGCTCACGTTCCGCCTCTTCCGGAAGTTCGCCGAGGAGCACCTCAGGGGAGAGGAGCACTTCGAGGCGGGCGCTGACAAGAAGCCCGAGGACCGCCTGCTCCGCTTCTACCGCAAGCTGTTCACGCCGCTCCTCGCGAGCGCGGCCCGCCGCTGGGTCCTCCTCGGCAGCGTCGTCGTCCTGCTTCTTCTCGCCTGCGGCCTCTTCCTCGTCCGCGCGGCGAAGGTCAAGATGCTGCCGTACGACAACAAGAGCGAGCTGCAGGTCGTCCTCGACATGCCCGAGGGCACGACGCTCGAGGCGACCGCCGCGGCGGCCCGGACGCTCGCAACGCTCGTGAAGGCCCAGCCCGAGGTCGCGGACGTCGAGGTCTACGCCGGGACGTCGGCCCCGTTCAACTTCAACGGCCTCGTGCGGCACTACTTCCTGCGCTCGGGCCCGCTCGTGGCGGACATGCAGGTCAACCTCGCGTCCAAGGACGACCGGAAGAAGGACAGCCACACGATCGCCAAGGAGATCCGCAACCGGATCTCCGAGGCCGGCAAGCGCCTGGGCGCGAACGTGAAGGTCACGGAGGTCCCGCCGGGGCCTCCGGTCCTCTCGACGATGGTCGCGGAGATCTACGGGCCGGACCCGACTCAGCGGATCGCACTGGCGCGGGAGGTTCGGGGCATCTTCGAGTCCACTCCCGGCGTCGTCGACGCCGACTGGCTCGTCGAGGACGCGTCTCCGAAGATCGAGGTCGTGATCGACCGCGAGAAGGCGATGCTCTCCGGCGTGACGCCCGAGGTCGTCGTGAAGACGCTCCGGATCGCGCTCGACGGCATGGACGCGGGCCTCCTGCGCGTCGACGCGGCGCGCGAGGCCGTGCCGATCGTCCTGCGCCTCGACCGCGCCCAGCGCTCCGGCCTCGAAGGCCTCCTCGCCACGACGGTGCCCTCGCAGACGGGCCGCCTCGTCCCGATCCGAGAGCTCGTGACGGTCGTTCCCGGCAAGCGGGCGCCGTTCATCTACCACAAGAACCTGCAGCCGGTGACGTACGTCCTCGCCGAGATGGCGGGCGTCGCCGAGGCGCCGGTCTACGGCATCCTCGACATGAAGAAGAAGGTCGAGGCGCTCCGTGGCCCGGACGGCAGGCCGCTCGAAGTCTTCAACACGGCGCTCCCGACCGACTCGAACCGCTACGCGCTCAAGTGGGACGGCGAGTGGCACGTCACGGTGGAGGTCTTCCGGGACATGGGGATCGCCTTCGCGGCCGTCCTCGTCCTCATCTACGTCCTCGTCGTCGGGTGGTTCCGCTCCTTCGTGACGCCGCTCATCATCATGGCGCCGATCCCGCTCACGCTCATCGGCATCGTGCCGGCGCACGCGGCGTTCGGCGTGTTCTTCACGGCGACGTCCATGATCGGATTCATCGCGCTCGCGGGAATCATCGTCCGAAACTCGATCCTCCTCGTGGACTTCATCAACCTCGAGCTCGCCGCGGGCGAGCCGCTCGAGGAGGCCGTCGTAAAGGCGGGCGCCGTGCGCTTCCGCCCGATCGTCCTGACGGCGCTCGCGCTCGTCGCGGGCGGCGGCGTCATCCTTCTCGACCCGATCTTCCAGGGCCTCGCCGTCGCGCTCATCTCAGGCGTCGTCGTCGCGACCGCCCTGACCCTCGTCGTGATCCCTCTCCTCTACTACATGTACATCAAGGCGGCCGGCGTGCCGCCCTTGGAGGAAGAAGCGTGAAGATGCTCATGGTGCTCGCGGGCACGGAGTGCCGCGAGAAGGTCGAGGTCGTCCTCGAGCGGGCGGGCGTTTCCGGATATACGGAGGTCGAGGCCCGGGGCTTCGGCTCCTCGGGCCGCCACCTTGGCTCGGCGGCGTTCCCGAAAACGTCCACCATCATCATGTCCTTCGTCGCGGACGAGGACGTCCCGAAGCTGCGCGCCGCCCTGCAGAACGTACAGGGCCACGCGTCCCGGCCGCACGTCGTCACCTGGAACCTCGAGTCCTGGGACGCCTGAGGAGGATTCCATGCCTCTCTACGAATTCACCTGCGAAAAATGCGGCGCGACTTTCGAGGAGCTCGTCGGCGCCGGCCTCGACGGCCTCGGGGTGACCTGCCCCGAATGCGGCAGCGAGGAGATCGAGAAGCTCGTCTCGCGCTTCGCGTCCGCCGGATCCTCTGCCTCGAAGGGCGGCGACGGAGGCGGCTCGTGCGGGCCGGGCTCCGGCCGCTTCACGTGAGGGTGACCCCGGGGCCCGTCGGGCCCCTTCGCGCAGAGATCAGGAAAAGGAGACACGCATGACCCAGCCCTCGAAGACGTCCGTCGCACTCGTGGCCGAAACGAACCGCCCGTTCGACGAGACGGTCGCCCGCACTCGACAGGCGCTCGAGGCCGAGGGCTTCGGCGTCCTCACGGAGATCGACTTCGCGGCGACGATGAAGAAGAAGCTCGACGTCGACCTGCCTCCATACCTCATCCTCGGCGCCTGCCACCCTCCCTCGGCGTTCAAGGCTTTCTCGGCGGCCCCGGAGGTCGGCGTCCTGCTGCCGTGCAACGTCACGGTGTCCGTCGAGATGGGAAGAACCGTCGTCCGGGCGATGGACCCGATCTCCGTCCTTGGGCTCGTGGCGGTACCGGAGCTCGCGGAGGTCGGCGCCGACGTGGCCGCCCGCCTTGCGCGCGTGGTCGAAAATGCCGCGGGCGGCTGAGCCGCACCTCCCGACGACCGACGCGGGCTGCGAGGAGGTCGCGGCCCGCTTTCGCGCGCTCTCCGAGCCCATGCGCATCAAGATCCTCCGGCGCCTCGGGCGGAGCGAAGCGTCCGTCGGCGAGATCCTCGCGGAAGTCGGCGGCACGCAGGCCAACGTCTCGAGACACCTCGCCGTCCTGCACGGCTCGACCCTCGTGGACCGCCGCAAGGACGGAACGCGAACGCTCTACCGGATCGCGGACCCGGCGCTCCTCGCGATCTGCTCGACCGTCTGCGAAGGCATCGAGCGCGCGGCCCGCGGGCGGGCTGCGGAGATTCTCGGGATGTCGCCGCACCCCTGATCTCTGCAGGCACCAGGAAGATCCTTCCCGCCCTCGACGCGCTACACTTGGAAGAATTTCGCTGAGCGCGTTATGACGCTGTCGCGCATCACCTTCCGGATCGAGCGCACAATGAGGCCCACCGTGAGACCTGCGTGAGCGATTTCCACCAGTCCGGGCCCGTCACGACGCTGACGCGTCTCGGGGCGAGGCCTCTCGTCGAGATCGAGGAAGCCGTGGCCCGGCACACACGGCGTGCGCGTGCCGCGCTCCTCATCCCGTGTCTGGTCTCGGAGATGGACCGACCGGCGCTCGCGCGCATCTGCGACGAGGTGAGGGCCTCCCCTTTCCTCGACACGATCCTGATCTCCCTCGACCGCGCGGACGAGGACGGCTACCGGCGCGCCCTCGAATACTTCCGCCGGCTCGAGCGACGCACGGTCGTCCTCTGGAACGACGGACCTGGCGTCCTCGCCCTCCAGCAGAAGCTCGCGGCGAGCGACCTCCATCTGGGCGAGCGCGGGAAGGGGCGCGCGTGCTGGATGGCCTTCGGCTACCTCCTTGCCCAGGGCAACGTCGAGTACATCGCGCTCCACGACGCCGATGTTCTCGACTACGACCGCGCGATCCTCGCGCGCCTCCTGTACCCGATCGTGGACCCGATCCTGAACTTCGATTTCTGCAAGGGCTTTTACGCGCGCTTTTCGGACCGGCTGAACGGGCGCGTGTCCCGCCTGTTTGTCGACCCTCTCCTGCAGGCCCTGAGCTCGCTGCTCGGGCCTCACCCCTACATCGAATTCCTCAGGTCTTTCCGATACCCACTCGCCGGCGAGTTCGCAGTCTCGGCGGACCTCGCGCGCCAGATGCGCGTGCCCTCGGACTGGGGGCTCGAGATCGGCGTCCTCTCCGAGCTCTTCCGGCACCGGTCGCCCCGTCGCGTCTGTCAGGTCGACATCGCCGACCGTTACGATCACAAACACCAGGCCCTCTCGGCCGAAGACCCGGCCGCCGGGCTCCACCGCATGGCGGGCGACATTGCCAAGCACCTGCTCCGGACGCTCGCGGCGGCCGACGTCGTCCTCTCGGAGGGCGCGCTGAAGTCTCTCCTCGCGTCCTACCAGCGGCGCGCCGAGGACGCCGTCAACGGGTTCTACGCGATCGCGAAGTTCAACGGGCTCACGTTCGTGCGCCACGACGAGGAGACGGCCGTCGCAACGTTTGCGCACGCGCTCAAGGTCGGCTGCGAGCAGTTCACGCAGGACCCGCTCGGCGCGCCCCAGATCCCGAACTGGGCAAGGGTGCTCTCGGCGGTCCCGGACGCCGGCGACCTTCTCCTCGAGTCCGTCGACGCGACGAAGGGCATCCTCGGCGCCTGACGCTCAGACGTGCCGGATGCCGGTGTCCTCGGCCTCGGCCCTGAGCTTTTTTTCGAGGTAACGGCGCGCGAGGTCGCGTGCGCCGAGCCCGAACGCGAGAGAGACCGCGAAGGCGATGCCGCCCGCCGCGATCGAGAACGCGGCGACGAGGATCGAGCGTGCGACGCCGATGTGGTCGAGCGCCATCGCCACGAAGAAGGACAGGACGACGACGTGGACGCCGCGGGCGCCGCTCCGGGCCCACGGGAGCCCGGCGTTTACGGCGCCCAGGAGCACCGTCCGCTTCGCGAGCGCCGCGGCCCCGAGGCCGAGGAGCACGAGCAGCGCGGCCCCGAGGAGCCGCGGGAGGAACCCGACGACCTCGCCGAGCGTGGACTTCAGGGCGCCCGGCTCAAGCGCGTTGACGCCGACCGCGAGTCCGACCGTGATCCCGGCCCAGAACGAGATCGCTCTCGTGACCCGCCCCGCGCCGGCGTCGACGCCTGCGGCCCGGAGGATCCCGACGAGGGGCCGCCCGGGCTTCTCGCGCATCCGCGCGAGCGACGAAATCAGGCTGAACAGTCCCCGGAGGAGCAGGCCCGCGAGGACCCCGACGAGGAGCGAGGCGAGGAGCACGAGCACGGCCGGCACGATGGACACGAACGCGTCCATGAGCCGGGTGAACGCGGCGGCGATTTCCTGCTGAAGGTGGTCCATTCCGTCTCCTTCCCTAGCGGGCGGAGTCCCGCCAGACGTCCCGAAGAACGTCCTTGCTCCGTTCGAATTCGAGCGCGAGGCGGTCGAGACGATCCTCGGCCTCCTCGTCCGTCGCCTCGCGCGTCTCGGCGACGAACGTCGCGACTTTCCCCAGATAGAGCGGCACGAGGGAACCGATCAGCATCTCGGGCGGGAGGGCCGCGCGGCGCCATCCAGCGGCGGCCTCGAAGAGGATTCGCACCCAGGCCGCGTCCGCGAGCGCCGGCTCCGGCCCCTCGTCGGCCGCGTCGCGGATCGCGTCGAGCGACGCCTCGGACAGGAACCCCTTCCAGACGGGCGGCAGGTCCGTCGCCGCCTGGCGGAAGATCGAGGCAAGGCGTTCCGTCTTCACGGGGACGGGCTCGACGCCGACGGCGTGCGGGAAACCGAAGAGCGGCACGCTCTCGCTCCCGTTCACGTCGCGCCAGACCGTCTCGTGGCGGATCATGAGGTCGAACAGCGTGGACACGACCTGGACCATCATCGGCTGCAGGTCGGCTCCGGGGTCCTTCGGGTCGTGGAGCTTCGCCCCGAGGAACGCCTGGCAGACCCGGCGTTTTTCGGCCAGCGCCGTCGTCGTCATGAAGACGTCGATCCCGTAACGCGCGACAGGACCCTCCCAGACGTCGTGCTCGAGGAAGCGCTCCGCGAGTGCGCCCGAGAACCCGAAGTCGCCCCCGATCGGCTGGCGCACGCGCCTCCCGTAGAGAGCGCGTGTGAGAGGGTAGACGATCGTGTTCGTGATCGTCCCGTCGTAACGGTGGCGGGCGTAGAGAGGCGCCACGAACTCGTACCCCTGCTCGAGGACGGGTCCGGCGAGCAGCTCGATCCACCCGGGGGTCACGCTCCTCAGGTCGCTGTCGACGACGCAGCAGGCCGTCGCACGGAGCTCGGCCGCGATCCGGAAGATCGTGCGGAGCGCGCTGCCCTTTCCCGGAAGGCCCGCGTACGGCGTCACGATGCGTGCCGTCGTCCGCGGCGACGCGTCCACGAGGATTTCCGCGAGATTGCCGGCGTCCGTCCGCTCGACGATCTCGCGCGTCGCGTCCCGCGAGCCCCCGTCGCTGTTCACGAGGACCGCTTTTGCCCCCGGGAAGTGCTTCGCGACTCCCGCGACGACCGCGCGAACGACGTGTCCGATCGTCCGCTCGTTGTTGAACGACGGGATCCCGACGAGGACGTCGACCGTCCCGAGCGCCTGGATCCGGCGCGCGACGTCTTCCGTGATCGGAGGCCCGGCGGTATTCACGTGGTTGCCCCGGCGCTTTTCCGAGCCGACGGCGGTCCGGAGAGAAGTGTTTCGATCGCGCACGCCCACCCCTCTCCGGCGAGCGCCGGCGCAACGAGAGCACCGGGCAGCCCCTCTGTGAGGCGCGCATTCGCTCCGTGGGGCCCCGGCACGATCACCGGCACGTCGACCTCCGCGAGGAACGGGAGGTCGTTCGGCGCGTCCCCAAGCCCTGCCGTCGACCCGCGCACCTCGAGCCGTTCGAGAATACGCCGCGCCGCGCCGCCCTTATCGTGGCGCCCCGTGAGGTGCCAGAACGTGCCGCCCGCGGTGAGGCGCACGTGGGGCGATCGGGCGAGGGCGCCGCGGAGCGCGTCGACGGTTGGAGCGTCCGCCAGGAACGGGAGGTCCCAGCCCCGCGACCGGGCCGCCGCGAGGGAGCCTTCGTCGAGGCCCGTGAGCGACTGAAGCGTCCCGGCCGGCAGCTCCGCCAGCGTCGTGACGCCGACGTTCCCGGCTCGCTGTGCCGCGCCGAGGACCTTCTGCAACTCCTCGACGGGAATCGCCCCGGGCAGGATCTCAACGCCCGACGGCGTCACGAGTCCCGCGCCGTTCTCGAACGCGCCTGCACCGCCGCAGTCGAGCTCGAGGAGCCAGGCCCGGAGTTCGGCCTCCGTCTTGCTCGTGAGGGGCACCACGGGAATGCCCCGCCGGCGGAGGGCGTCGAGGGCCCGACGGGCGGCCGGCACGAGCCGGCCGTCCGTCAGGAGCGTTCCGTCGAGATCCGTGAAGACGACGGACGGCGGGCTCACGGGTCCGCCAGCGGCTCTTTGCCACGCGTCACCGATCGGTTCCCGATCTTCTGGACCCTCTCGGTGAGGCTCCCCTTGCGGACCTGCATGCCCGAGCGGGTCAGGTCGCCGATCGCGACGTCCATCCGCACGTCGAGGCCCCCCGACTTTGAAAGGCCGATCTTCTGGCTCGCGTAGACGCTCCGGTGCCCGACAAGGAGGAAGGCCGTCCCCGCGGCGAGGGCGGCGTACACGCCGATGTCGCGCGGAAGGAGCTCGATGCCCATGACGGCAGCCGCGATCGGCGTGTTGGCGGCGGCGGCGACGACGCTCACGAAACCGAACGCCGCGAAGATCCCGGGAGGCAGGTGGAGAAGTTGCCCGATCGCCGCCCCGCTCGTCGCCCCGATGAAGAAGAGCGGGGTCACGATTCCTCCGCTCCCGCCGGTCTCCAGCGTGACGGACGTCGCGACGACCTTCCAGAGAAACGCGAGGATCACGACGGGCGCCGTCGCCGCGAGCGCCCCCTCGATCGTCGGAACGCCGAGGCCGGCGTACGCCGGACCGGCGAGGGCGTAGAACACCGCCAGGAAGATGCCGCCGCACGCCGCGACGAGGTACGGGTGCTTCTCGAAGCGGCGCAGGCCGCGCTCGAGGCCGCGCATCGACTCGATGAGGAAGAGCGCGACGAGCCCGAAGACCGCTCCGCAGAGAATCGAGAGGCCGACGATCTCCGAGCGCCCGAGCCCCGCGAGTCCCTCGTGGAGGGCCGGGACCGGCGCCTGAACGCCGCAGACGAGGTGGGCGACGATTCCGGACACGAGGCACGGAAAGAGGACGGAGTACTCGATGCGCCCGAGGTAGAGAACCTCGATCCCGAAAAGGGCGCCGGAAATCGGCGTCCCGAAGACGGCGGCAAACCCCGCGCCGATCCCGCAAATCACGAGCC
>JBDTTJ010000115.1:0-9621 GCA_039930645.1 Acidobacteriota bacterium
TTCACGAGCACGAGCTTGCCGACGCCGGGGAACGTGAAGGTGTTCTTCGCCTGCTTGTAGGCGAGGCCCGCGAGCTCCTCGAGGAAGAGCGCCGCGTTCTTCTTCGTAAGCCCGGTTTTCTCCGCCATGTGCTCCGCGATCTGCGACTTGGTCATTCCAGCCATTTGATTCCGTCCTTTCTCGTAACTTGGTTCCCGCGAGGGAATGCCCGGATTCTAGAGGGAAAACTGCGTTTCGTGTCTATACACTCTGCGCGTGCGTGTTGTTTTTTTCGGTTCGCCGTCTTTCGCGATCCCGACGCTCGAGGCCTTGAGGGTCGCCGGCCACGACGTCGCTCTCGTCGTCTCGCAACCCGGGAAGCCCGTCGGGAGGAAGGCGGAGATGACCGACCCGCCGGCCGCTTCTCTCGCGAAGTCGCTGGGAATGCTCGTTTTCCAGCCTCCCACGCTGAAGGACGACGCCGCGTTCGCGCGCCTCGCCGAGGCGCGAGCCGACGCGTTCGTCGTGGCGGCCTACGGAAAAATCCTCGCCCAAAGGGTGCTCGACCTGCCCCGGCTCGGCTGCCTGAACGTCCACGGAAGCCTTCTCCCGCGCTGGCGGGGGGCCTCGCCGGTGCAGGCGTCGATCCTCGCGGGCGACGAAAAGACGGGCGTCTCGATCATGAGGATGGAGGCCGGGATGGACACGGGCCCCGTCTACGCGATGCGGGAGACGGAGGTCGGGGAAGAGGAAGATTCTGCTTCCCTGGGCGCGAGGCTTGCCACGATGGGAGCTCAGGCGCTCACCGAAACGCTGCGTTTCTTAGAAGGTGAATTGGCCAGGATCCCTGCTCCTCAGGACGATGCGCTCGCGACCTACTGCCCGAAGATCACCCGCGAGGATGCGCGGGTCGACTGGGCGCGCCCCGCGGCGGAGCTGGTGCGTCGCAGCCGCGCCTTCACCCCCTGGCCCGGGCTCTTTACCATTCGAAGAAATACACGGTTGAAGTTGTCCGGCCTGCATCTCGTGGCGGACGGGCCGTGGGCGCGGGAGGGAGCAGCAGTCTCTTCGTCTCCCGGCACGGTCCTCGAAGACGGAAGCCGCGTCGTCGTAGCCTGCGGCGAGGGCGCGGTTGCGGTCGCGACGCTGCAGGCGGAAGGCCGCAAGGCGCTGCCCGCGGCGGACTTCGTCCGCGGCGAGCGCGTGGCGGCCGGCGAGATCTGGGGCGGATGACGGCCCCGCGCTCCGCGCGCGAGCTCGCGCTCGGCATTCTCCTGCGCGTCGACAGGGGTGCGCATGCCGCACCGCTCCTCGACGCCCGCGGCCGGGAGCTCGACGCGCGGGACCGCGACTTCCTGCGCGCCCTCGTCAAGAAGACGCTGCGCGGTGCGATCCGTCTCGACCACGTCGTCCAGCGGCACCTCAAGCAGCCTGCCGCCTCGCTCGACCCATCGGTCCTCGCGGGCCTGCGCCTCGGTGCGGCGCAGCTGCTCCTCATGGACCGCGTGCCCGCGCACGCGGCGGTCGGGGAGACGGTGGCGGCGGTCCGCGTCTTCGCGCCCAAGGCGGCCGGCCTCGTGAACGCCGTCCTCCGGCGCGTCGCCGAGCGCGAGAAGAGGCCGGGCGCGGTGCGCCTTGCGCCCGGCGCCGATCCGCTCGCGCGCCTCGCGCTCGAGACGTCGCATCCGGAATGGCTCGTGAGGCGCTGGGTGACAGCGTTCGGGGAGCCGGCCGCACGCGCGGCGATGGAGGCGGACGACGTCGACACGCCAACTGACCTGCTCGCCGACCCGCGCGCGGGATCCGTCGACGAGATCCTCGCCGCGCTGGCTGCGGACGGCGTGACGGCGGAGCGATCGCCGTGGGCCCCCCTCGCGCTCACGGTGACGGAGGGCAATGCGGCGGCGCACCCGCTCGTTTCGGGAGGCGCGCTCGCCGTCGTCGACGCGGCGGCGCAGGCGCTCGCGGCCCTCCTCCCGGAGGCGCGAATCGCGGTGGACCTCACGGCGGCGCCCGGCGGGAAAGCGCGCGCGCTCCTCGCCTCGGGGCGAGCCCGGCGCGTCGTCGCCCTCGAGCGCACGGCCTCGCGCGCGATACGGCTGGCCGCGAACCTCGCGGCCGCGGGCCGCCGGGACGAGGTTCTCGTCGTGCGGGCGGATGCGGGCGTCCCGCCGCTGCCACGCGAGCGGTTCGACGCCGTCCTTCTCGACGCTCCGTGCTCGGGCACGGGGACGCTGCGCAAGAACCCGGAGATCCGGCTGCGCCTGGGCCCGGACGACCTCGCGGGCTTCGGGGCGACGCAGCACCGCCTGCTCGACGCGGCCCTCGCGCTCCTCGCGCCGGGGGGCGCGCTCCTCTACGTGACCTGCTCGCTCGAGCCCGAGGAGAACGAGCACGTCGTGGACGCGGTCCTCGCCGCTCGCCCGGACTTCGTGCGGGTCCGGCCCGTGTTGGACGTGTCCTCGCCTCTCGCGGAGCGGACGGATGCGTCGGGCCTCGTGCGCGTCCTGCCCGGCGCGACGGTCGACGGGTTCAGCGCGATCCTCATGACGCGACTGCGTCGTTGACAAGGGGAACCCCGCGCCCTAGATTGCCCGCGATTTTCGGTCTCCGGAAACGCAGGAGGATCCCCATGGCGGGCAAAGCCGACATCGTGGAAGCCATCGCCAACGACACCGGCCTGACGCGCAAGGACGCGGCGGCGGCTCTCGACTCGGTCGTGAACGCGATCACGGGCATCCTCAAGAAGGGCGAGCGCGTGGCGCTCCCGGGCCTCGGCGTCTTCCACGTGGCCGACCGCAAGGCCCGCACGGGCGTGAACCCGCGGACGAAGGCGGCGATCCGGATCGGCGCGGCCAAGGTCGCCCGTTTCCGCGCCGGCAAGGACCTCAAGGAGCTCCTCAACCGCAAGCGGAAGTAGGGCCGGCCACGCCCGTATGATGGGCGCCTCTTGATTCCCCTGCGCGACACGATCCCGTCCCGGACGGTCCCGTTCGTGACGCGCCTGCTCCTCGCCCTGAACGTGGCGGCCTTCGTCCTCGAGCTCCTCCAGGGCGACCGCCTCGACGCGTTCGTGAACACCTTCGCGTTCGTCCCGGCGAGGTTCTTCCATCCCGAGCTGTTCGCGGGGTGGACGGTCGGCGCCTCCGTCGTGACGATCTTCACGGCGATGTTCCTTCACGGCGGGTTCCTGCACCTCGCCGGAAACATGCTGTTCCTCTGGATCTTCGGCGACAACGTCGAGGACGCGCTCGGGCACGGGCGGTTCCTGCTTTTCTACCTCGTGTGCGGCGTCACGGCGACGCTGCTGCAGGCTCTCCTCTCGCCCGCGTCCACGATCCCGAACCTCGGCGCGTCCGGCGCGATCGCGGGAGTCCTCGGCGCGTACTTCGTCCTCTATCCGCGGGCGCGCGTCGTCACGGTGATCCCGCTCTTCATCCTCTTTCCGCTCGTGGAGATCCCTGCGGGCCTCTATCTCCTCGGCTGGTTCCTCCTGCAGTTCTGGATGGGCTCCTCGCAGCTCGCGTCGGTGGGCCGTGGAGGAGCGGCAACGGGTGGCGTGGCGTTCTGGGCCCATGTTGGCGGTTTCGTCACGGGCGTCGCGTGGGTGCTTCTCTTCCGCCCGAAGAGATCGCCCCCGGCGCGATTCCGCATCACGTGAAGACCCGCGGCTCGACGGTCACCGCCTGGAGCCTCTACGAACTCGGCGCGACGGCGTTCGCGATGAACCTCCTCTCGCTCCACCTGCCGCTCGACGTCGCCGGACGTGTCCCGCGCGGGAACGAGAAGTTCTCGCTCGCATTCGGGCTCTCGATGGCGGTCGTCGCGCTCGCGGCGCCGTTTCTCGGGCACCTCGCCGACCGCAAGGGCAAGCGGCGCTTCCTCGTCCCGTTCGTCCTCGCCGGAGTCGCGTTCACGGCCCTCGTCGCGGCGCCCGGGCCCGTCGCGCAGGTCCTCGTCCTCTTCGCGCTCGCGAACGTCGCATTCCAGTGCGCGTACGTCTTCTACAACGCGATGCTCCCGGACGTGTCGGACGCGTCCAACGCGGGGCGCGTGTCGGGCTTCGGTGTCGCCGCGGGCTACGTCGGCTCGCTCCTCGCGATGTTCCTCGTCCTGCCTTTTGTTTCCGGAAGCATCCGTGCGCAAATGCCCGGCGCGATCCGGGCGATCTGCGACGCGATTTCGGTAGCTCCTGTTGCTTCGAATGTGAATGAGGCCTGGGTGCGCCGGAACGCCTACCTGCCGACGGCGCTGCTGTGGCTCGCCGCGGCCGTCCCGCTGCTGTTCTTCGCGCGCATGCCCTCTTCACCTTCCAAGAAATCTTCTTCTTCCGCTTCTCCCGTTTCCGAAGTCCTCGGAACCATCCGGTCGCTGCCGCAGACGCCGGCGCTGCTGTGGTTTCTCGTTTCGAACTTCCTCTACATCGACGTCATCCACACGATCCAGATTCAGATGGCGACGTACTCGAAGTACGCCGTGGGCCTGACGGATGGGCAGGTGCAGGTGCTGCTCCTCGTCGCGACGGCCGTCGCGGTCGTCGGGGGCCTTCTCTACGGCTGGCTCTGCCAGCGCGTCACGATCCGGACGGCGACGCTCGTCGCGCTCTTCAACTGGGTGCTCGTCTTCGCGCTCGCGCTCCTCGTGCGAGACCCGAAGGCGTTCACGGTCGTCGGGGTCCTGGCGGGGATCGGCCTCGGCGGGATCAAGGTCACGGGGCGCCTCGGCCTCATCGCGCTCGTCCCGAGAGAGCGCATGACGGAGTTCTTCGGCTTCTTCACGCTCGCGGGCGAGGCGGCCTCGGTCCTCGGGCCGTTCGTGTGGGCGGGGACGCTCTCGCTGTTCCCGGACCGGAGCCCCGCGGGCTACCGCGCCGGCGTCGGCGTCCTCTTCGCGGTCCTCGCGCTCGCGATCGGGGCGTTCCTGAAGGTGAAGTTTCCGCGTGACGCGCAGGCGCCGTGAAGGCCGCCGTCCTCGCGCTCGTCCGGGCCCTCGTCGGGCTCTTCTACCGGCGGATCGAGGTTTCGGGGCTCGAAAACATCCCGCGCGAAGGCCCGGTCCTTCTGATCGCGAACCACAACAACGGGCTCGTGGACCCGATGGTCGTCCTCCGAGCTCTCCCGCGTCCCGTCGTCTTCGTCGCGAAGTCGACGCTGTGGAGGATCCCCGTCCTCCGCTCGATCCTCGACCTCCTCGGCTGCGTGCCGGTCGTGAGAAAGGGGGAGGGGGAACCGGGGATTTCTTTGAAGGGGGAAGAGAGGAATGAGGCGGCGTTCGAGAGGCTCGCTGCGATTCTGGATGGGGATGGCGCCGTCCTGATCTTTCCCGAGGGCCGGTCGCACTCGGACCCTCGACTCTCCGAACTGCGCACCGGCGCCGCCCGCGTCCTCTTACTCTCAAAGAAATCCCCCGTGGTCGTCCCGATGGGCCTCTGGTTCTCGGAGAAGGAGATCTTCCGCTCCGACGTTCTCGTGAAGCTCGGCGCGCCGGTGGCGCCGCCGGCCGAGCCCACCGTCGACGCGTGGACCGACGCGATGGGTGCGGCCCTCGAGGCCGTGACGCTCAACGCAGACGACTGGAAAGACCACGAGGTCGCCGCGGCGGTGGACGCGCTCTACGGGGAAAAGATAAGAAAAGACCTCTTTGAAGGTGAAGAGGGGGAGGCGCAACTCGGGAAGTCGCTGCGAATCCGCCAGCTCCTGCTCTCGGCGCGCGATTCTCTCGAGAAGACCCATCCCGGCGAGGTGGCGGCTCTCGCGCGTCGCGCCCGCGCCCTCGACCACCTTCTCAGAAAGGTCTCGTTGTCTTTCTCTTCTCTCGACTCCCCGGCTCCGGCGCGGACGATCCTGTGGCATACCTTGAAGGCCCTCGCCGTGATCGTCCTCGGGTTCCCCGTCGCCGTCGTCGGCGTCGCCGCCTGGTGGGTTCCTTACCGCCTGTGCGGATTCGCCGCGAAGCGCGTACCCGGGGCCGCGAGGGAGCGCGACCAGATCGCGCTCTACAAGCTGATCGCCGGGGTCGTCCTCTTCCCCCTCGCGCTCGCCGGATGGGCTGCGCTCGCCTGGACCTTCGGCGGCGTGGCCTGGGCCGCCCTCGTCTTCGTCCTTATTCCGTTCGCAGGAATCTCTTCTCTCTTCTTCTCCGAGTACGCCTCCTGGCGCGAAAGGCAAGCACGGGAGCTGGTCGCTCTCCTCGTCGCGCCCGGGGCCATCGGCCGCCTGAGGGCGGAACGCGACGCGCTCGTCGCGGAATGCGACCGGCTCGCGGCCGCGTTCGCGGATAATCCTGCCCGATGACCGGCGACGCGCAGGCCCCACCCCTGGCCCCTTACGAGCGGGCGTCGTACGTCCTCATGGCGATCGCGCTCCTCGCCACGCTTCTCCTCCACCTCGTCCCGGCCCTTCTCGCGGGGTTCCTGGCCTGGGCGCTTCTGCAGTCGATGGCGCGACGCATGCGCGGCGGGCGCGTCTCGCACGGCCTCGCGCGCGCCCTCGCGGCGGGCCTCCTCGGCCTCGTCGCGGCGGGCCTCGTCACGCTCGCGATCGTCCTGCTCTGGGGCTTCGTCCGCGGGCGGATCGGCGACCTGCCGGCCGTCCTCGAGAAGATGGGGGAGACGCTCGCGAGCCTCAAGGAGACGCTCGAGGCCGCGGGTGTCGCGACGCCTCTTCCGGCGCACGGCGGGTCTACCGAGGCGCTCGCGCACTGGTTGCGGGAGAACGCCGGCGCGCTCCGCCATGCGGGCACCGTCGGTGCGCGCGGCCTCCTCCATGCGCTCCTCGGGTCCGTCGTCGGCGTCCTCGTCTTCTTTCGCGCCCCGTCGGAGAGCCCGGGGCCGCTCGGCGCCGCGCTCTCCGAGCGCCTGAGACGGTTCGGCGAGTCCTTCCGGACCGTTGCGAAGGCCCAGATCGAGATTTCGGCGGTGAACACGGCGTTGACGGCCGTCTTCCTCTTCGCGGCCGAGCCGCTCTTCGGCGTGCGCTTGCCGCTGCCCGGGACGCTCGTCGCGATCACGTTCCTCTGCGGCCTCATCCCGGTCGCGGGAAATCTCGTGTCGAACACGGTGATCGTCGTCGTCTCGCTCGGGGTCTCGCCGTGGGCGGGCCTCGCGGCGCTCGCGTTTCTTCTCGTGATCCACAAGCTCGAGTACTTCCTGAACGCGAAGATCGTCGGCGGGCGCATCGGCGCCGCCGCGTGGGAGACGCTTCTTGCGATCCTCGTCTTCGAGGCCGCGTTCGGAATCCCGGGCGTCATTCTCGCGCCGGTCGTCTACGCCTGGGCCAAGTCCGAGCTCGTGAGCCGCTCTCTCGTGTAGCCCGTCTGGTGTAGCGTAGCTGCGTGACGACGATCAGCGCTCCTCCCGCCACCCCCGTCCCCCTCCTCGACCTCAAAAAGCAGTACGCCACCGTCAAAGACGAGATTCTCCGCGTGACGTCGGAGGTCTACGAGAGCCAGTACTTCATCCTCGGCCCCCGCGTCGAGGCCTTCGAGAAGGCGATCGCCGCGTACGTCGGCGCCAAACACGCCGTCGGGATGTCGTCCGGCACGGACGCGCAGCTCGCCGTGATGATGGCGCTCGGGATCGGCCCGGGCCACGAGGTCGTGACGTCGCCCTACACGTTCTTCGCGTCCGCGGGCGCCGTCGCGCGCCTCGGCGCGCGGCCGGTCTTCGTCGACATCGAGCCGGAGTCCTTCAACCTCGACCCCGCGAAGCTCGAGCGCGCGCTCACGCCGAAGACGAAGGCGATCCAGCCTGTCCATCTCTACGGCCAGTGCGCGGACATGGACCCGATTCGCGCGATCGCGAAAAAGAAGGGGATCCACGTCCTCGAGGACGCCTGCCAGTCCCTCGGCGCCGGATACAAGGGCGTGAAGGCCGGCGCGCTCGGCGATTCCTGCGCGTTCTCGTTCTTCCCGTCCAAGAACCTCGGCGGCTTCGGCGACGGCGGGATGGTGACCACGAACGACGACGCGCTCGCCGCGAAACTCAAGGCGATGCGCATGCACGGAGAGACGAGCCGCTACCACCACAAGTTCGTCGGCGGGAACTTCCGCCTCGACGCGCTCCAGGCGGCGATCCTCGACGTGAAGCTCCCGCACCTCGACGGCTGGGCAGAGGCGCGCCGGGCGAACGCGCAGGACATCGAGCGGCGTTACCTCGAGGCCGGAGGCCTGCCATTCGAGAAGGGCGGCCTGAAGTTCCCGCGCGAGTCCGCCGGCCGGCACCACGTCTACAACCAGTTCGTGGTCCGGGTCGGCGGCGGGAGAAGAGATTCTCTGAAAGAGCTTCTGGAGAAGAGGTCCATCGGGTCTGCGATTTACTACCCGGTCCCTCTTCACCTCCAGGAGTGCTTCGCGGCCCTCGGCCACAAGGCCGGCGACTTCCCGGAGTCCGAGAAGGCCGCGAAGGAAACTCTCGCGATTCCCGTGTTTCCCGAGCTCTCCGTCGAGCAGAAGGCGTTTCTCGCCTCTACGCTCGCCGAATTTTCTCGCCCATAACCTGCTTCATTAGAAGCTTTACGCAGGATCTCACACGATCCTTGACAGATCCTGCGTTCCGTTCTATTTTCGTTAGCACTCGTGACGAGGTTCTGCTAACAGGACCCCCGCGGGCAACCGAATCGATTCGAGGGCATCGCCCCTCACCGTCTTTCGAAGGAAAGGAGTCACTCATGAAGGTCCGTCCCCTGTACGACCGGATTCTGGTCAAGCGCGTGGAGCCCAAGGAGCAGGTTCGCGGCGGGATCATCATTCCCGACACGGCCAAAGAGAAGCCGATGGAGGCCAAGGTCGAGGCCGTCGGCGAAGGCAAGTTCGACGACAACGGCAAGCGGGTTCCCCTCGACGTCAAGAAGGGCGACCGCATCCTCATCGGCAAGTACGCCGGCACCGAGATCAAGATCGAAGAGACCGAGTACCTGATCC
This sequence comes from Acidobacteriota bacterium, assembly GCA_039930645.1. Classification (GTDB taxonomy): domain Bacteria; phylum Acidobacteriota; class Thermoanaerobaculia; order UBA5066; family UBA5066; genus Fen-183. The sequence goes on from JBDTTJ010000115.1 coordinate 8,899, forward strand.
TCCGTGAGGACGAGGTTCTCGCGATCGTCGAGACGAAGTAAGGGAGCACACACATCATGGCTGCCAAGAACATCACCTACGGCGAAGACGCCCGCCAGAACATCCTCCGCGGCGTCAACAAGCTGGCCGACGCGGTCAAGGTCACGCTCGGGCCCAAGGGCCGGAACGTCGTCATCGACAAGAAGTTCGGCTCCCCGACGATCACGAAAGACGGCGTCACGGTCGCCAAGGAAATCGAGCTCGACAACCCGCTCGAGAACATGGGCGCCCAGATGGTCCGCGAGGTCGCCTCGAAGACCTCCGACATCGCCGGCGACGGCACGACGACGGCCACGGTGCTCGCGCAGGCGATCTACCGCGAGGGCATCAAGATGGTCACCGCGGGCGGCAACCCGATGGAGATCAAGCGCGGCATCGACCTCGCCGTCAAGAAGGCGGTCGACGCGATCAACGCGATGAAGAAGACGGTCGACGCCAAGGAGATCGCCCACGTCGGCACGATCTCGGCGAACGGCGACGTGGAAATCGGCAAGATCATCGCCGAGGCCATGGACAAGGTCGGCAAGGACGGCGTCATCACGGTCGAGGAGGCCAAGGGCCTCGACACGACCCTCGAAGTCGTCGAGGGCATGCAGTTCGACCGCGGCTACCTCTCGCCGTACTTCGTGACGGACGCCGAGCGCATGGAAGGCGTCCTCGAGGGCGCGAAGATCCTCATCTACG
>JBDTTJ010000116.1:0-9434 GCA_039930645.1 Acidobacteriota bacterium
GAGTACACCGAAGAGGAGATCCGCGCGGCCGTCCTCGCCGCGAAGGAAAAGGGGCGGGACGTGGCCGTCCACGCCCACGGCACGCTCGGCATCCTGCGCGCCGCGCGCGCCGGCGTGCGCTCCGTCGAGCACTCCTCGATGCTGGACGACGAGACGATCGCGGCGCTCAAGGCGAACGGCACGTTCGTCGTGTCGAACCCGCTGACGAACGCGTACATGCTCGAGCGCGGCGCCGCGGGCGGCTACCAGGACTACCAGCTCCGGAAGTCACGCGAGGTGAAGGACCTGAAGACCGAAAGCCTCCGGAAGGCGATAAAGGCCGGGATCCCCGTCGCGTACGGAACCGACGCGGGTGTCCAGATTCACGGGATCAACGGGAAGCAGTTCATCCTCTACGTCGAGGCCGGCATGACGCCGCTCCAGGCGATCCAGTCCGCGACGCTCGTGGCCGCGCGCCTTCTCCGCATGGAGACGAAGATCGGAAAAGTCGCGCCGGGGCACTACGGCGACCTCGTGGCCGTCGCCGGCGACCCCCTGAAGGACGTGCGGACGATCGAGTCGCCCCGTTTCGTCATGAAGGAAGGGCGGGCCGTCCTCGACCGGCGCTAGGCGCCGGCTGTCTTCTTCAGGATCTCGCGCGCGATCACGAGGCGCTGGATCTCGGACGTGCCCTCGCCGATCGTGCAGAGCTTCGCGTCGCGGAAGTACTTCTCCGCCCCGAAGTCCTTCGTGAAGCCGTATCCGCCGTGAATCTGGACCGCGAGGTTCGAGACGCGGACGGAGACTTCCGAGGCGTAGAGCTTCGCCATCGCGGATTCCTTCGTCGTGGGGAGGCCCGCATCCTTGAGCCAGCCCGCGCGGTAGGTGAGGAGGCGCGCCGCGTCGATCTCGGTCGCCATGTCCGCGAGATAGTTCTGGATCGTCTGGAACTCGCAGATCGCCTTGCCGAACTGCTTCCTCTGCTGCGCATAGGCCCGCGCGCCGTCGAACGCCCCCTCGGCGATCCCGAGCGCGAGCGCGGCGATCGAGATGCGGCCCCCGTCGAGGACCTTCATGGCCTGCACGAAGCCCTCGCCCGGCGCGCCGATCAGGTTCTCCGCCGGGATGCTGCAGTCCTCCATGACGAGCGTCGCCGTGTCGGAGGCGCGCATCCCGAGCTTGTTCTCCTTCTTGCCCGCGTGGATTCCCTTCTGGTGGAGGTCCACGACGAACGCGGAGATCCCGCGCCGGCCGGCGGCCTTGTCCGTGACGGCCAGGAGGACCGCGACGTCGCCGACGGAACCGTGCGTGATGAAGTTCTTCGAGCCGTTGAGGACCCACGAGGCGCCGTCTTTCACGGCCGTGGTCTTCGTGCCGCCGCTGTCCGAGCCGGCCTCGGCCTCCGTGAGGCCCCAGGCGCCGAGGAGCTTGCCCTGCGCGAGGGGCGTCACCCACTTCCGCCTCTGCGCTTCGTTGCCGAAGAGAAAGAGGTGGTTCGTGCAAAGGCTGTTGTGCGCGGCCACCGAGAGTCCGACGGAGCCGTCCACGCGCGAGAGCTCGTCGACGATGTGGATGTAGTCGACGTACGAGAGGCCCGCGCCGCCGTACTCCTCGGGCACGAGGACGCCGAGCATCCCGAGCTCGCCCAGCTTCGCCAGAACGCCGCGCGGGAACGTCTGCGCCTCGTCCCACTCCATCACGTGCGGCGCGATCTCGGTGCGCGCGAAGTCGCGGACCATCGCGCGGACGGCCTCCTGTTCTTCGGTCAGGGCGAATCCGAGCGACGACGGCGGGGCGGAGGCGACGGGGGCGGCCATGAGAACTCCTGCCGACGCGACTGTGTTTGACAGAAGCGTCAAATTTTCAGGAACCTTAACATCAATGCCCGCGCGGCGATAGCCGGCTGACGGCCAGGACGAGGCGGTCGACTTCGTCCTCCGTCGTGTAGCACGCGGCGCCCGCGCGGACGAGGCCGTCGGCGCCGTGACCGAGCTTTTCGACGAGCGTCGTCGCGTAAAAGTCGCCGTTCGAAACGTAGACGCCGCGCGGGACCAGGGCGCGCGCGACGTCCTCCGAGGTCCACCCCTTCACGGTGAAGCCGACCGTGGGCGTGCGCGGCGCGCCGGGCGGCGGGCCGTAGAGCGTGACGCCGGGAATCTGCGAGAGGCCGCTCCACATCCGCGCCAGGAGCGCCTCCCCGCGCGCGTGAAGGGCGGCGAAGGTGTGCGCGAGGCGCGCGCGGCGGCCTCCGCCGCTTCCGGCGAGTGAGGCGAGGAAGTCGACGGCGGCGCCGCAGCCCACGATGCCCTCGTGGTTCTGGGTGCCCGTCTCGAGCCGGTCCGGCGCGTTCTCCGGCGCGGGGCGCAGCTTCGGGGCGTCGAGCCCCTCGAGAAGCGCGCGCTTCCCCCACAGGACGCCTGCGTGCGGGCCATAGAACTTGTAGGGTGAGCAGGCGAGAAAGTCCGCGCCGAGTGCGTTCACGTCGACGAGCGCGTGCGGCGCGTAGTGAACGGCGTCCACGAAGGCGAGGGAGCCGTTCGCGTGCGCAAGGGCGGCCACGCGCGCGACGTCGTTGATGGTCCCGACCGCGTTCGAGGCCGCGCCGATCGCGACGAGGCGGGTCTTTTTCGTCAGGAGCCGGCCGAGGGCGCCGAGGTCGAGCCGCGCCTCCCCCGGCACGAGCGGCGCCGCCTTCACGACGACACCGCGGTCCTTCTCGAGAGCACGCCACGGGTCGACGTTCGCGTGATGGTCGAGATCGGTGACGACGACCTCGTCGCCGGCGGCCCAGCCCCGCGCGAGCGCGCGGGCGAGGTGGAACGTCAGCGTGGTCATGTTCGCGCCGAAGACGACTTCGGACGCGTCGCCGCCCAGGAAATCCGCGAGGGCGGCGCGCGACGCCGAGATCATCACGTCCGTCTCGACGCTCGTCGGGTAAACCCAGTGCGTGTTCGCGTTGTGCCGGAGGATGTAGTCCGTCATCGCGTCCGCGACGGCGCGCGGCACCTGCGTGCCGCCCGGGCCGTCGAAGAAGGAGACGGGAGTCCCGCCTTCGCGGCGTTCGAGGGCAGGGAAATGCGAGCGGATCGATGCGACGGAAGCGGCGGAGGCTGTGGCGGACATGCCCCGGATTATCCGCCCGCGGGGCCGCTTTCTTCGCCGAAGACCTCGGCCGTGAACGTGGAGACTGCCGTGCTCGGATCGCGCCACGCGTCGACGGGCAGGCCGGCCTTGCGGCACGAATGGCCGAGGAATGCGGGAACGTCCCATCCCCACTCCACCGGCACCTGCGGGAGAAGGAGCCCGCGGTTGCGGCCGCGCTCGACGAGGAGGCCGTGGACGCCGACCATCACCGCGTGCAGCGGATCGGACACCGCGACGAACGGCGTCAGGACCGAGATCTCGAGCCGGAGGCGCGCGAGCTCGTCCGGCGTCACAGGCGGAAAGCGTGGGTCCTCGAGGAGCCCGAGGACGGCGTTCGCCTCGACGTCCGCCCAGAGGGGACGCACGGGCTCGACGCTCCCGATGCAGCCGCGCAGCTGCCCATCTCGCTTCCAGGTCACGAAGCACATCCCCGGCTCGGCCAGGCGGGCGGAGGGATTCGGAAGAGGGATTCCATGAAAAGGAATTCCGAGGGCCCTCGCCGCCGCAGCGCGCGCCCGCACGAGAAGGTCCCGCTGCTGCTCCGCCGAGAGGAGGGAACCGTCATCTCTTCTCATTCGAAGAAATCCTCGAGCGCCCGAAGGGCGCTCTTTCTCACGGAGCCGGGCCGACCTCCGTGCCGGGATAGTAATGCGCGAGGATCTCGCGGTACGTCCGCCCCGAGAGAGCCATGCCGAAAGCGCCCGTCTGGCAAAGGCCGACGCCATGGCCCCATCCGCGGCCGTAGAACGTGAAGACGCGTCCGTTCTCGTCCTTTCCCGCAACGACGTTGAAGAGGTTCTCGGGCAGCCCGAGCGCGAAACGGATCTCGAGACCCGTGAGCGTGACCGTGCCCTTCGCCGTCGCGACCGCGACGGTGCGCGCGCGTCCCGAGACGCCGCGGGCCGTCACGGCCACTCCAGCCGGGTCCGCCGCCGCACGCGTCCCCTCGCGCTCGCGGAGCTTTGCCCCCAGCTCCTTCGCGGTGAAGCGGCGCGTCCAGTGCCCCCACGAGGACTCGCGGTCGTACGCGCCGGCGGCGGGAGCGGGCGGGAAGACGATTCCGACGGCCTTGCCGTCGCGGACGAAGACGCGAACGCGGTCGCCCGGGTAGAAGGCGTGCGTCTGCTGCTGAGTCAGGGCTTCATTGCCGCCGGAGAAGAGAAGAAGAGATTCCTTTGAAAGTGAATAGGAAGAACGCCCCTTGGCGGACTTCACCTCGATTCCCGTTTCGCCGCTCTTCGTGATGCGGCCTTCCACGTCCTCGAAGTCGCCCATCCGCGAGAGCAGGACGGCGTAAATGCCGGCGGCTTCTTCGGGCTTCAGCGTGCGGTCCGTCGGCAGCGCCGTCCCGCCCCCGAGCTGGAACCGCTCGATCGCCGCGAAAGCCGCGCGCGCTTTCTCCGACCAATTCGAAGGCAATTTCTCCCGTTCGTTCTCCTCGCTCAGCACCGCCGTATCGAACCCTGCCGCCCCCGCGATCTCCGTGTAAACGGCTGGAACGGAGAGCGGGTGCGGTTTCGACGCCCCCGACGCGGAGAGCCCGAGCCGGTGCCGGACCTCCTCCCGCGCCCTCTGAGAAATCTTCGCTCCCTCTCCCCCTCCGAAGCTCACGGAGAGCGCGCGACCGCGCGCTCCGAGCAGCGTGACCGGGCCCTTCTTCAGAGGAGCGGACGACTCGATCGGAATCGGCGTCTCTCCGAAGCACGCGACCGAAGACAGGTACGGGGCGTCGACGTTCGCGTAGCCTCCCATGACGTCGGGCGCGTTCTCCGTGCGGCCGCCGCAGGTGGACGTGAAGAGCGCGTCCGCGACGGCGCCCTTCCAGAGGAGGACTTCGCCCGCCGTCTCCTCGACGGCGCGCGTCGAGAGCGGGCTCTCGGCCGAAGCGCCCGAGTAGACCTGGCAGCGCGGCGTCGCACAGAGGTCGTAGCCCTCGGCCGCGAACTGGCCGCGGTGCCGGGCGGCATAGGAGCGCGCCGCGACGGCCTGCGCCTTGAGCGCCTCGACCTCGTCGTACACGCGCGGCCCCATCTCGGCCGGGACCACGCCTTTGAGGTAGTCCTCGAGGCCGACGCGGTTGATGACGTGCAGCGTCCCGCGCGGAGTCGCGCGCAGGGCGAGCCGGCCGCGGTACGTCGCGTCGGCCCACGGCGCGAGCGCCCCGTTCGCGGGGGCGATCTCGACGAGCGAGGGCCAGTCGGAGGCCGCGCCGTCGTCCGTGACGCGAAGCCCGCCGTTCGCGGGCGCGACGAGGAGCGGGCCGCGGCGGCGCTCGACGCGCTCCCCCGCCGCGAGGACCCAGTCTCCCGCCGGGAACGCGGCCGAGGAGCGGTCCACCGCGAGGCTCACGTTCAGGGCGGGCGACGGCAGCGGCGCCAGGCGCGCGGCCGCCGCCGGCGTCGGGAGGGGGGTCGCGACGGGAGTTGGAACGGGCGTCTGCGCGGCCGAGGGCGTGGCGGGAAGCGGCGCGACGACAGGTGCGGGCGGCGCCGCACAGCCCGCGAGGGCGGCGAGAACCGCGAGTCCGGCGGGAAGGGCGACCCTCTTCACGGCGGGGGCGGCTCCTCAGCCGCGGCGTCCGCCGGCCAGAGCGCGACGAAGGCGCCCGTCACCGCGAGGTCGTAAGCGAACCCTGCGGCCAATTGCAGAAGGATGAACGCGCCGCTCACGAGGACCGGGGCCCAGACGCCCGCGTTCGTCCAACCCGCCGCCAGCGTGAGCACCATGCGCGGGAAGACGAACGCGAGTCCGACGGCCATCGCGCCGCCGACCGTCAGGAGGTAGAGCGTCGCCGTCCGGCCGGGAGCTGCCTTGACGAGCGCGATCGCGCGCCCCGTCGCCGCGAGGGCGTCGAGGCCCTCGACGGCAATCACGCGGCCCGCGACGAGGTAGACGACGCGCAGCGCCGCCGAGGCGACGATCACGACGAGAACGAGGACCACGAAGAGGGCGGCAAGAACGACGACGAGACCGGATCGGCCGGCGGCGACCGCCACGAAAGCGCCGACGAGAGGCAGGACGATCAGCAGAACGGCGAACGACGCCGCAAGCGCGTACAGATTCACGAGCGCGAAGAAGCCGCCGAAGAGGCGGCTCGCAGAACGAAGAAACAGGGGGCCGAGCGACGGATGGCGGAACGCTTCGAGGGAAGCGGCCTCGGCTGCGTGAGCGTCGATCTCCGCCAACGATCCCGTGACGCCCGCGCGGATCCACGCGGCGAGAGCCGTCAAGAGAAGGATTGCGACGAGAATGGCCAGGAGGGCAAGCAAGACGACGCCCGGGGAAGCGAACAGAAAGCCCCGCAGACTCTCGATGAAATCCGAAATCGCCGCCGGTCCGCGCAGGAAGTCCGCCGGGTGGGACGCGAACGCCCGGCCGAACGAAAGCGCCGCGGCGAGGACGGCTGCCGCGATCGACGCGGCGACGGCCCCGCCGAACGCGAGCGGCGCGAGGAGGAGGCCGGGGTTGGCGACGACCTGCGAGACCCCGCGTCCGAACGCCGCGGGCGCAGACCGCGTGGGAGCCGGCATCGCCCGTCAGATCCGGACGGCGCGCATCGCGCGATAGTCCGAGCCGTCGAGGGAGACGAGGTCGCACATCTCATAGAGGCGGCTCCGGACCATCGTCCCGACACGCCTCTCCAGAGGCTCCTCGGCGTTCGGCCCGGCGGCGTCGCCGTAGTTCGTGGTGACGATCGTGATCCGCTGGCGGTTGTAGCGCGTGTTGATGAGGCCGTAGAGGACGTCGCGCACCCAGTCGGTCGGGCGCTGCGCGCCGAGCTCGTCGAGGACGAGGAGCTCGGCGTCGCGGTAGGGCGCGACGACCCCGTCGGCGCTGTCCGGGTTCGTGGGCGAAAACGTCGCCTTGATACGGTCGAGGAGGTCCGAGAAGTCGCAGAACACGCCGCGGACGCCGTTCTCCGTGACGAGGGTCCGGAGGATCGCGGTGGCGAGGTGCGTCTTCCCGACGCCGACGGGGCCCACGAAGAGAAGGCCGCGGTCGCAGGCCTTCCATTCGTCGACGAATCTCCTCGCCCGCGCCCGCGCCTTCGTGTGGCTCGGGTGGTGGCCGGGCAGGTTCAGCTTGTAGTTTTCGAGCGTGCAGTCCCGGTACCGCTCGGGAATCTGCGCGGCCCTGAGCCGCGCCTCGGCGAGGTCGCCAAGACGGCAGCGGCAGACGACGACCCTGCCCTCGGGCGTCTCGACGACGCCGAAGCCCTTGCAGAGGGCGCAGGGTTCTGGAGCGACGACGGTGGACATCAGTTCAGGAACGCCTTGAGCGCGCGGCTCTTCATGGACCGCTTGATGCGCGCGATGGCCTGCGCCTCGATCTGGCGCACGCGCTCGCGAGAAAGGTGGAGCTCCTCGCCGATCTCCTGGAGCGTCATGGGCTCGCGCTCGCCCTCCGTGCCGTCCTCGGGGATCCCGAAGCGGCGGCAGAGGATCGCACGTTCCTTCTTCGGGAGCGCATCGAGAAGCGTGCGCGTCTGGTCGATCGACGACCGCCGGAGGAGCTGCTCGTCCGCGGCGGCGACGCTCGTCTGCTCGAGCGTGTCCCCGAGCGTGCGGTCCTCCTCGAGGCCGAAGACGCCGGAGAGCGACTCCGAGCTGCGGGTCATCCCCATGAGGTTCTCGGCGTCGATCACCTTCAGGCCCGCCTCCGCCGCGATCTCGTCCATCGTGGGCTCGCGCCCGAGCGCGCGCGTGAGGGCTTCCTTGATCCTCCCGAGCCGGGAATGAAGCGTCGCCTGCTTGTGGGGAAGGCGGATCGCACCCCACTGCTCGGAGAGGGCGTTCGAGATCGCCTGGCGCACCCACCACACGGCGTAGGTGATGAACTTGACGCCGCGTTCGGGGTCGAAGCGCTTCGCGGCCTGGATGAGCCCGATGTTCCCCTCGTTGATCAGGTCGAGAAACGAAACCTCGGGCGAGTGGAACCGCTTCGCGTACGAGACCACGAACCGCAGGTTGCCGCGCACGAGCTCGTCCACGGCCTCCTTGCGCGCCTCTTCGGGCGTCGAGAGATCCTGGATGACGCGCCCGAGCTCCCGCTCCTTCTCCGCCGCGAGGATCGGATAGCGGGAAATGTCGTCCAGATACTTCCGGAGGACCTTGGAGTCGTCGTCGGGGCGCAGCCTTGAAGTCACCGGCCGGTGATTATCACCTCTTCGGCCGGGGCTGCGGTATCCCTCAGTCGTACCTGAGGACGATCGCTCCCCGGGGCCGCACGGCGAGGGCCTTGTCGTCCCTCGGACCGGCTCCGGCGCGCGTTGCGTGGTCCTTCGCGACCGCCCGGATGGCCTCCATGAGACGGCCGACCTCGCCCTCCATCCGGGCGAGGCGCGACTTGAGATCGAGGATCACCTCGACACCCGCGAGGTTCACGCCGAGCTCGCGCGTGAGCGTGAGGATGATCTCGAGCCGTTCCACGGTCTCGACGTCGTACAGGCGCGTGTTCCCCGACGAGCGCGCGGGCTGGATGAGGCCCTCGCGCTCGTAGAGGCGCAGCGTCTGCGGGTGCACGCCGAAGCGTTTCGCGACGACGCCGATGAAGACGTAGCCCTCCTCGCGGTCCATGGGGCGTTACTTCTTCTCTTCCACGACCTCTGCGTCGATGACGTCCTCTTTCCCGGCGCCGGCCGGGCCGCCGGGCGCGCCGCCTTCCGGAGCGTCGGCGGCCGGAGGAGTCGCCTGCTTGTAGAGGGCCTCGGCGATCTTGTAGCTCGCCTTCTGGAGGTCCTGCGCCGCCTTCTTGAGGGCCTCGGCGTCCCCGGACTGGCTCTCGAGAACCTTCTTCGCCTCGGCGATCGCGGCCGTGACGGCCTCCTTGTCGGCCGCCGGGACCTTGTCCCCGCTCTCCTCGACGATCTTCTCCGTCTGGTACACGAGCGAGTCGAGCTGGTTCTTCGCCTCGATCGCGTCGCGGCGCTTTTTGTCGTCGCCGGAGTGCGTCTGGGCGTCCTTCACGAGCTTCTCGACCTCGTTCTTGTCGAGGCCTGAGGAGGACGTGATCGTGATCTTCTGCTCCTTGCCCGTCCCGCGGTCCTTCGCCGAGACGTTCAGGATGCCGTTCGCGTCGATGTCGAACGTGACCTCGATCTGCGGGAGCCCGCGCGGGGCGGGCGGGATGCCGATCAGGGAGAAGACGCCGAGGAGCTTGTTGTCGCCCGCCAGGTCGCGCTCGCCCTGCAGGACCTTGATCTCGACGGACGTCTGCCCGTCGGAGGCGGTCGAGAAGACCTCGCTCTTCTTGGCGGGGATCGTCGTGTTGCGCTCGATGAGCTTCGTCATGACGCCGCCCAGCGTCTCGAC
>JBDTTJ010000117.1:0-9408 GCA_039930645.1 Acidobacteriota bacterium
GCTCCGACTCGAAGGCCGCGCAGACTTCCACCTCGCGCAGAGATCCTCCAGCCGGCGTGTCCGAAGAGCGGGTCACGTCGGAGATCACGGCGCACGCGCTGGCGGCCCTCGAGGTTCGTTGAGCCATCGCCTATAGTTCTCCGAGGCGGGCACCGCCGCCCAGGAGGACGAGTGAACTTCAGTGTCATGGCCCTGATCGCCGTCATGACGGTGATCTCCGCCGCACCGGACGGCGCAGTTCCCGTCGAACAGGAGCCGGAACACAGGACGGTTCTGAAGAACGACTACGTCCAGGCCTTTCGCGTGACCCTCGCGCCCGGGAAGGCCACCGGGATGCACATCCACGCGAACGACGACGCGGCCGTTCGCCTGAGCACGGCGACCGTGACGTCGGACAGCCCCGGGATGCCGGCGGGCGCGCCCGAATCCAGGGCTGCCGGCTTCGTGTCGGCCCGAAAGAACGAGCCCACGGCTCTCATGCACCGGGTCCGGAATGTCGGGACAACCATTTTCGACGTTATCGACGTTCAGATCCTGAAGCGGCCGGATGGTCCCGCGGCGCCCCCGATATCCGTGTCTGCCGCCGAGAACCCGCAGATGCGGGTCTACCGCTACGACCTGGCGCCCGGCGCCGGCTCGGCGCAGCACACCCACGCGCGCCCGTACCTGCTCGTCGCCGCGACCGACATGAACCTCCGCATGACGTCCCCCGACGGCGGATCCATGGCCCATCTGATCAAGGCGGGCGACCTCCACTGGGTGGAGGCGGCCGTCACGCACACGTTCGTCAACGATGGAAAAGAACCCGGCGTGCTCGTCGAATTCGAACTGAAGTGAGGAGGCTCATGGCCGCTTTGAAGACGTCCCTTCGCTTCCCTCTACCGCCGGCCCTGCGCACGCGCACGCTCAAGATCCTGACGAAGATCGACGGCGACGCCGACCCGACGCGGCACACGGACGATCTGTGCGCGCTCGTCCTCACGCTCACCGAGTCCGGGATGGACCACTACTTCCTCAAGGCCGTCGCCGACGCGAAGCTGGGCTTCGTGGCGCGTCAGACGGCGAGCCTCGGCGTGTCGGGGGCCGTGCGCGTGATGGCGCCCATCGTCCGGTCCGTCCTCGGCGGCGCCGACGCTGCGCAGCTCAGGGCCGTGTCGAAGCACATCAGGGCCCTCATGGCATAGGGAACCGTGCCGCGGAGCTCCGCCGAAGAAAGGCTAAAGGCCTCGCATGACCGTCTTTGAGAAGGGCTTCTTCACGATCCTCGGGCTCTCGCTCGTCCTGATCCTCGTCGCGATTCCGCTCGCCCTGCGGAAGGTGCGCCCCAACGTCGTCTACGGGTATCGAACCCGCGCCACCCTCTCGGACGAAAACGTCTGGTACGACGCGAACGCCTACTTCGGCCGCTGCCTCATCGTCGCGTGCGTCTGCGGCGCGCTGGCCGCGTGGGCTCTCTACGTCCTGAGACCGCTTCCACCGGACCTGTTCCTGCCCGTTTCCCTCGTCGTCCTCGCCGCCCCTACGCTCGTCGCGGCCGTCGCGACGGCGCGGTTCGTCAGGACTCTCGCGCCGCCACGCTAGACTCTCCATCCGCTCGCCCCGAGTCGGCGTAAATTCCACAAGGAGACTCCATGTCCGCTAACGTCCGTGCTTTTGGCGCGCAAGCCCCGAACGCGCCCCTCGTCCCCCTCACGATCGAGCGCCGCGAGCCCGACGCCACCGACGTCGAGATCGAGATCATCTTCTGCGGGGTCTGCCACTCGGACATTCACCAGGTGCGCGACGAGTGGGGCAAGGGGATCTACCCGATGGTCCCCGGCCACGAGATCGTCGGCCGCGTGGCGCGGACCGGCCCGGGCGTCACGAAGTTCAAGACCGACGACCTCGCCGGCGTGGGCTGCTTCGTCGACTCCTGCCTCGCGTGCGACCCTTGCAAACGCAACCTCGAGCAGTTCTGCCTCGCCGGCGCGGCGTTCACCTACAACGGCACGGAAATGGACCGCAAGACGTCGACCTACGGAGGCTACTCGCAGCGAGTCGTCGTGAAGGAGCGTTTTGCCCTCAAGGTGCCCGCGGGCCTCGATCTTGCCGCCGCGGCGCCGCTCCTGTGCGCCGGGATCACGACCTACTCGCCGCTCCGCCAGTGGAACTGCAAGCCGGGCGACCGCGTCGGCGTCGTCGGCCTCGGCGGCCTCGGCCATATGGCCGTGAAGATCGCCGCCGCCATGGGCGCCGAGGTCACGATGCTCTCGACGTCGCGGTCGAAGGAAGCCGACGCGAAGCGCCTCGGCGCGCACTCGTTCGAGCTCACGAGCGACAAAGGGACGTTCAAGAAGCTGGCCGGACGGTTCGACCTCATCATCGACACGATCTCCGTCGCCCACGACCTGAACGCCCACCTCGGGATGCTCCGTACCGAGGGCGCCATGGTCCTCGTCGGCGTTCCGCCCGTGCCCGCCGAGCTGTCGGCCATGTCCGTCATCGTCGGCAACAAGAAGCTGGCGGGCTCGATGATCGGCGGCATCGCTCAGACGCAAGAGATGCTGGACTTCTGCGCCGCCAAGAAGATCACCGCCGACGTGGAGGTCATCCCCGCCGCGAAGATCAACGAGGCCTACACCCGGATGCTGAAGAGCGACGTGCGTTACCGCTTCGTGATCGAATCGACGAGCCTGATGACGGCCTGATCGGGACGTCGGGAGGAAGAGTGCCAGCCGAACTGTCGAGGACACGCAACTTCATCGCACGCGCCTTTGGGGCCATCGAGGACCTCGTCTACATAGGCCTTGGTGCGCTCCTCGCGCTAAGCGCCGTCGCGTTACTCGTGGCCGCGGCGATCCGCTTCGGAAACAGTGTCTTCTCCGGAGAATTCTCCGGGCAGGTCATCCCGCTCCTCGACCGGATTCTCCTGATCCTGCTCATCGTCGAGCTTCTGTACACCGTCCAGGTGTCGTTCCGACAGCACGCGGTGGCACCCGAGCCGTTCCTCCTCGTGGGGCTCATCGCGGCGATCAGGCGCGTTCTCATCCTCACGGCAGAGTTCGGATACGGAGCCGGGCAGGCGCCCCCGGCGCAGCTCGTGCCCGAGCTCGCGGTTCTCTCGGCCCTGCTCGTCGCGATCGCGCTGTCGCTCTTCGTTCTCCGTCGAAAGGATACGACCGACAAAGTCTCGAAACCGTAGCGCCGGGGGTTCTCGACCCGCGTTCACCTGCTACGCTTGGCATCTCTTGCGGGACATTGCCGGAGTCCTCGTCAACACCGTGATCTCAGCGGCACTGTACGCGACGATGGCGTACGGCCTCGCGGTGATCTACGGGGTGATGCGCATCATCAACCTCGCGCACGCGGGTCTGATGATGCTCGGTGCTTACGCGACGCTCGCGCTGTTCACGCGCTTCGGGCTCGACCCGTTCCTATCGCTTCTCGTCGTGGGGCCGCTCTTCTTTCTGATCGGCGTCGTCCTCTACCGGCTCGTCGTGCGCCGGCTCCCTCGCTCGGGCGCGACGCCGTCGATGGAGTCGCTCCTGCTCCTCTTCGGGGTCTGGCTCGTGCTCCAGAACCTCGCGTACGTGATCTGGACGGGCGACACGCAGTCCATCCTCACCTCCTACACGATGAAGTCGGTTCCGGTCTTCGGCGTGAGGGTGGGCGTCCCGTCGCTTTTCGTCTTCCTCGGCAGCGTCCTCTCGCTCGTCTTCCTGAACGTCGTCCTCAAGGCGACGTACCTCGGCAAGGCGATCCGGGCCGTGACGCAGAACCGCGACGCCGCTCTCCTCGCGGGCGTGGACGCGGACCGCATCTCTGCGATGGCGTTCGGCCTTGGGACGGCGTTTGCGGGCGTGGCGGGCGGGATGCTGTCTTCGCTTTACGCCTTCACGCCGGATTTTGGCCGGAGCTTCCTCCTCAAGGCCTTCTGCATCATCGTCCTCGGCGGAATGGAGAGCGTCACCGGCGTCGCGGCCGGCGCACTCGTCCTCGCGTTCCTCGAGAACGCGCTCGGCTCGTGGACGACGCTGCCGACCTCGCTGCAGGACGCCGCGAGCTTCACGCTCCTCTTCGTCACGCTCGTCGCGTTCCCGCAGGGCCTTCCGGGCCTCGCCGCCCGGGTGAGGACGGCGTTCAAGTGAAGCGCCTGCCGCTTGCCGTGGGCGCAGCCCTCGCGGCCTGGACGCTGGCGGCGCCCCTGTTCCTGGAACGCGGCACGCTGAACGACGTCTGGAACCTCGCGTTCGCCGTCATCCTCGCCTCGGCCTGGAACATCCTCGGCGGCTTCGCGGGCCAGGTCTCGCTCGGCTACTCGGCGTTCCTCGGGATCGGCGCGTACACGACGGTCCTTCTGTCGCTGAAGGGGATCAACCCGTTCTGGACGCTGCCGCTCGGCGCCGTCCTCGCGGCGCTGTTCTCGGTGGTCATCGGCCTTCCCGCGTTCCGCCTCCGCGGCCCGTACTTCACGATCGCGACGATCGGCGTCGGCGAGGCCGTCCGCGTGGTCGCCTCGAGCGTCTCGTTCACGGGCGGGTCGAGCGGCCTCAGGATGCCCGCGGGCTCTTTCGACTTCACGCTCAACTACGAGGCCATGGCCGCGCTCGCGATCGTCACGGTCGGCATCGCGGCGTTCGTCAGGAGAAGCGCGTTCGGCCACGCGCTCGCGGCGATCAAGCAGGACATCGACGCCGCCGAGTCGCTCGGCGTCGACTCCACGCGCTTCAAGCTCGGCGCGCACGCCCTGTCGGCCGCCCTCGTCGCCCTCGCGGGGTCGCTCTATGCCATCAACTTCCAGTACATCGCGCCCGGATCCGTCTTCGACTTCCGGCTCAGCCTCGCCATCGTCCTCGCGCCCATCGTGGGCGGCGTCGGGACCGTGGCGGGGCCCGTTCTGGGAGCGATCGTGTTCTCGACGCTCCAGATCAAGCTGCTCTCCGTCCCCGCGCTCCGCGACTCGTACCTCTTCATCTACGGGGGGCTCCTCATCCTCGTGATGCTCTACGAGCCGAAGGGCCTCGTCGGGCTCGCGCGCCGCCTCGTCGCGCGCGTGCGCCGGACGCCCGCTGCCCCGGCGGAGGCCGCGCGTGCCGCCTGAGCCGCTCCTCTGCGTCCGCGGCCTCACGAAGCGCTTCGGCGGCCTGACCGCGCTCGACGACGTGTCGTTCGACGTCGCGCCCGGCGAGATCTACGGAGTGATCGGACCGAACGGCGCGGGCAAGACGACGCTCTTTTCGTGCCTCGTCGGCGCGCTCACGCCGACCGCCGGAGAGATCCGCTTCCGCGGCCGGCGCACCGACGGCCTCCCGAACCACGCCGTCGTCCGGCGCGGGCTCGTCAGGACCCACCAGATCGTCCGGCCGTTCCGCGACATGACCGTCGAGGAGAACGTCTCGATCGGGGCCCACTTTGGCGCCGGAAAGCGACGGGGTGCCGACGCGCGCAGGCGCACGGCCGGAGCCATGGAGAGCGCGGGCCTTTCCGCCCGCGCCCGCGACCTCGCGGGGGCTCTCCCCATTGGCGACCTCAAGCGCCTCGAGATCGCGCGCGCCCTGGCCGCCGAGCCCGCCTGCCTCTGCCTCGACGAGGTCATGGGCGGCCTCAACCCCTCCGAGATCGTCGCCGCGATGTCGCTCGTGCGGAGGATCCGCGACGCGGGCGTGACCGTCCTCATGATCGAGCACCACGTCCACGCGGTCGCCGGGGTGACGGACCGTATCCTCGTCCTGAACTTCGGCGAGAAGATCGCCGAGGGCCCGCCGCACGACGTCCTCGCGGATCCGGCCGTCATCTCCGCCTACATCGGCGACGAAGAGGCCGCGTCGTGAGCCTCCTCGCCATCGAGGAGATCGACGTCTTCTACGGGGACGTGCAGGCCGTCCGCGGCGTGTCGTTCAGCGTGGAGCCGGGCGAGGTCGTAACGCTCATCGGTGCCAACGGCGCGGGGAAGTCCACGACGCTCAAGACCGTGGCCGGCCTCCTCGCCCCGCGCCGGGGCCGTATCGTCTTCGACGGGGCGGACGTCGGCGGCTCTCCGGCCCATGCCCTCGCGGCACGAGGCCTCGTCCTCGTCCCGGAAGGCCGCCAGCTGTGGCCGGGGATGTCGGTCCTCGAGAACCTCCGGATGGGCGCCTACCCGCGCGCGGCCCGCGCGAAGGGCGACGCGACGCTCGAGGAGGTGTTCGCGATGTTCCCGGTGCTGAAGCGGCGCATCCACCAGAAGGCGGGAACGCTGTCCGGCGGCGAGCAGCAGATGTGCGCGATCGGGCGCGGCCTGATGGCGCAGCCCAGGCTCCTCCTCCTCGACGAGCCGGCGCTCGGGCTGTCGCCCCTCCTCGTCCGCGAGGTCTTCGCGACGCTGCGCGAGATCCGGGCGCGGGGCGTGACCGTCCTCCTCGTCGAGCAGAACGTGAAGCACGCCCTCGCGCTCGCGGACCGTGCGTACGTGATGGAGACCGGCACGATCACGCTCTCCGGCCGCGCCGACGACCTCCGGAACGACCACGGCGTGCGCGACCGGTATCTCGGCTATGCGTCGGTATAGAGATCAAGAAGAAGAGAAGAGAAGAGTTTCTTGGAAGGTGAAGAGGGCATGACGACCGCCTCCGCGCACGATCGCCTGCTCGGCTGTTTGCGACGCCGCGCAGCACATCCGGCGGTCGTGTGGGGCGGCCGCTCTTACACATTCGAAGACATCTCCCGTCTTTCTTCTCTCTACTCCGACAGGCTCGGCGCGCTCGGCATCCGCCGCGGCGACCGCGTGGCGGTGTTCGCGGAGACGTGTCCTGAGCTGATCGCGGCCTTCATCGGCCACCTCCAGTCCGGCGTCATCCACGTCCCGATCAACACGCGGTACAAGGCCGACGAGGCGCGGCACATCCTCGAGGACTCGGGGGCGGTGGCGGTGCTGCTGGGTGACGAGGGACAAGAATGCGGAGAGGTCTCAAGAGAGATTCTTAGAGTAAGTGCGCCACCCCAATTGAGGCACGTCGTCACCCTGGCCGATGCCTTCCCCTCTTCACCTTCTAGGAAATCCCCGTCTCTCTCTTTGTCTTCTCCCCCGTCCGACGAAGACATCGCGATGCTGATCTACACGTCGGGCACGACGGGCAAGAGCAAGGGCGTCGCTCTGTCGTACCGCGCCCTCGCGAACAACACCGCGGCCGTGACGGGGCTGTGGCGGTTCGAGCCCGAGGATCGCCTCGTGCTCGCGTTGCCGCTCTTTCACGTCCACGGGCTCGTCCTCGGCGTCACCGGCATGCTCGTCAACGGTCTGACGCTCCTCCTCGAGCCCCGCTTCGATCCCGCGCGCGTGGTCGAGGCCTTCGCGAAGGAGGGCGCCACCGTCTTCATGGGCGTGCCGACGATGTACGTGCGTCTGCTCGAGCACCTCGACGCCCATCCGGAGGCCGCCGCCGTGCTGCGCAAGGCCCGCCTCTTCACGGCCGGCAGTGCCCCCCTGCCCGCGGCCGACTTCGAGGCGTTCCGCGCGAGGACGGGTCACGCGATCCTCGAGCGCTACGGCATGAGCGAGACGCTCTTCACGCTCTCCAATCCCTTCGACGGAGAGCGCCGGCCGGGCACGGTCGGCCTTGCGACGCCCGGCTGCTCGGTGCGCATCGTCGACGACGAGGGCCGCGACGCCGCGGACGGCGAGCTGGGCGAGATCGTCGTGAAGAGCGACGGGATGATGAGCGCGTACTGGGGCCGGGAGGCCGATACGGCCGCGTCGTTCCGCGACGGCTGGTTCCTCACGGGCGACGTCGCCCGCCGCGCGCCGGACGGAACCGTGACGATCGTGGGTCGCAAGTCCGTGGACGTCATCAAGAGCGGCGGCTACAAGATCGCCGCGCGGGAGATCGAGGACGTGCTTCGGCGCCACCCGAAGGTGAAGGACGCCGCGGTCGTCGGCCTCGAGGACCGCGTCTGGGGCCAGCGGATTGCCGCGGCGCTCGTCCTCGCCGACGGCTGCGAACCCGGCGCGGCCTGCGCCGAGGTGGCGGCGTTCGCGGCCGAGCACCTCGCGGACTACAAGAAGCCGCGCGACGTAGTCGCCCTGCCGGAGCTGCCGCGCAACGCCCTCGGGAAGGTGCAGAAACACCTCCTCGCGAGGTCGTTCGAACCGAAGCGCTAGTTCCCCGCGGCCGCCGGCCTGTCCGCCGTCCAGCGCTTTCCCCACTCCAGCATCTCGGCCAGCGTGTGGAGGACGCTCTCCCGCGCGCGGTAGCCGTGCCCCTCGAACGGGAGGAGCACGAGGCGCGCGGTGCCGCCGGTGCCCTGGATCGCAACGTAGAGGCGCTCGGACTGGATCGGGAACGTGCCCGAGTTGTTGTCAGCCTCGCCGTGGATCAGAAGCAGCGGCGCCTTGATCTTGTCGGCCACCATGAACGGAGAGAGCTTGAGATACGTCTCGGGCGCCTCCCAGAGGCTGCGGCGCTCGGTCTGGAATCCGAACGGCGTGAGCGTGCGGTTGTAGGCGCCGCTGCGCGCGATGCCGGCCGCGAAGAGGTCGCTGTGGGCGAGGAGGTTGGCCGTCATGAACGCGCCGTAGCTGTGGCCTGCGACGACGACCTTCTTCCGGTCCACGACGCCCCGGGCGTCCAGCGCGTCGATCGCCGCCTTCGCGGCGCCGGTGATCTGGTCGACGTACGTGTCGTTCATCTTCTCGGGGTCACCGACGACGGGCATCGTGGCGTCCATCAGGACGGCCCAGCCCTGCGTCACGAAGAAAAGAGGCGAGGCGCCCATGGGCCGCGTGAACGCGTTCGGCGACGAACGCACCTGCCCGGCCGTGCCGGCGTCCGAGTACTCCAGCGGATAAGCCCAGACGAGACACGGGAGGCGCTTGCCCGCCTCGTAGCCCGCGGGCAGGTAGAGCGTGCCCGAGAGCGCGACGCCGTCGGCGCGCGTGTACTTGAGGATCTCCTTCTTCACGCCGGCGAACTGCGGCGCGGGGTCCTTGAAGTCGGTGAGCTTCGCGCGCGTGTGCTGCGCGAGGTCGACGAGCCAGAGGTTCGGGGGCTCGGACGGGCTCTCGCGCCGGATCACGATCTTCGTCCGGTTCTCCCCGAGGAACCCGACGAAACGCTCCAGGGCGTCCCCGGGCGACTTGAAGAGGCGGCGCGTCTGCCCGGTGGAGAGGTCGATTGCGTCGAGAAACGGCTGGGCGCCGTCCGGCGTCGCGCCCTCGCCGGAGAGGAACGCCACAACGCCTTCCTGCAGGATCGTCCGGCGGCCGCGGCGCGACGTGCCGGTGACGAAGCGGCCCGGGTCCCTGTACGCATCCTGCGCGGACAGGTCGAAGAGGGCGCGCGACGGCGTGGAGGCGTTGTCGAGGTCGATCACCGACGTCGTCCGCCAGCGGCGGCTGCGGTCGAACTCGGTCACGACCGCCGTTCCCGGCGTCACGGTCCACTCGACGCCCTG
>JBDTTJ010000118.1:0-9371 GCA_039930645.1 Acidobacteriota bacterium
GCTTCCTTGTCGTCCGCCAGGCCCGAAGTGGCGGGGACGAGGAGCAGGAGAAAGAAGATCGAGAGAATGCGTTTCATGTGACCTCCTTGAGACCAAGAAAGCGGCGCATTGTAATTGCCCTCACTCCTTCGTCACGTTCTTCTGCGCGAGGGCCGTCATGCCCGAGAGGCCGCCGAGGCCCATGGTCTCGACGGCGCTCGACGGAACGATGACCATGGATCCCTTTTCCTTGATCGCCTCGTAGAGCATGTTCATCGCGCGCAGGTGAAGCGCGAGCGGGTGGTCCTTGTAGGCATCCCCGGCCTCGACGAAGCGCGCCGAGATCTCGGTCTCCGCGGTGCCGAGGATGATGCGGGCCTGGCGTTCGCGCTCGGCCTGCGCCTGGCGCGACATCGCGTCCTCGAGGTCGGCCGGAATCTTCACGTCGCGGATCTCGACCGACTGCACCGTGATACCCCAGGGGTTCGTCTTCTCGTCGAGGATCGTCTGGAGCTGCTTCCCGAGCCGCTCGCGCTCCGTGATCATCTCCGCCAGCTGGTGGCGTCCGATCGTCTCGCGGAGCGCCGTCTGCGCGGAGAGCGCGACGGCATCGAGGTAGTCGGCGACCTCGAGGACCGACTTCTGGGCGTCCCACACGGTCCAGAA
The DNA here is from genome assembly GCA_039930645.1 of Acidobacteriota bacterium. Lineage (GTDB taxonomy): Bacteria > Acidobacteriota > Thermoanaerobaculia > UBA5066 > UBA5066 > Fen-183. The sequence goes on from JBDTTJ010000118.1 coordinate 646, forward strand.
GACGATCGCGTCGACGTTCACGGGGACGGTGTCCTTCGTGAGGGCCGACTCCGCCGAAACGTCGGTCACGCGGACGCGCTGGTCCACGAGCTGCGTGATCTGGTCGATGACGGGGATCAGCGCGAAGAATCCCGGCCCCTTGAGGCCCCGGAACTTCCCGAAGCGCAGAACCACCGCGCGCTCCCACTGATTCGCGACCTTGAGCGCGAAGAGAAGGTAGATGCCGAGGACGATCCCCGCGACGAGGGCGACAGGAGATTGCGCCGCGACAGCCGCGCCGATTCCCGCGAGGATCGACAGGAAGAACGCGAGAAAGCTCACGCCGTTCACGTATCGGCGCGCCTGGATGTCCTTCTCGCTCTGGCGATGCCGGCGCTCGGACGGCGTCGAACGGTCGGCCTCGGCGGCCGCCGCCCGCGCCTCCTTCACTTTCTCGGTGAGCCGGGGAAAGATGACTGGGTTCACGGCGTTACCTCCTGCCGGCCTCTTCGGTGCGCTCGAGAAGGGCTTCGGCAAACTCTTCGTGTGTGAATCCCTGGGCGGTGGCGGTCGTCAGGAACTGGTCGACGAGACGCTCGAGGGCCTTTCGGCGATCGGCCGTCTTCTTCTCGGCTTTGCGATGCGCCACGAAGGTGCCAGTCCCCTGCTGCGTCTCCACGATGCCGCGGATCTCCATCTCGCGGTAGGCGCGCGCGATCGTGTTCAGGTTCACGGAGAGATCCACGGCGAGCGAGCGGACCGTCGGGAGCTGGACGCCCGGCTTCAGCCGCCCGTCCGCGACGGCGAGGAGGACCTGGTCGATGACCTGCCGGTAGAACGGCACGCCGGACGCCGGGTCGAGGCGGAACGGAGGACTCGCCACGCTCTTAATGTACTAGTCCACTAGTACATTGTCAAGGGTCGATTTCAGGCGACGTCGGCGAGCGTCGTCTTCTCGAGCCTCGTGGAGACGAAGTCCCGGATCTCCTTGAAAATACGGAGCAGCTTCTTCTCGCGCTCGACGGGGGTGGATTCGTAGAAGTACGTGCTGACGGACTCGGTGGGTGCGAGGGCCCCATCGAGGAGGCGGACGACCTCGGCCAGCGTGATCTTCGAGGCGGGACGCCCGAGCCGATACCCCCCGTGCGGCCCCTTCTGGCTCTTCACGAGCCCGGCGCGCTTGAGGGCCATCAGGAGCTGCTCGAGGAACTTCGCGGGCAGGCCCTGCGCCTCGGCCATCGCGGCGACGTTCACGAAACCCTTCCCCTCGGCGCGCGCGAGGTGGATGAGGGCCAGGAGCGCGTACTCGCTGCGGCGGGTGAGTTTCACGTCCGGATTCTCCCTCGGAAATAGTAGTTGACTAGATTAGTATGGTAAGTAGTATAAGCGAATGCGCGCCGCCTCCGCCCTCGTTCTTCTCTTCACCTTCAAAGAGATCTTCTCGTCCTCCCCTCTTCTCTCAGCGCCCCCGGCGACGCTCCTGAACGTCTCGTACGACCCCACGCGCGAGCTCTACGACGAGGTCAACGCGGCATTCCGGAAAAAGTGGGAGCCCGCCCACGGCCCGCTCGCGATCAACCAGTCGCACGGCGGCTCGGCCAAGCAGGCCCGCGCGGTCATCGACGGTCTCGAGGCCGACGTCGTCACGCTCGCCCTTGCCGGTGACATCGACGCAATCGCCGAGAAGAGCGGCCTCCTCCCCGCCGCGTGGCAGTCCCGCCTGCCTCAGAACAGCGCGCCCTACACGTCCACGATCGTCTTCGTCGTCCGCAAGGGCAACCCGAAGAAGGTCCGCGACTGGGACGACCTCGCGAGGCCCGGTGTCGCCGTGATCACGCCGAACCCGAAGACCTCCGGCGGCGCGCGCTGGAACCACCTCGCCGCGTGGGGCTGGGCCCTGCGGCAGCGGGGCGGCAGCGAGGCGACGGCACGCGACTTTTTGACCCGCCTTTACAGGAACGTCCCGGTGCTCGACACCGGAGCGCGCGGGTCGACGGTGACATTTGCCGAGAGGGGGATCGGAGACGTGCTCGTCGCGTGGGAGAACGAGGCGTTCCTCCTCACGAAGGACGTCGGGAAAGGCAAGTTCGAGATCGTCGTCCCGTCCGTCAGCATCCTCGCCGAGCCGCCCGTCTCCCTCGTCGACAGGAACGCCGACAAACGCGGGACGCGCGCCGCCGCGCAGGCCTACCTCGAGTTCCTCTATACGGACGAGGCGCAGGAGATCATCGCGAGACACCACTACCGCCCGCGCGCCGCCGCCGTCCTCGCCCGCCACGCCGCGGACTTCCCGAAGGTCGCCCTCCTCACGATCGACGACGCGTTCGGCGGCTGGAAGAAGGCCCAGAGCTCTCACTTCGCGGACGGCGGCGTCTTCGACCAGATCACCGCGCACGGCCGATGAGCCGAGCTTCCCGCGGCCGGCACGGCGTCCTCCCGGGCTTCGCGCCCGCGCTCTCCATCGCTTCGCTCTACGTGGGCCTCGTCGTCGTCCTTCCGCTGGCCGCGCTCGCGCTGCGCGCGGCCAGCCTCTCGGGCGCCGAATTCCTCCGGATCGTCACGGCGCCGCGCGCGCTCGCAGCGTACCGGCTGAGCTTCGGCGCGGCGTTTCTCGCCGCGCTCCTGAACGCCGTCTTCGGCACCCTCGTCGCGTGGGTTCTGGCGCGCTACCGCTTCCGCGGGCGCGCGGTCCTCGACGCGTTCGTGGACCTCCCGTTCGCGCTTCCGACGGCCGTCGCGGGCCTGACGCTCACGGCGCTCTACTCGGGGAACGGCTGGATCGGCCGTTTCCTCGAGCCGATGGGCCTGAAGGTGGCGTTCGCACCCTCGGGTGTCGTCCTCGCGCTGACGTTCGTCGGCTTGCCGTTCGTCGTCCGCGCCGTCCAACCCGTCCTTCAGGACCTCGACCCCGAGCTCGAGGAGGCCGCCGGCGTCCTCGGGGCCTCTCGCCTGCAGGCCTTTCTCCGCGTCGTGTTCCCGAACCTCCTTCCGCCGCTCCTCACGGGGTTCACGCTCGCGTTCGCGCGCGCCCTCGGCGAATACGGGTCGATCGTCTTCATCTCGGGCAACCTCCCGATGAAGACCGAGATCGCGCCGCTCTTGATCGTCACGAAGCTCGAGCAGTTCGACGAGGCCGGCGCCACGGCGATCGCGGTCGTCCTTCTCCTCGCGTCCTTCGCCCTCGTTTTCGCCGCGAACGCCCTCCAGCGCTGGACGCGGAGGCGCGCCGGCGCCTCGGCCATGGCCGCGAGCCGCGGCTTCCGGCCCGCTCCAACCCTCGCCGAGCGGCCCGCCGTCCGCCGCGCCCTCGTCGGAGCCGCTCTCGCGTTCCTCGGCCTCTTCGTCTTTCTCCCGCTGGCGTCAGTCTTCGCGCAGGCGCTGCGGAAAGGCCCGGCCGCGTACCTCGCCGCGATCACGGAGCCGAACGCCATCGCCGCGATCCGCCTCACGCTCCTGACCGCCGCGCTCGTGGTGCCGTTCCATCTCGTCTTCGGCCTCCTGACGGCGTGGTGCGTCGCGAAGTTCCGGTTCCGGGGCAAAGCGCTCCTCGTCTCGCTCGTCGACCTCCCGTTCGCGGTCTCCCCCGTCATCGGCGGCCTCGTCTTCGTCCTCCTCTTCGGGCGGCGGGGCCTCCTCGGGCCGTTCCTGCAGTTTCACGACTGGAAGGTGATCTACGCGGTGCCGGGCATCGTGCTCGCGACCATCTTCGTCACGTTCCCGTTCGTGACGCGCGAGGTCCTCGCGGTGATGGAGGCGCAGGGCAACGCCGAGGAGGAGGCCGCGCTCACGCTCGGCGCGGGCGGCTGGCAGACGTTCTTCCGCGTCACGCTCCCGAAAGTGCGCTGGGGGCTCCTCTACGGTGTCGTCCTGTGCAACGCGCGCGCGATGGGAGAATTCGGCGCCGTGTCGGTGGTCTCGGGGCACATTCGCGGGGTCACGAACACGATCCCGCTGCACGTCGAGATCCTCTACAACGAGTACGACATGACGGGCGCATTCGCCGTCGCGTCTCTCCTGACGTTCCTCGCGCTCGTGACGCTCGGCGTCAAGAAGCTCGAGGAGGCCCGGGCGGCCGCGCGATGAGCGTCGACGTTCGCAATCTCGCCCGCCGCTTCACGGACGACGGCCCGCCCGCGGTGGCCGACGTGTCGTTCACGGCGCCGACAGGCGCCATCACGGCCGTGCTCGGCCCCTCGGGCGCCGGCAAGTCGACGGTCCTGCGGATCATCGCGGGACTCGAGGAGCCCGACGCGGGCCGCGTCCTCCTCTCAGGCGAGGACGTCACGACGACGCCGGTCCAGAAGCGCGGCGTGGGCTTCGTCTTCCAGGGTTACGCCCTTTTCGGCCACCTGACCGTGCGCGAGAACGTGGCCTTCGGGCTCCGCGTCCGCCGCGTCCCGCGCCGGGAGGCCTTCGCGAAAGCCGACGAGCTCCTCGCGCGCGTGCAGCTCGACGGCCTCGGCGCGCGGCGCCCGAACGAGCTCTCAGGCGGCCAGCGGCAGCGCGTCGCGTTCGCGCGCGCTCTCGCCGTGAGCCCGCGCGTCCTCCTCCTCGACGAGCCGTTCGGCGCCCTCGACGCGGGCGTGCGGCTCGAGCTCGGCGAGTGGCTCCTCCGGCTGCACGACGAGACGGGCCTCACGACGCTCCTCGTCACACACGACCAGCCCGAGGCCTTCTCCCTCGCCTCGCACCTCGTCGTCCTCTTCGACGGGAAGGTCGCACAGGCCGGAACGCCCGCCGAGCTACGGGCGCAGACAACCGACGAACGCCTCGCGGGCTTCCTCCGCGTCGTGCACCGCGCGCCCGCCGCCAGCTGACCCGCCGGGTTACCCTTCCACCCGGGAGGCGTTCATGCGTGAGGCCGGGCCGCTCGATCCGGAGTCCCTCCGCCTCGAGGAGGATCGGTCCCGCAAGTCGAACTGGAAGCGCTGGGGGCCGTACCTCTCCGACCGCCAGTGGGGTACGGTGCGCGAGGACTACGGCGCAGACGGCCAGCCCTGGACGTACTTCCCGCACGATCACGCGCGCTCGCGCGCCTACCGCTGGGGCGAAGACGGGCTCGCCGGCTTCTCCGACCGCCACGGCCTGATCTGTCTCGCGCCCGCGTTCTGGAACGGGCGCGATCCGATCCTCAAGGAGCGCCTCTTCGGCCTCTCCGGACCCGAAGGCAACCACGGCGAGGATGCCAAGGAGTACTGGTTCCACCTCGACGGGACGCCCACGCATTCGTACATGCGGATGCTCTACAAGTACCCGCAGAGAGAGTTCCCCTACCGCGCGCTCGTCGAGGAAAGCGCTCGGCGCAGCCGTCTCGACCCCGAGTTCGAGCTCCTCGACACGGGCGTCTTCGCGGGGAGCCGCTACTGGGACGTCTTCGTGACGTACGCCAAGGCGTCTCCCGAGGACCTCCTCGTGACGATCGACGCCGTGAACCGAGGCCCCGACGCGGCTCCGCTCCACGTCCTCCCGACGATCTGGTTCCGCAACACGTGGTCGTGGGGCCTCGACGCGCGCCTGCCCCGCCTCGAGGCGGCGGCGCCTCCGGCCGGCGCCGCGGCGATCGCGGTCCACCACCCGTATTACGGCGGCCGGACGCTCTACGTCGAGGGTGCGCCGGATCTCCTCTTCACGGACAACATCTCGAACGCCCGGAAGCTTTGGGGCGCCGAGGACGAGGGCCGGTTCGTGAAGGACGCCTTCCACGAGCGCGTCGTCCACGGCGTCACGGAAGCCGTGAACCCGGCGGGCTACGGGACGAAGGCGGCCGCCTGGTTCCGTTTCGACGTCCCCGCAGGCGAATCGCGCACGGTGCGGCTGCGCCTCACGGACCGCTCCCTCGCGGCGCCGTTCGGCGAGGAGTTCGACCGGGTCCTCGAGGCGCGCCGGGACGAGGCGGACACCTTCTTCGCCCGCGTGATTCCCCGCAAGCTCTCCGCCGACGGAAAGAATGTGATGCGCCAGTCGCTCGCCGGCATGCTGTGGTCCAAGCAGTACTACGGCTACGACGTCGCCCGCTGGCTCAAGGGCGATCCTGGCCAGCCGTCGCCTCCGGACGAGCGCCGCCACGGGCGGAACGCCGGCTGGCAGCATCTTTTCAATGCGGACGTCCTCTCGATGCCGGACAAGTGGGAGTACCCGTGGTACGCGGCGTGGGATCTCGCGTTCCACGCGATTGCGCTCGCGCTCGTGGACCCCGAGTTCGCCAAGGGCCAGCTCGTCCTTCTCCTGCGAGAGTGGTACATGCACCCGAACGGGCAGCTCCCTGCCTACGAGTGGAAGTTCTCGGACGTGAACCCGCCCGTTCACGCCTGGGCCGCGTGGCGGGTCTACAAGATCGACGCGAAGCGCTCTGGAAAGCCCGACCGCGAGTTCCTGGCGCGCGTCTTCCACAAGCTGCTCCTGAACTTCACGTGGTGGGTGAACCGCAAGGACCAGGACGGGAACAACGTCTTCCAGGGCGGCTTTCTCGGCCTCGACAACATCGGTCTCTTCGACCGGAGCAAGCCCCTCCCGTTCGGCGCCACGCTCCAGCAGTCCGACGCCACGAGCTGGATGGGGATGTACTGCCTGAACATGGGGACCATCGCCCTCGAGCTCGCGCGCGCGGACAAGGCCTACGAGGACATCGCCTCGAAGTTCTTCGAGCACTTCATGTATATCTCGAAGGCGATGAACGCCCCGGAGAACGGCACCGGCCTCTGGGACGAGACGGACGGCTTCTTTTACGACGTCCTGCGCCTCGGCGACGGCCACGGGATCCCCATGCGGATCCAGTCCATGGTCGGCCTCATCCCGCTCTTCGCGGTTGCAACTCTCGAGCCGTTCGTCCTCGAGGCGTTCCCCGGCTTCCGTCGCCGGATGCAGTGGTTCCTCGACCACGGCTCGGCATACGGGGCCAAGGTCGAGACGCAGTCGACCGTCGTCGGGACGCGGCGCCTCCTCTCCCTCGTCGGGCGCGACCGCCTCCGCCGCATCCTCGAGCAGCTCCTCGACCCGGACTGCTTCCTGTCCGACTACGGGATCCGGTCGCTCTCCCGGGCGCACCGCGACCGCCCCTTCGTGGTGCCGTGGGACGGCCGCGAGCTGCGCGTCGACTACGAGCCCGCCGAGTCACGGACCAGTCTCTTCGGGGGAAACTCGAACTGGCGAGGCCCCGTGTGGTTTCCCATGAACTTCCTCCTGATCGAGTCGCTCCAGAAGTTCCACCATTTCTTCGGCGACTCCTTCAAGGTGGAGTTCCCGAAGGGCTCCGGACGCGAGATCACCCTCTGGCAGGTCGCCGACGAGCTTTCCAGGCGGCTCACCCGAATCTTTCTCGCCGGGCCGAACGGCGAGCGGCCCGCGTACGGCGGGACCGAGATCTTCCGGACGGACCCCCACTGGAAGGACCTTCTCCTTTTCCACGAGTACTTCAACGGGGACGACGGCGCCGGGCTCGGCGCCTCCCATCAGACGGGCTGGACCGGCCTCGTGGCCAAGCTCCTCCAGCAGGCCGGGGACGGCCCGGCCCGCCCCCCGGAATAAACGCCACGCCCGGCGTCATCCAGGAGCAGCCCAATGCTTCTGTCGAGACAGAGTCTTTGATCCAGTCGCAATCTCACTTCCGTAGTGGTATGAAGAACCCGCTCATCGAGCGAAAAAAGGAGGCCCCATGAATCGTCGCCAGTTCGCCGCCACCCTCGGTGCCGCCGTCGCCGGCCTCGTCGCCGGCAAGACCCTCCTCGCCGAGGACAAACCCGCCGACAAGCCGGCCAAGCACGCCTGTAAAGGCCTGAACGCGTGCAAAGGCCAGGGCGGCTGCGGCACGAAGGAGAACGGCTGCGCCGGCCAGAACGCCTGCAAGGGCAAGGGCGGCTGCGCCACCGCCGCCAAGCACGACTGCGCCGGGAAGAACGAGTGCAAGGGCCAGGGCGGCTGCAAGTCGGGCGACAACAAGTGCGCGGGCAAGAATTCCTGCAAGGGCCACGGCGGCTGCGCCAGCCCAATGAAGAACGCGATGAAGAAGGACGCTCCCAAGGCGAGCTGATCCCGCAGACATTCATGGGCGACCGCTTCGGGCTGCCCGACCTCGGCGTGGGGGTCGGGCTCCGCACCGTTCACTTCGGCCACATCCTCGCGAAGAAGCCCGACGTGGACTTCTACGAGGCGCTGACCGAGAACTTCCTCGACACGGGCGGTCGCCCGCTTCACGTGCTCGACCGCGTGGCCGAGCGGACGCCCGTCGTCCTGCACGGCGTCTCGATGTCGATCGGCGGGACCGACCCCCTCGACTTCGACTACCTGCGCAAGGTCAAGGCGCTCGCCGACCGGACGAAAGCCCTCTGGGTGTCGGACCACCTCTGCTTCACGGGCGTCATGGGCCGCAACACGCACGACCTCCTGCCCCTTCCCTACACGGAGGAGTCCCTGAAGCACGTCACGCAGCGCGTCAGGACGGTCGCGGACGTCCTCGAGCGGCCGCTCGTCCTCGAGAACCCGTCCTCTTACGTCGAGTTCCGGGCTTCGACGATTCCGGAGTGGACGTTCTTCGACCGGCTGCTCCGCGACGCGGACTGCGGGATGCTCCTCGACGTCAACAACGTCTACGTGAGCTCAGTCAACCACGGCTTCGATCCCGTCGCCTATCTCGACGCCCTCCCCCACGACCGCGTCGTCCAGTACCACCTCGCCGGCCACACCGACAAGGGAACGTACCTCCTCGACACGCACAGCACGCGCGTGAAGGACGAGGTCTGGAGCCTGTTCCG
>JBDTTJ010000119.1:0-9366 GCA_039930645.1 Acidobacteriota bacterium
GACTTCGTGACGACGTTGATCATCGCGCCCGACGTCCGGCCGAACTCGGCCGTGATGCCGGCCTTCTTGACGTTGAAGTCCGCGATGTCGAGCTGGTTCGTGTCGACGCCGAGGGCGCCGTAGCCCGGGTTCGTCACGTTGACGCCGTCGAGCAGGTACTTGTTCTCCTGGCGCGTGCCGCCGGACATGGAGACGTAGCCGATTCCGCTCGTGTCGGTAGCGGCGCCGGGAATGATCTTGATGACGCCCTGGTACGTCCGCGAGAGCGGAAGATCCTTCAGGGTGTTGTCGGTGTAGTTGTAGTTGCTCTCGGACGACTTCTTGTCGATCTCGGCGATCGAGCCGGTCACGACGACTTCCGTCTTCGTGGCCGACACGAGCGTGAGCGTCACCTGCGCGTCGTTGTCGACGAAGACCTTGACCTGCTGGCGGGCCGAGCCGAGGCCCTTGAGGTCGGCCGAGACGACGTACTCGCCCGGCAGAAGGACCCCGAACTTGAACGCGCCGTTCGCGTTCGAGACGCCGGTGTAGGGCGCCTGCGCGCCCGTGATTTTCACGGTGGCGCCGGGGACCGGAAGGCCGCTGCCGTCCTTGACGACGCCCGAGACGGAGCCGGTCTCACCGGCCCACGCCGCCGTTGCGAGAACGGTGACGAGGAGCACGAGAAAGATTCGCGAGATCAACCGCATTTCAAGAACCTCCTCCAAATAAAAATAAGAGTGCAAACCAATTCTTACCACGATTCTAACGCGTGATCCGCCTCAACTTCATGCTCTCCAAAGGATTGGATCGGTCACGCCGAGAGTCGGTCCGTGGCGTCCGGCCGGTTGCCTAAGCCGTCCGCCGGCCCACGGTCAGGTAGTACACCGGCACCCCCGCCGCCACGACGCCGAGGACGGCGAGCGTCGACCACCGGCTCTCGGGCTGCACGATCGCGTTGCCGAGGAGGTAGAGCACCGAGACGAGAAAGATGATCGGCAGCACGGGATAGAGAGGCACGCGAAATGTCGGCGCGTAGCCGGGCTTCTTCCTCAGCCGGAAGATCGACGCGACCGCGAGGGCGTAGAACGGCAGGAACGCCGTGACGAACGCGTCCGCGAGCTGCTCGAAGTTGCGCAGGAGAACGAAGACGATTCCGAGCCCGGCCGTCATCGAGATCGAGATCCACGGCGTGCCGAAGCGCGGGTGGACGGACGCAACCGGCGCGAAGAAGAGACGGTCGGCCGCCATCGCGAAGAAGACGCGCGGGCTCGTGAAGAGGACCGTGTTCAGCGTCCCGAACGTCGAGACCATGACCGTGACGGATACGAACGCGGCGCCCGCCGACCCGAGGACGACCTCGGCGACGTCGGCCGCGACGAGCTTCGAGACGCGGATCTTCTCGATCGGGAGGACCGCGAGGTAGGCGACGTTCGCCGCGAGGTAGATCGCGACGACGAGGAGCGTCCCGCCGATGAGCGCGCGCGGGAGGTTCCGCTGCGGGTCCTTCACCTCGCCCGCGTTGTAGGCGAGGTCGGCCCAGCCGTCGAAGGCCCAGAGCGTCGAGACGAGGGCGAGGCCGAAGGCCGCCATCGAGAAGCTCCCCGCGGGGACGGGCGGCGCGAAGTGGCCGCCGCCCGTCTTCGGGAGGCCGATGACGAGCGCGACGAGGACGATGAAGACGAGGCCGCCGTACTTCGCGATCACCGTCACGTTGCTCACGTTCGACGCGAAGCGAACGCCCAGGATGTTGAAGCCCGCCGTGAGCGCGATCGCGAACGCGGCGAACCACCGCACGGCCATGACCTTGTCCGGGGCCTGCGGGTTCTGGCCCGTGACGCGGAAGAAGTACTCGGAGAACGTGATCGCGATCGCGCCGAGCGACGCCGCGCGGATCATCGAGAACTGCCCCCACCCGAAGAGGAACCCCGCGAGCCGCCCCCAGCCGTCGCGGCAGAAGACGTACATGCCGCCCGTCTGGGGGAGCGCGCTCGCGACTTCCGCCAGCGTGAGCGCGCCGCAGAGCGCGAAGACTCCGCCCGCGGCCCACACGGCGAGCATCGGGAGCGGGCCGGGCAGCTTGTCGGCGATTCCGGCGGGCGAGCGAAAGATCCCGGAGCCGATCGTCGATCCGATCACGACGGCGACGGCGCTCCAGAAGCCGATGCGGCGCTCCAGCGCATGGACGGGGCGGCCGGGACTGTCGAGCATCCGCGGATGTTACGGGAGGCTCAGCGCCCGCGCGAGGCCGCTCCGAACAGGAAGCCCGCGAGCGTCTCGGCGATATAGAGCCGCGGCAGCACCGCGACCGCTTCGCCCACGGAGGTCCGGTTGAACACGAGCCAGAGCCACAGCAGCGTCCCGGCGCCGACGATTGCGCCGCGCGCGGCCTCGAACGGGCTCGACGCGAGACGCCGCGCCGCGCCCGAAAGGAGGAGGACGCCCGTGAGGAAGAGCGCGAGCGCGGGATAGAGGACGAGGACGCGGGCGATGGGCGGCCACTCTCCGCGCGCGATCTCTCCGGGCGCGACCGCCGCGAGAAGCGGCAGGAAGACCCACAGAATCGCGAGCGCGAGCTTCGCGAGTCCGGAGAGGAAGCGCGTTCCCCGCCGCGCGGCCGGCGCTTTTCCGCGGCGCGCGGCCTTGAGGTCCTTCGCGGCGCTGCCCGTCAGGCCGGTCTCTTTCGCGAGGCGCGAGGGGTCGAGGAGATCCGCGATCGAGAGGCGGAGGCACAGAAGCCCCCACACGGCCGCCGGGCCGAGGACGCGCCCTTCGCGGAACCACACGACGACGGCGGCCGCGCAGAGCGCGAGTCCGGCGAGCTCGAGGAGCCAGCGCGCGCCCTCGAGGATCCGGGAGGCGAGACTCTCCCTTCGGCGCCGCGCGAGCGCGCGGTGGACGAGCGCGGCCGCGAAGACGAGGACGAGGACGGCGCCCCCGAACGGGCGCGCGCTGCCCGCGGGCACGAGCCGCGCCGCAAGGATCGGGAGGACGCACGCGGCGAGGAGCGCGACGACGCGGAACGCCGCGACGCCGCGGTCGGGCCCGGCCGCGAGCGACGCGTAGAAGAGGAGGACGGCGGCGCCGAGAATCGCGAGCGCCCACGCGAGGCGCGAAGCGGACGGCATCGCGGAGGGAAAGAGCGGGAGCGCCGCGAGCCGCGTTCCCGCGCCCGTCCGGTCGAGGACGAGGAGGAAGAAGTCGAACGCGCGCGCAAAGAGGGACTCCACGAAGGGCTAACGATAACGTCTGCCGCAAGGAGGCGACGCGCCCGCCGAAGCCCGCTTCGCCCTCTAAGAAATCTCTCTTCGCCTTCCTTTCTTCGATTCGCCCGCGACTTGACGGCCCGTCCATTTCGCCGCACCCTCTCGGCGCCTCATGGCCACGACTTACACCGCCCGCGACATCACCGTCCTCGAAGGCCTCGACCCCGTCCGCAAGCGCCCGGGCATGTACATCGGGGGCGTCGACACGCGGGGCCTCCACCACCTCGTCAACGAGATCGTCGACAACGCGATCGACGAGGTCATCAACGACTACGCGACCCGCCTCGAGGTGACGCTCTTTTCCGACGGCAAGGAGATCGAGGTCACGGACAACGGGCGGGGCATCCCGGTGGACGTCCACCCGAAGTACAAGAAGAGCGCCCTCGAGCTGATCCTCACGACGCTCCACGCGGGCGGTAAGTTCGAGCAGGGGAACTACGTCCATTCGGGCGGACTGCACGGCGTCGGGTCGTCCGTCGTCTGCGCGCTCTCGTCGGAGATGACCGTCACCGTGAAGCGCGACGGCCACACGTGGCAGCAGACGTACGCGAAGGGCAAGGCGACGTCGAAGGTCGCGAAGATCTCCGGCGCCGAAAAGGTGCGCGGATCCGGGACGACCGTGCGCTTCCGGCCCGACGTCGAGATCTTCGGCAAGCTCGCGTTCGACGCGGCGGAGATCCGCGAGAGGCTCGAGGCCAAGACGTACCTCCACCGGGGTCTGCGCGTCGTCTTCACGGACGAGACGCAGAAGCCGCCCGTCCGCGAGGAGCTCGCGCACGAGGGCGGCCTCGCGGACTGGCTGACGCACGTCGTCGCGCAGCGCGGCAAGGCCGCCACGCACGCGGGCGCGTTCGTCCTCGAGCGGCCGGAGGACCCGCGCCTCGAGCTCGCGCTCGTCTGGACCGAGGCGACGGACGAGCACGTCCGTTCGTTCGTGAACGGCATCTCGACTCCGTCCGGCGGCACGCACGAGAATGGGCTCAGATCCGGCATCACGAAGGCCGTCCGCAACTACGTCGAGACGCACGAGCTCCTGCCGAAGGGCGTCGCCGTGACGGCGGAAGACATCCGCGAGGGCATCGTCGTGCTGCTCTCGGCCTATGTCCTCGAGCCGCAGTTCCAGGGCCAGACGAAAGACCGCCTGAACAACCCCGAGATGGCCGCGGCCATGGACGGCGCCGTGCGTCCGGCGCTCGAGAAGTGGCTGAACGAGAACCCGACGCTCGCCGAGCAGATCGTCGGCCGCATCGTCCTCGCGTCCCGGGCGCGCGAGGCCAGCCGCGCGGCCCAGCAGGTGGCGAGGAAGACGGCCGTCTCGCACCGGCTCAATCTGCCCGGCAAGCTCGCGGACTGCTCCTCGACGGATCCCGGGTCGTCCGAGCTCTTCATCGTCGAGGGCGACTCGGCCGGCGGCTCCGCCAAGCAGGGCCGCGACCGGCGCACGCAGGCGATCCTGCCGCTCCGCGGCAAGGTCCTGAACGCCGAGCAGGCGAACGCCGCGAAGGTGACGGGCAACCGCGAGCTGTCGGACATCGTCTCGGCGCTCGGCTGCGGCGTCGGCGCGGACTTCGACATCGAAAAGCTGCGCTACGGGAAGATCTTCCTCCTCATGGACGCCGACGCGGATGGCCACCACATCTCGACGCTCCTCCTGACGTTCTTCTGGCGCCACCTGCCAAAGCTCGTCGAGCGCGGGCACGTCTATCTCGCCCAGCCGCCGCTCTACCGCATCGACGCGGCGCGTGAGACGCACTGGGCGCTCGACGAGAAAGAGCGCGACGCGATCCTCGCGAAGCTCCCGAAGAACGTGAAGCCCGAGATCATGCGCTTCAAGGGCCTCGGCGAGATGATGCCCGAGCAGCTCAAGTCGACGACGCTCGATCCCCAGCGGCGGCGCGCGCTCAAGGTCACCGTGCCGAGCGTCCTCGAGGCCGAGAGGGCGCTCGGCGAGCTCATGGGCAAGGACGCGTCCCTGCGCTACAAGTTCATCATGGAGCGGGCGCGGGAGGCGGACGACCTCGACGTCTAGGAGCAGGCGAAACGGAGACGAAGGCCCGTCGCTCCTCGTCCCCGTCCGGCAGCCTGCAGGCGGCGAGGCCGCCGCTACTTGACGAGCGTCGACGTCGCCTGGTTGTTGCCTTCGTTGCTCTCGGCGACGGTGTTGCCGACGTCCGCGGTCGCCGTGAAGTGGTATGTCCCCTTGGCCCACTTCAGGTTCGGCCACCACGGCATCGTCGCGTGAAACTCCCCGTGGCACGCGATTGCGGGCACGGTGAGGCCCAGGGCGTCGGGCGTCGAGAAGAACGGAGGCGCGATCGCGGAGGCGGGCAGCTCGGCGCAGCCGCCGCCGGGACCCGTGTGGCCTTCCTTCACGCACTTGATGAGGAGGCGGCTCGGGCCCGCATTTCCGTCGCCGACGTTCTTGACCTGCACCCACCCGTCCATGGGCGTGTGGAGCACGGGGACGAGGTCCGGCTTGCCGTCACAGTTCGGGTTCGGATGACCCGGGCCGCCCGTCGGGTTGCCGGGCGTCGGGCCGTTCGGATTGTCGCGGCCGGGGCCGCAGTCGAGGTGGAAGCGCGCCGTTTTCGAGGCGTCCGTGGGCGTCAGGATATGGAGCGTCTGCGTGCTCTTCGCGGGGTCGAACGGATGGAACAACGGCATCGCTGCCCCGAGTGTCCAGGTCGTCTTGACGATCGCCGGGTTGACGCCGTCGTAGGTGGCCGTGTGCGGAGCGGTCGAGTCGATCCCGCCGTCACCGCGCTCCCACTTGTACGTGAAGCTGCCGCGGCCATTGAGCACGACCTTGCCCGTGAACGTGAATTCCACCGGGCAAGGACCCTTGCTCGCGGCGGGCGAGACCGCGAGGCCGACGGACGTAACGGAGAGGGCCGAGGCCGGGAGGGCCGCGACCGCGAGGGCCGCGGGCAGGAGGATGGACGCGAGGCTCTTCATCTTCATGGTGTGCTCCCTTCGCCCGGCAACATGCGCCCGGACCGGGGGGAGGGCAAGGGCGCCACATGGCCCATGCGCGCCGAACTGCGGTCTGCACGCGTCATGATGGAGAATCAGACTCATGAAGGATCCGGTTCAGCACTACGAAGAAGACGGCCTCACCGTGACGTTCGACCCCCGCGTCTGCACGCACTCCGGGGTCTGCGTCCGCGGCCTCTTCGACGTCTTCGACGTGAGCAAGCGGCCGTGGGTCGACCTCGCCGCGGCGCCCTCCGACAAGATCGTCGAGCAGGTGAAGCGCTGCCCTTCGGGCGCGCTGCAGTTCAGGCTCGAGGCTTCGAAGGGCTGACGCCGAGGCCGCGCCGGAGCGCGGCCAGCGCCCCGAGGAGCAGCGTGACCTCGCGCTTCGTGGGCTTTCCGCGCTTCACGAACGACTCGATCTCGGCGATGACCTCGCGGGAATGACCCCGGCCCGGGTAGCCCGAAAGAGAAAGAGTTTCTTTGAGTGAAGAGAGGAGGCGGCGGACGTCCTTCGACGGCGCCGGCGGTTCTCCGGGGGGCGGCGTTCCGCGGCTGCGCCGCGAAGATTCTTTGAAGGGTGAGAGAAGCGCCAGCGCGATTGCGACCGACTGCGCCAGGTTCAGCGTCGGGAACTCGTCTGCAGTCTCGATGCGGAGCCGCGCGTCGCACATCTTCAGCTCTTCCGTCGTCAGCCCCCCGCGCTCCGGCCCGAACACGAGCGCGACGCGGCGGCGGGCGCTGAGATAAGAGGAGGTTTCTTTGAAGGTGGTGGGAGGCGGCAGCCCCCTCGAAACCCTCCCGCGCAACGACGTGAGTGCGACCACTAAGTCCGCCCGCGCAGCGAGATCATCGAACGAGCCGAGGGTCTTCACCCTTCTAAGAAGATCTTCTGCTCCGGAGGCGAAAGCTACTGCGTCGGGGTGCAGCACTTCCGCGCGCGGGTCGACGACCAGCAGCTCGGCCCCGAAGTTCTTCGCCGCGCGCGCGGCGGCCCCGAGGTTGCCGGGGTTGTGCGTCCGGACGAGAACGGCGAGGACGGGCATGAGACACGATCTTGGGTCAGAATCCGGTCCATGTCGAAGGGACGATCCGAGAATGAGCAGAAGGCCGTCGAAACGATCCTGTGGGCCCTGGGCCACAAGCTCCAGCGCCTGAAGGACGAGTACACGATGTCGGCGCAGAGGGGCGAAGAGCCCCCGGGCGTCGAAAAGGGCCTCGAACTCGCCCTGCGCGAGGTGAACGACCTTCTCCCGCGCCGCAAGAGATTGAAGGGATAGAAACTCCATGCTGAAGCCCGTCGAGCTCGAGATCGAGCTGTTCTGCCTCGGAATGCGCATCGACGAGTCCTGCCACGTGGACGAGGACGGGCGGCGCATCTCGCGCACGCGCGCCGGCCTCGGCTCGGGCCTCGAGCTGCTGCTGCCGTCCCCCCGGAAGAAGATCTGGATCAACGTTCCGGTCGTCGAGCCGTTCGCGGCGAAGTCGCCCCTCCTCCTCGTCAAGAGCGGAGCCGCGTACGCGGTGACGGACACGCGCACGGGCGATCACTACCCCGTTGAGGTGCCGCCGGAGCCCGAGTGGTATTCGTGGAAGACGAAGACGGGCGCGGAGATGAGCCGGATCGGCGTCCTGCAGGGCACGTACCTCGGGATCTACGTCTCGAACTCGTGCCTCTACTGGAACCTGCCCGCCTCGCCGGCCTGCGCGTTCTGCACGACGGGCCGCAACGTGGGCGAGGCCGAGGAATCCCGCAAGAAGGTCGCGGACGTCGTCGAGGTCGCGAAGGCCGCGCGCGACCGCTCGGGCTCGATCTTCACGCACCTGAACACGGGTTATCACTTCGAGGATATCGACAAGCACGAGTCGCTCCACGGCCTGAGGCAGTGCGAGCCGTTCGTCAAGGCGATCCGCGCCGAAGTCGGCGGGTTCATCGGCGTACAGGCGGTGCCCGTCCCGAAGCGGAAGTTCGCGGAGTACGACGACCTCATCGCGGCCGGGACCGACCATTTCTCGTTCTGCTACGAGTTCGAGGACGCCGAAACGTTCGCGAGGCTGTGCCCGGGGAAGGCTCAGACGGTCGGCCAGCAGGCCTTCTTCGACGCGATGGAGTACACGGCCAAGAAGCTGGGGCCCGGCAAGGTCTCGGGCGAGATCATCGCGGGCCCCGAGCCGATCGGCGCGACCAAGCGCGCGATCGACCGCATCGTGAACGCGGGCGCGTTCCCGACCGTGTGCATCTTCCGGCCCACGCTCGGAAGCGTCATGGAGCACGTCGACCCGCCGAAGCCGGACGACATGAAGGAAGTCTTCGCGTACCTCTGGCAGGCCGTCACGCGCGTCGGACTGCCGGTCGGGATCCTGCCGGGCATCCAGGTCTCACTCGTCGTCCAGCCCGAGGAGGCCGCCGAGCTCGTGCCGCCGACGCTCGGCTCGCGCCTCTACGAGACGAAGCTCGCGGCGCTGCGCACGCTCGCGAAGCCGTACGTCGCGTGGAAGCGCCGGCCGAAGGGCGGCGTCGCCGCCGGGGCCTGAAACAGCCGCCCGTGGAACTCACCCATTTCGTCGAGCGCCTGCACCGGGACGCGACGACGCCCGCCGCGCACGGCGGGAAGATTCCTGCGGCCGCGCACGAGCACTGAGCCTGACGGGCCGCTGGGAGGACGCGGGAGTCGTCCGAGGCTTCTCAGCGGCCTCCGCGAACGCGACCCCCCTGGCCTTCGTGAGGGTCGGGGCCGGCATCCTAGATGCCGGGCGGTGTGCGGAAGGGGATCGCGAGCCGGTTCCAGGCGTTGATCGCCACGACGACCCAGTTGAGGTCGACGAGCTCTTTCTCGGAGAAGTGGCGCCTTGCCTCGTCGTACACCTCGTCGGGCACGTGCGTCTCCGAGACCCGCGTGACGGACTCGGCCCAGGCGAGCGCGGCCCGCTCACGCGGCGAGTAGAAGGGGGATTCCCGCCAGGCATCGAGCAGGTAAAGACGCTGCTCCGTCTCACCGGCGGCCCTGGCGTCTTTCGTGTGCATGTCGATGCAATAGGCGCAGCCGTTGATCTGGGACGCGCGCAGCTTGACCAGCTCGATCAGAGAGCGCTCGAGACCGCAGCGATCGAGATAGCCCTCGAGCGCCAGCATCGTTTCGTAGGCCTC
>JBDTTJ010000120.1:0-9274 GCA_039930645.1 Acidobacteriota bacterium
CGCGGATGCGGTCGGAGAGGTCGAGGAGCTCGGTGATCGCCATGCGGCCGTAGAAACCCGTTCCGTTGCATTCGAGGCATCCCCGGCCCTCCCAGAACGTGGCTCCCTTCATCTGTTCCACCGTCAGCGCCGACTCCTCCAGGATCTGCGGCGTCGGGACGAACGGAATCTTGCAGTGCGGGCAGATCTTCCGCACGAGGCGCTGCGCGAGGATGCAGTTGAGGGCCGAGACGAAGTTGTAGAGCTCGACCTTCATGTTCAGGAAGCGCCCGAGGACGTCGACGACGTTGTTCGCGTGGACCGTCGTGAAGACGAGATGGCCCGTCAGCGCGGCCTGGACCGCGATCTGCGCCGTCTCCTCGTCGCGGATCTCGCCGACCATGACCTTGTCCGGGTCATGCCGGAGGATCGAGCGCAGGCCGCGCGCGAAGGTGAGGCCCTTCTTCTCGTTCACGGGGATCTGCGTGATCCCGCGCAGCTGATACTCGACGGGGTCCTCGATCGTGATGATCTTGTCCTCGACGGTCTGGATCTCCGACAAGCACGCGTAGAGCGTCGTCGTCTTGCCCGAGCCCGTCGGCCCCGTCACGAGGACCATGCCGTACGGCTCCCGGATGAACTTGCGGAGGCGCCGCATCGTCTCGGGATCCATCCCGAGGACGTCGAGGCGCAGGTTCTTGAACTCGGCGTTCGCGGACTCCTTGTCGAGGATGCGGATGACGGCGTCCTCGCCGTGCACCGTCGGCATGATCGAGACGCGGAAGTCGATCGTCCGGCCCTTGACGCGCACCTTGAAGCGGCCGTCCTGCGGGATGCGCTTCTCGGCGATGTCGAGCTCCGACATGACCTTGATGCGGCTGATGATCGTCTGGTGGTGCTTCTTGTCGATCGGCTCCATCGCCGGGTAGAGAACGCCGTCGATGCGGTACTTGATGACGACGACGTGCTCCTGCGTCTCGATGTGGATGTCCGAGGCGCGGCGCTGGATCGCGTTGAAGAGGACCGAGTCGACGAGCTTGATGATCGGGCTCGCGTCGGCCGTGATCCGGTCGATCGAGAGGACCTCCTGGCCCTCCTCGTCCTCGCGGACGACCTGCATCCGGAACTCCTCGGTGGCCTCCTCGAGGACGCGCTGCGTCGACTCGGACTTCTGGAGGATGTCCTGGAGCGCGGCGCGCGACCCGACCTTCACCTTCAGCCGCGCCTTGAGCAGCGCCTCCAGCTCGTCGCGCTTCACGACGTCGGACGGGTCGGCCATCACGACGGAAAGCGTCCCGTTCTCGCGGTGCTCAGGCACGAACTCGAAGCGGAGCATCCACTCGAGGGGGATGGAGCGGAATATCTCCGCGTCGATGCGGAACGTCCAGAGGTCGATGTACGGGAGGCCGAGGCGCTCGGCGAGCTGCCGGGCGCGGGTCTCCTCGGAGGCCGCGTCGAGGAAGCGCGGGATCGCGGCGTCGACGGAGTCGTTGCGGGCCGTGCTCATGGTCAGGCCTTGATGTTCGAGAGGATCGTGAACATCGGGAGGTAGATCGACAGGAGCAGCGTCGCGACGACGGCGCCCATGACGACGAGGATGATCGGCTCGATCAGGGTCACGATGCGCCCGAGCAGCGCGTCGATCGCTTCGTCGTAGAAGTCGGACACATTCGTGAGCATCTCCTCGAGGGCGCCCGTCGCCTCCCCGACCTTGATCATCTCGATCGCGAGCGACGTGAAGACGCCGGTCGACTCGAGGCTCCGCCAGACCTCGGCTCCCTCGCGCACGCGCGGCACGACCGACGCCACGGCGCCCGAGATCTTCCGGTTCGCGACGGCGCCCGCCGCGATGTCGAGCGCGGGAACGACCGGCGTCCCCGCGCCGACGAGCGTCGCGAGCGAACGGGAAAACTGCGAGAGCGCGAACTGCTGGAGGATCGTGCCGACGAGCGGGATCTTCAGGAGGAGACTGTCCCATCCGAGCCGCCCGGTTTCGGTGGCCTTCCACCGCGTGAAGACGATCGTCGCCACCACGAGCCCCGCAAGGACGAGGAGGATGTGCCCCCGAAGAAAATCCGCCGTCCCGATCACGACGCGCGTGATCAGAGGGAGCTGGCCCGCCTCGAACCCGGCGAAGAACTCGCGGAAGCGCGGGATCACGTACGTCATGAGGATCGTGACGAGGCCGATCGAGAGGCCGATCAGGACCGCCGGGTAGACGAGCGCGCCCGTGACCTTGCGGCGCAGCGCCGAAAGGATCTTCTGGTAGGACAGGTAACGCCGCAGGACCTTCTCGACCTCGCCGGAGCGCTCGCCGGCCTTGAGCGACGTCGCATAAAGGCGCGGGAAGACGTCGCCGTGGGAGAGAAACGCGTCCGAGAGCGCGACGCCCGAGATGAGCTGCTCGCGGACGTCGAAGAGGATCCCCTTGAAGCGCGCGTTCTCCTGGCGCTCGAGGAGGATCTCGAAACCGGCGACGATCGGAAGCCCGGCCTTCAGCAGCGCCACGAGCTCCTGGTTGAAGACGAGGAATTCGGCAGGCTTCACGGGCCGGCGCGACCCGAAGGAGAGGCGCGAACCCCCGATTCGGCGGCTCGGCGAGGCCGCGCTCGGCGCGTCCCCGGCGACCTTGACGGAGAACAGCCGCGCGTTCAGGCGCGCGATCTCGGTGCGCAGCGCGCCCTCGTCGGACGCCTCGATCGTGCGCGTCGCGATTGCCCCGTCCGGCAGCCCCAGGCGGCAGACGTACGTCGCCATCAGTTCAGGAGGATCCCGGGGCCCGGCCGGGTCCACTCGGGGTAGAAGACGAGGAAGAGGGCGCCGCGCGCCGCCTCGTCCTTGCCCACGCCGAGGATGTACGGCTGGCCCATGTTCACGTTGATCGACGTGTGGAGGATCTCGCCGCGCGTCTCCTTGCCGCCCTCGCGGTGCACCCTCTCGAGCGAGAGGTCCCGGAACTGCAGTCGCTTTCCGTCGCGCGACGGGTCGAGGACGAACTGAATGTGGTACGTCGCGCCGATCGCGTAGGCGACGCGCTGGCCCTCGAGGCCGCGGACGACGACCGAGTCGAGGCGCGTGAAGTCCGTCACGTTGAAAAGTTTCTTGAGACGCTCGCCGATTCCGCGGATCTCCGCGGATGCGTCGGTCATCGACGGCGCGGCCTTCGGGTCGGACGTCGCCTTCAGGAGCGTCACCGCAACGTCGACGCCCCGGAGGGGCACGTCGTACGCCGCGATCGCCCGCGCCGCCCGGTCGACCGAGGCGGCCTTGTCGCGAACGGTGAGCTCGTTCGTCTTCGGCTCGAGCATCACGGAGCCCGCGTCCGAGAGGAGCGGGCGCACGAGATCGAGCGCCTCGTCGGCCGCGCGGTGCTTGAGCGCGAAGACGCGCACGACCACGGCGGGCGGCGCGCCCGCGGCCGGCGCGGCGAGGAGCGCGAGGAGGGCGGCCACCGCGATGGCGGCCGCGGTGGCGCGCGGGAGGAGCGGGTGGCGGGCCGTCACGTCACATGTCCGCGTTCGGGTTTGCGACGAACACGACCGCCGGCTCTTGCGGAGAGTTCGAGGCGAACTCGTAGACGCGCGCGTTCGGGCTGCGCACGCCCTCGATGAGGGGGCGCGCGGACGCCTCGGCCGGCGCGGGAACGGAGACCCCGGGTGTCGCGGAGGCCGCGGCGATCGGGTCCGCCGTCCCGGCGGGGCGCGCGCGCTCCCAGCGGACGAGACCCGCGAGGCCGGCCGTCAGCGCGACGAGCGCGGCCGCCTGCGCGACGCGGTGCGTGCGCCACCAGGATGCGGCGGGCGCCGCCGGCGCGGGAGTCGTCACGCGGGCGCGGCGGCGGAGCTCCTCGAGGACCGCGTCCCCGACGCGGCGCGCGTCCTCGGCGACGGGCGGCGCGGGCCGCCGGCCGGTGGACGCGGGCTCGGGCGAGACGGACGCCGCGAGCGGCGCGAAGACGAGCGTCGGGTCCAGCATGGTGGCCTCGGCGGCGCACACCGCGCACGTCGATAGATGCGCCTTCAGCTCGGAGGAGAGGGACGGGAGCGAAGAGGAAGAGAAATTTTCTTCTGAAAGGGAAAGACGGACGGCCGCGCGCACGCGCGCGGACTCGTTGCAGACCCTCGCGCTCATCGGCCGCCTCCGGCGTACTCGGGATACCGCTTGCGGATCTCGTCGCGCAGGAGGCGGCGGGCCTGGAAGAGATGGTTGCGGACGGTGGACTCGCGGCACTCGAGGATCGCGGCAATGTCCTTGCCTTCCCTTTCCTCGAACTCCCGGAGGACGAAGACGAGGCGCTGGGTCTCCGAGAGGACGCCCGCGCAGTTCTCGAACACGCGGCGCACCTCGTCGCGATGGAGCGCGCCGAGCGCGTCGGACTCGGCGCTCGTCCGCGCGCCCTTCACGAGGCGGAAGCTCTCCGTCTCCGTCCGCTGGCGGGTCTTGCGCGCGCGCAGCGCGTCGATCGCGAGGTTGCCGGCGATCCGGAACAGCCACGTCGAGAACGCCCACGCGGGGTCGTAGCGGCCGATGTTCTCCCAGACCCTCAGGAACGTGATCTGCGCGACGTCGCGCGCGTCCTCGGCGTCGCCGAGCATGCGTCGCAGGAAGGCCACCACGCCCGGCGTCCGCCGCTGGACGAGCGTCGCAAAGGCTTCGAGATCGCCGGCCTGCGCCCTCAGCGCGAGCGCGCGTTCGATCGCCTGCGAGTCGGCGGACGGTCCGGACGTGGACACACCCTCCCCCGGCGCGTCGGGCGCAGGGTCGCTCACAACGGGGCTCGCAGAGGCGGAGACGAGACGCATCGCTTCAGCCTCTGTTACGTTTGCCGGATCGTCTTCGTCTATCAGGAAAAGGCCTCCAAGGCCGCTCGGCAGTATAATCCGCCGCGGCGTGGCGACGCATCTTAAATTCTTGTCCGGACTCGATTTGAGCGCGATTCTCCCCGCCGGAGCCCCCCTCCTTCCACTCGTCCGGTCCCGCCTCTTTCCATCCCGCGAGGCCCTAGCCGAAGGGGGCATGTGGATTCAGGGCGTCTCCCTCGGCGAGGTCGAGGTGGCCCTCACGCTGGCCGCCGAAGTGGCCCGAAGCCGGCCCGAAATCCCCCTCCTTCTGAGCGCGACGACGCCCGCGGGCGTCGGCCTCCTCTCCCGGCGGCTCGCGTCCATTCCCCTCCCGTGGCGGCCGTTTCCCCTCGACCTCCCGTCCGCGGTGCGGCGTTTCTTCGACGCCGAGCGCCCGCGGCTGCTCGTCCTCGTGGAGACCGAGCTCTGGCCCGCCGTGCTGAACGAGGCGCGCCGCCGCAGGGTTCCGGTGCTCCTCGCGAACGCGCGCCTCTCGCCGCGCTCGGCCGCGCGCTACCGGCGCGCATCGGCTCTCTTCGCGGGCCCTCTTTCGGCGCTCACGCGCGTTCTCGCGCGCACGGCGTCGGACGCGGCCCGCTTCGTCGAGATCGGCGTCCCGGCCGCGCGCGTCGCGGCGTCCGGCGACCTGAAGTTCGACCGCCCCGCGCCGGCGCCGCCGTCCTTCTCGGCGGCGGTGCGCGCCCTCGCGGCCGGACGGCCGGTCCTCGTCGCGGGCTCGGCGGCGGGCGACGAGATTCCGCTCGTCCTCGACGTGCGCCGCCGCCTCGCCGAAAGGGCTCCCGTCTTCCTCGTCCTCGCGCCGCGCCAGCCTGCCGACTTCGACGCGGCGGACCGGCTCGCCAGGGAAGCCGGCCTCAACGTCGTCCGGAGGAGCGCTCTCACCGGCGGGGCGCCGCAGGCTGGCGCCGACGTCTTTCTCCTCGACACGGTCGGCGATCTCGCGGGGACCTACGCGTTGGCGGATGCGGCGCTCCTCGGGGGCACGTTCGCGCCCAAAGGCGGCCACAACATCCTCGAGCCGCTCCGGGCGGGAGCGCCCGTCGTCGTCGGTCCGTCCGTCGAGAACATCCGCGAAGCGGTGGATTCCGCCCGGGGGGCGGTCTTCCCCGCCGCCGACGCCGCGGCCGCGGCCGAGGCGCTCGCGCCGCTCCTCGCCGGGGGCGAAGCCCGGGCGAGGGCGGCGGCGGCGACCGCGGCTCTTTTCTCCGCCTCCTCGGGCGCCGCGGCCCGCGCGGCGGCGGTCGCACTGGAGCTCTTCGACGCGAGCGCGCCGGCGTGAACGCCCTCGATCCTCTCGCCGCACTCTACGGCGCGGGCGTCTCCGCGCGCCTCGCCGCCTACCGGAGCGGCCTCCTGCCCGTCCGGCGCGCCGGCCGCCCCGTCCTGTCCGTCGGCAACGTGGCCGCCGGCGGAACCGGCAAGACGCCGTTCATCCGGTGGCTCGCGGGCGAGCTTCTCGCGCGCGGCCTGAAGCCCTCGATTCTCACGCGCGGCTACGGGCGCAAGAGCCGCGGGACCGTCGTCGTCTCGGACGGCGCGGGCGTCCTCGCGTCCGTCGGCGACGCCGGCGACGAGCCTGCGCTCCTCGCACGCGCCCTTCCGTCCGTGCCGATCGTGGCGGACGTGAGGCGCGCGAGGGCCGCGGGGGCCGCGGAAACGCTGGCGCCCGCGACGACCCTTCACCTCCTCGACGACGGCTTCTCCCACGTCGCCCTCGCGCGCGACCTCGACGTCGTCCTCCTCGATGCGACGGCGCCCGACGCCGGCGGCGCGCTTCTGCCCGCCGGACGCCTGCGCGAGCCCCTCGAGTCCCTGGCGCGCGCGGACTTCCTCGTCGTGACGAAGACCGAGCAGGCCGACCCGTCGCGCGCCCGCGAGCTCGCGGCGCGCTACGCTCCCGGTGTGCCCGTCTACCACGCCGCGACCCGCGTCCTCGGCATCCGCGACGCCGCCGGCCTTGTGATCGACCCCGCCGACCTGCCGGGCGCGACGTGTGTCGCCGTCGCGGGCCTCGCACGGCCCGAGGCGTTTTTCGCGACTCTGGCATCCCTGAAAATCGTCCCCGCGGCCGCCAGGGCCTTCCGCGACCACGACCCATACGGCCCGGCCGCCCTCGGCCGAATCGAGCGCGCCGCCGAGGAGTCGGGCGCGACCGCCGTCGTCACGACCGAGAAGGACGCCGTCAAGCTCGACGGACGGCTTCACCTCGCCGTCTACCGCGTCGCCATCGACATGCCCGTGCTGGAGCCCGGGTTCGTCGCCGAGGCGCTCGCCCGCCTCGCGCGGCGCCCGTCCTGACGTGGCCCGGGCGCGCTCCGAGTTCCGCAACCGCGCCGAAGTGCTCGCCGTCGCCGCCCTGCGCGGGGTCTTCTCCCGGATGTCGCCCGAGCGCGCGGAGGCCGTTGGGCGCCGTCTCGGGCTCGCCTATCGCCGTTTAGCCCTCCGGAGGCGCGATCTCACGCTCGCGAACATCGCGCGCGCCTTCCCGGAAAAGTCGGCAAGGGAGGTGGACGCGCTCTCCCGGGCGGTCTTCGCTCACTTCGGCGGGCTTGCGACCGAGCTCCTGCACGCCGCCGGCCGTCCCGTCCCCGAGACCCTCGCGCGCGTCGAGTTTCCGGGCGCCGAGGTCGCGCGCGAGGCGCTCGGCTCGGGCCGCGGAATCCTCTTCCTCACCGCCCATCTCGGAAACTGGGAGTACTCCGCCATCGAGATGGCCGCGGCCGGAGTGAAGGCGTCGGTCGTCGCCCGGCCGCTCGACAACCCTCTCCTCGACGCCTGGCTCACCGCGTTCCGGACGAGAAACGGAAACGCGATCATCGAGAAACGGGACGCCGCCCGCGGCATGCTCCGGGCGCTCCGGAGCGGCGGCGTGCTCGGCGTGCTCGCGGACCAGCACGTGGGCCCGCCCGACGGGATCCCCGCGCCGTTCTTCGGGAGGCCCGCGTCGACGACCTCGGCCCTCGCCCGGATCGTCGACCGCACCGAGGCGCTCGTCCTGCCGGCCGCCGCGATCCGGATCGCGCCGTCGCGCTATCGCCTCATCGTCGAGTCCGTCCTGGACGTGCGGCGCCTCTCGCCCGCCGAGCGCGAGATCGGGCCGCTCACGGCCCGCTTCAACTCGATCCTCGAGATCATGATCC
This sequence comes from Acidobacteriota bacterium, assembly GCA_039930645.1. Lineage (GTDB taxonomy): Bacteria > Acidobacteriota > Thermoanaerobaculia > UBA5066 > UBA5066 > Fen-183. The sequence goes on from JBDTTJ010000120.1 coordinate 7,982, forward strand.
GGCGCCACCCGGAGCAATGGCTCTGGCTCCACAACCGCTGGCGACTCGACTGACGGGGGTCCAAAAGAAAAAACGCCCGGGCACGAGGCCCGGGCGCTGAAGCTCGAAACTGTTTTTCTGGCGCTTACTTGGTGGCGGGGGTCTTGACAGCCGGAGCGGGAGCGGGCGTCGAGGCGGTCGTCGCTTCGGTCTTCGTCGTCTCGCTCTTCACGGCGCCGCTCTTCTTCGTGACCTTCTTCTTCGACTTCTTCTTGGTCGTCGTGGAGCTCGGAGTCGTGGCCGTGGTCGTCTTCTCGGACTTCTCGGTCGTGGCGCCGGTGACGGGATTCGTCGTCGTCTTGGCCTCGGTCTTCGTCTGGGTCTTGGCTTCCTCGGCGAAGGCAGCGCCCAGCGAAAGGACGGCGACAGCAACGAGAGCGGAAAGAGTCTTCTTCATTTTTCCTCCAGTCCCCTGTTTCTGTGGCCGGTTCGGGGGGCGACCGACAGAACCCCTAGCGCAACCCTGCTGCCACGCCCGGGAGAGGGAAGAAGAAAGGGAGATAAAGAGATTTCTTGGAACGGTTTAGGGGGCCTGCGCGCCTGGGAGCGCCGGCTCGCGTCGAGCGGTGGCTGCACGTTTCCGTGCAGTGCGATTACGCGAAGCGTGGGATTCCGCGGCCCGCTCGCACCCACGGCGCGCTCTTCGGCCCTATCTCAGCTCGACGGTCCAGTAGGCCACGTCGAGGAAGTTCTTCCACGTCGGGTGGATCCGGTGCGGCGACATGAGGCCGAGAGGCGTCGCCTTCGGCCTGGCGGCCGGCCGGCGCAGCTTCATGCCCGCCTCGTCCGGAAGGCGATTGCCCTTCTTCACGTTGCAGGGCAGGCAGGCGCAGACGATGTTCTCCCAGTTCGACGGGCCGCCGCGCGAGAGCGGGACGATGTGGTCGAGCGAGAGGTCCGAAGTCGAGAAGCGCCGGCCGCAGTACTGGCAGCGGTTCCCGTCGCGCATGTAGATGTTGTGCCGCGAGAACTTCACCTCGTGCCGCGGCGAGCGGTCGCACGAGAGGAGCTGGACGACCCGGGGAACCTTGAGGACGAGGTTGGGCGTCGTCACGACGTCGTCGTCCGGCTGGACCGGAATGTCCCGCCACTCGTCCCACGCGTACGTCGTGTAGTCCGGAAGGACCGCGCGCACGTGGCCCTTGTAGAAGAGCGTGAAGGTGCGCTTCACGTCCGTCAGGGTCAACGCCGCGAATCCCTTGTTCAGGACCAGCACCGGCGAGTCGAGCATGGCCAAGCATAGCCCAACGGCTG
>JBDTTJ010000121.1:0-9135 GCA_039930645.1 Acidobacteriota bacterium
GCGACGCCGCCGAACGTCGTGCGCCAGCCCGCGAGGGAGACGACGAAGGCGAGCGGCGCGGCGGCGAGGAGGCCGCCGAGGTTGCCGGCGACCTGGGTCAGGCCCGACCACGTTCCGAACTCGTCCGGCCGGAACCACGCCCCGATCTGTTTCAGCGTGCCGATGAAGACCACCGAGGCCCCGACGCCGACGACGACACGCGCGCCGTAGGCGACGGGGAGCGCGTGCGCGGCGGCGAAGTCCGCGCCGCCCGCGCCCATCACGAGCGCGCCCGCCGCGACGGCCCGGCGCGGGCCCCATGCGTCGACGGCCGCGCCGACGACGAACTGCATCGCGGCGAACGCGTAGAGGTAGAGCGCGGCCATCGTCGCGACCTCCACGCCCGTCGCCGTGAAGCTCCGCATGAGGTCCTTCGCGAGGACCGCGGGCGCGATCCGGTGGAAGTACGACACGACGTACACGAGGGCGAGGACGCCCCAGACGAGGAGGCGGCGCGAGCGGAAGGCCGTGAAGATGGTCGATCCTCCTTGGTGTCAGGGCGACCAGTCGAAGCGGACCGGCGGGGCGATTCTCCTCCGTCCGTCGGCGGCGCGGAACGTGACTTTGAGACCGTGAGCGCCCGCAGCGAGACCCGACGCGTCGATCCGGGCCGCGTAGCCGGCGCGCGAGGCGTCGCCGATCTCGGGAATCGCGGCGGCGACGTCCGGGCGTGGCGTGCGCTCGAGGGCGAGAACGTGCGCGAGGATGCCGTCCACGCGGAACTCGACGGGCTCGACCTCACCGCCGCCGCGGAGCTGGCACCAGCCGCGGACGTCGAGCGTTCCGGTCAGCGCCGCCCCGTCCGTGGGCGCGTCGACCGCCACGGGGATCGACGCGTCGTACCGGACGACCTCGGTCTCGCTGCCGCCCGGCCGCAGTCCGACGGAGATCCTCGCCGGCGCGACGCCGATCCGGGTCTCGAGGAGAAAGCCGAGCGAGATGCGGGCGAGAAGCGGGTCCGGGCGGCCGAAGGCCCGCTCGTGAAGGAGCCCTTCCACGCGCCGGTCCGCCGTCAGCACGACGTCGCCCTCCGCCGCCGCGACGGCGCGATCCGGCGCGATCTCGCTCTGCGCGCGGACCGGCAGGAAGCGCGAAACGTGCATCCGGAGCTCGGGGTCGTGGACGAGCGTTCCGCGATCGTACGGGGGCCGCGAGGCGGCGCGGACGGCGGAGGCGGAGGGGCTCGGCGCCGACGCGGTCGCGACGGGCGGGACGGCGACCCACGCGCACCCGGCCACGAGCGCGACGGACGCAAGGGCCCCAAGGCGCGGGGCGCGGCTTTTTAGCGCCGCGAGACCGCACGCCGCGAGCCCCGCGACGCCTCCGAGCAGGAGCGCCGCGTAGCGGGGCGCGCCGTAGAGCGTGGAGACTGGCACGTTCACGAGCGCCCACGGGAGGACGAGCAGGAGTATCCGCGACGCGGTGTGGCGGCGCAGCAGGGCCCCCGCGGCGGCGGTGGCGCCGACCGCGGCGAAGAGCGCGTTCGAGCCGAACGGGTCGACGAGCCAGCGCCGCCAGAGTGCGGACGACAGAAGATCCTTCGCCGAGAGAACCGAGCTGCGGCGGAGGTCCGCCGCCTGGATGACGAGCTGCTCGCGGAACGGCGCGAATCCCCCTGAGCCACGGACCGCGGGCAGCCAGACGGCGGCGCTCAGGAGGGCGGCGCCGCCGAGCCCGGCGAGGAGGAGCGTGCGGGCGCGCGGGCCGGCCCTCGCGCAAGAAAGCGCCGCCCAGATCCCGAGGGGCACGAGGGCGACGGCGCTCTGCGGCCTGAGGCCCGCGGCGGCCGCGGCGACGACGAAACCGGCGGCGGCGCGGGCCGGCGAGCGCCGCTCGGCCGCCGTCAGGAGCAGGGCCGCCGACGCGAAGACGGCGGCCGCGGCGGGGGCGTCGCTGAATCCGCGCACCCCGAAGAGCCACACCGACGGAACGACGGCGTAGAGGAGCCCGCCGAGACACGCGAAGTCGGCTCCGAGGCCGGCGGCGGCGAGAAACGCCGCGAGCGCGGCGGCGGCGAGGATTCCTCCCACTGCTCCGACGAGGGCCAGAGACCGGTATGGATCGACGCCGGCCCCGTGGACGAGAGCGGCGACTTCGACGAGTAGGGGGTAGCCCGGCGGGTGAGGGCGGTGGACGCGCAGGTCGATCCCGTGCGCGACCGCGTCGGTGAGGAGCACTTCGTCCCAGTGCCACGCGTCCGTCGCGATCGTCGCGAACCGGGCCGCGGCGAGGAGCGCGAAGACGGCGAGCCAGGCGCGCGCCCGGAAATGCCGTGCAGCGGACGTCACGCCCGCAGTCTATTTCGAGTCCGCGCGGCCGAGCGGCGGTCCTTTCTTCTCCCGACGGAACTCGATATCGTGAATCAGGCAACCCCCGTGTCGGACTTTCGCTACTGGCTGGCGCGCATTCGCAATGGACTGCGCAAAATTGGTTCGGGCCTGAGGCCTTTCAACGAGTCGGTCTGGCCGGGAGTCCGCAACGACCTCTTCCTGGCGCACGAATCGCTCTACAGGCTTGCCTCGCCGTATGCCGCCGGCGCCCGCGTCCTCGACGCGGGCTGCGGCACGGGGTACGGCGCGGCCGTCTTCGCGGAAGCGGGCGCGAAGTCGGTGCTGGCGGTCGATCTCGATTCCTTCAGCATCCGGTTTGCGCGCCGCCGGTATTCCCGTCCGGCGATCTCGTTCCGCTCGGCGGACTGCGAACGCCTCGCGCTCCCCCCTCGATCGTTCGACCTCGTCTTCAGCTCGAACGTGCTCGAGCATCTCGAGCATCCCGAGGCGTTTCTTGGCGCCGCCTTCGATGCCCTCGCGACGGATGGCGTGGCCGTCATCGCGGTCCCTCCGATCACGACCGAAGGCGTCCTCGAAGAGAACCGCGGGATCCACTACCACCGCTCGAACTTCACTCTCTCCGAGTGGGCCGCTCTCCTGGCGCGCTTTTCGTGGTCGGTCACGCTCTACCACCATCGATTCGTCGGGTCGGGCCCGCTTCCCGACTTCACCTCCCCGTTCCCGTCCCCGGGTTCGGCGTCCGACTACGCGCTGGTCGAGGGGACGGTGGACGAGGCGTACCGGACCTGCCCGTACACGGCGGTCTTCGTCGCCCGCCGCGTCGAGAGGCCGCCCCGAGGATGCGTCATGCCGAGAGAATGACCGGTCAGGCCGGGCCGCCGCTCGTCCGGAGAGCCCAGCCGAGGAGGAGGAGGCCGATCGCGGCGATCCAGCTTCCGGCCACGCGGACGGCGATACGCGCGGCGGGCGCGCGGAGCGACACGACGAGCGCGGCGGCGAGGGCGACGAGGACGAACGCGACGACCGCGATGCCGAGTAGGCCGAGGACGCCCGGACCCGTGCCGGCGAGGGCGGGCCCGTTGAGGAAGCCATGGACGAACCCGAGGCCGGCAGCCAGCACCGCGACCGCGCCGTCCGGCAGCTTCACGTCGGCCGCGACGAGTATCCCGAGGAGGATGAACGAGACCGCCGCAACCGGAGCGGTCGTCACACCTCCGAGCCTCAGCCCGAGGAGGCCGCCGGCCAGCCACGCGGCGGGCAGGACGAAGAGCGCGAGGCGGCCCGCGCGCGCGCCCCGAAGTCCGGCGTAGAGCGAAAGCGCGAAAATCGGGACGAGATCCTCCGGTGTCAGCAGCAGGTGGCCGATCCCGTCGTACACGGGCCCGAGCCCCGTCGTGACGAGATGCGCGTCGGCGTGCCGCGCGAAAAGGAGCGCGAGCAGAGCGGCGGCGGGGAGGCGCTTCACCGGAAGGCTCTCGTGAGGAACACGAGTCCCGCCACGGCCACGCCGCCTCCCAAGACGCGCAGCGCGATGCGGCCCCAGCTCCAGCGGTGGACGAGGCCGACGGCGATGCCCGAAAGGTGGAGCAGGCCGGTCGCGACGACGAACCCGATGCTGTAGAGAATCCCGCTCTGCCCGGGCGGCAGCTCGGTGCCGTGCGCGTGCCCGTGGAAGATCGCGAAAACTCCGACGAGACCCGCGGCGAGCGCGAGGGGCGGCCGTGCTTCGCGCGCGACGGCGAGGCCGAGGAGGACCGCCGAGAGCGCGATCGCGATCTCGACGCCCGGCAGCGGCACGCCCGCGAGACCGAGAAAGCCGCCGAACGCCATGACCATCGGGAACACGACGGGCAGGAGCCAGACGGCGGGCGCGCCGAGCTGCGCGCCCCAGAGGCCGACGGACACCATCGCGAGGACGTGGTCGAGGCCCGAGACGGGGTGGCGGAAGCCGGAGAGGAATCCCGCCGCCTCACCCGTCTGGATGTGCGCGCGGGCGGGGGCCATCGCGAGAGCGAGGATGAGGAGCGCGAGAAGCGCCTCGTTCGAGGGTCGTCGGCGCGCGAGCGTCGCTTTCATCGCGCCCCTCCGAACAGCATGGCGGCGCGCTGGATCGTCCAGTACGCGCCGAGCGAGCCGACCGCGTAGCCCGGCAGCGCCTCGGCCCAGCGCGGCCAGCGGATCGCGAGCGTGGCGAACGAGCGTTCGAGGAGGAGGATCACGGCGACGAAGAACATCTGCCCGATCTCGACGCCGACGTTGAAGAGGAGGAGGGCGAGCGGGATCTCGGCCTTCGGGAGGCCCATGGCCGTCAGGCCGCTCGCGAAGCCAAAGCCGTGGAGGAGGCCGAACGCGAACGCGACGACCCACGGGTGTCGGATCGTGAAGCTCGTCTCGCCGCGCCACGTCCGCACGATCTCGGGCCCGAGGAACAGGATCGACAGGGCGATTGCCGCGTTCAGCGGCGGGAGCGGCGCCGACGCGAAGCCGAGCGTCGCGACCGCGAGGGTGAGGCTGTGGGCGATCGTGAAGGACGTGATCGTCTTCACGAGCGTCCAGCGGTCCGAGACGATGAGGAGGAGCCCGAGGACGAAGAGCAGGTGGTCGACGCCCATGAGGATGTGCTCGACGCCGAGCTTCAGGTACGACGCCGCGCGTTGGGCGCCGGTCGTCGCGCCCCCGAGCGTGACGGACGGCTCCGCGGGGCCGACGAGGTGGCTCTCGAGGCGGCCGTCCGCGTGGCGGACGCGCACGAGCACGTCCGTCGCCGTGGACGCGAGACCCTCGATGACGATCGTCTTCCCCGCGAGGCCGCCGTCGCAGCGCAGCATGCCCCGCACGAGGACGGCCGACGTCGTGAGCTGCGAGCCCCCGGACGTCGCGAGCGCGCAACCCGGCGGCAGCACCGGCGCGATGTGGATCTCGGCGCCGCCGTAAGGCGCCTTCCAGAGAAACGCGTAGACGCCGGGCGACTTCTCCTCCATCTCGAGGAAGCCGGGACGGTTCTCGTGGGCGTGAGCGGGGAGGGCCGCCGCCAGCGCGGCCGCAAGGACGAGGACGAGGCCGGCGCGCGCCCTCACTTCTTCTCCGGCGCCGTTTCGATCACGACCTTCGTATTCGCGAGAAGGCGTGCGTAAAGAGCCTCGAGCTCGCGCGTCCTGCGGTCGGCGGTGAAATCGCGCTCGACGGCCGTGCGCACGTCCGCGAGCGCGGGCGCGCGGGCGGCGGTCCTTTCGAGGACGAGGACGGCGTGGACTCCGAAGCCCGACGGGACGGGCGCGGTCCAGTGCCCCGGCTCGATCTTCACGACGGCGTCCGCGAATTCGCTCCCGAAGACACGCGCGATCTCGCCCTTCGGCGCGAGAGGCACTTCGGGGGGAAGGAGCAGGCTGTCTCCCGCAGCCTCGGCGCCGGGGCCCTTCTTCTCGAGAGCGGCGGCGAGGCGCTTCGCTTCGGCCTCCGCCGCGGCGGGGCCGCCGCGCTTCTCTGGCGTCAGGCAGACCTGCCGGAGAGAGACGCGCTCCTCGGCGCGGTAGAGGTCGGGGTGGGCGGCCAGCCACGCGGAGAGTTCGGCCTCGCTCGGGGGCGCGGCGTCGACGCGGTCCTCGGCGAGAAAGTCGATCTTCTGCTTGAGGCGCCGGCGGATGATCGTGTCGTCGCGGTCGAGGCCGGTCGCCATGGCTTCCCTCACGGCGATTTCCTCGCGGACGTAGCCGTCGACGAGCCCCTTCAGCTCCTCGGCGGTCGGCGGCCGCTGCCACGTGCGCGCGAAGCCCGCGGCAAGGGACTCGAGACGCGCGCGCGTCACGACGATTCGGCCCGACGCGCCCGCGCCTCCCTTCCAGGCGAACAAGAGGAACAGGGCGGCGCCGATCGCAAGGAAGTGGACCAGCGGCTCGCGGAGGAAGCGGTTCATTTGCGGAGGCGTATACCAGAGTCGAGCTGCGCCGACGAGGGCGTCACGGTCGCGGGCACACGGGGTCTACGCTGCCGGAGGGCCCTTGGATCAGCGGCGGGCCGGCCGCAGGTCAAACAGGCGGCCTCTTGCGGTGCCACTCCGTCCGGGCCTGCACGGCGGTTCCGAGAGTCACGAGCGTCTCGTCCGAGAATGCCCGGCCGGTGAACTGGAACGCCGTCGGAAGGCCGTTCTCGCCGAAGCCGTTCGGCACGACGAGCGCGGGCTGGCCGGCGAGGTTGCCGGCGCCGATGACGCCCGGTCCGCCGCTGATGCCGGGGTAGACCTTGTCGAAGTCCGGGCCGATGGGGTACGAGACGCTCGCGCGCGCTGGCGAAACGAGCGCGTCGACCTTCGCGTAGAGCGCGTCGAGCGCCTTTTTCATCGGCGCCCTGAGGCGCATCGCCTGGATGTAGTCGACGGCGAGCGTCATCGAGGCCGCATAGCCGCCCCAGCGGTCGTTCGGGACCCTCAACTCCTTCGCGCGGCCGCTCTCGACGAGGTCGCGGAACGCGCTGGCGCCCTCGGCCGAGACGATCGTCCCGACGGCCGGGCCGTACGGGAAGTCGGGGAACTCGACGTCGGGGACGACGTCGCAGAACGAGCCGAGGACCTTCAGCGACTCTTCGAAGTTCTTCCGGACCTCGGGCTGCGTCTTCTCGAAGGAGCCCTTGATGACGCCGACTTTCCAGCGCCTGGGCTTCGCGCCCGAGGGCGCGGGGCGGTACGGGCGGTTCACGGATGTGGCGTCCATCGGGTCCTTGCCCGCGATCGCGGCCAGCACGAGGCCGCAGTCCTCGGCGCTCCGGCACATGGGGCCGAGCTTGTCGAGCGTCCAGCAGAGCGCCATGGCGCCGTGCCGGCTCACGCGCCCGTAAGTCGGCCGGAGGCCCGTGACGCCGGAGAAAGCGGCGGGGGTGACGATGGAGCCCGAGGTCTCCGATCCGATCGAGAACCCGACGAGGCCGGCGGCCGTGGCGGCGCCGGGTCCCGAGGACGAGCCGCCCGACCAGAAATCCGTGTTCCACGGGGTGCGGCCGGGGCCGGTGAAGGAGGCGTCCGCGTTGTTGTAGCCGAACCCGCCCGCGAGCTCGACCATCGCCAGCTTCGCGACGAGGACGGCGCCGGCCTCCCGCAGCTTCGTGACGACGGTGGCGTCGTAGTCGAAGACCTGGTCACGGAAGGGCGCGGCGCCCCACGTCGTCGGGATGCCTTTCGTCGCGAGGAGGTCCTTGGCGCCGTAGGGGATGCCGTGCAGCGGCCCGCGCCACTTGCCGGCGGCGATCTCGGCCTCGGCCGCCTTCGCTTCCGTCATCGCGAGGTCGCGCGTGACGGTCACGACGGCGCCCAGCCTGGGCCCGATGCGCTCGAGCCGGTCGAGGTATCCCTCGGCCAGCGCCACGGGCGAGAGCTGTCGCGACTTGATCTTCTGAGACAGCTGTTGAACGGAAAGGAAGAAGTCGGATTCTTCGAGGGTCATGAGGGCCTTCCCTCGGGTCCCGCCGTGAAGACGACGTCGGGCTCGTCCGCGTTCGTGAGCTTCACCTTCTTCATCGCCTCGGCGCCCTTGAGGCGGCCGTCGAGCGCCTTGGCGATGTCGCCGAGCTGCTCGCCGCTGAGGTGCTTGCCCCACCGGATGCGGACGACCTCCGTGAGCGCCTCGGCCACCGAAGACGGTGCTTCGGGCGTGGGGACGGGCGTCGGGGTCGGCGCTGCCTGCCCGAGCGCGGCGGCGGCCGGGAGGAGCGCGGGCGCCGCGGCCGCCGCCGCGAGCGTTCTGGCGAATGCTCGTCGCGAGGTCACAGGGGAGCGTTCGGGCATTTTCTTCGCCTCCTTCGTCGGAGTTTCGGTCTTCGAATCTATCTTGATTCGGCGCGTCCCGCTCTCCATACTCCGCGCGTCATGACGCCCTTCGCGCTCTCGCCCGTCGCGTCGATCCTCACCGGGGATGAGGCGATTCGCCTCGTCCTCGTCAAGCGCACGCGGGCGGGTGGGCGAGGGGATTAGCCGAGGAAGGCGAACCAACCCCCCAAGCCCGCTCATCCGAGCGGGCTTTTTCGTTTCAGGGGCACTAAGAATGAAGGAAGGAGCCGGGATGCCCGAGGGCGCCGAGGGAGGACGGAGACGCTGGACGGACGGGGTCGACGCCGGTCGAAACCCGTACCGCGAATACGACGCCTGCGGCGTCGGCTTCGTGGCGCACCCGCGCCAGTCCTCGCACCGCGTCCTGCGCCTCGCGCTCGGCGGCCTCTCGCGCGTGGCCCACCGCGGCGCCACGGGCAGCGACCGGACCGGCGACGGCGCCGGAATCCTGACACGTATCCCCGAACCGATCTTCCGGCGCGACGCCGCGCGGCGCGGGATTTCCCTGGCCGAGGGCGCTCCGATCGGCGTCGGAACGTTCTTCTTCCCTCGCGGCGGAGAGGTCAAGGCGGCCGCGATCGTCGAGAAGACGTTCGCGGACGAAGGGCTGCCGTTCGCGGGCTGGCGCGACGTGCCGGTCCGGACGAGCCGCCTCGGAGGCTGGGCCGGGACATCGCGGCCGTCCGTCGTGCACGCGCTCCTGACGCCGCCGCTTCTCGTCGACGCCGACGAGTGGGAGCGCCGCCTCTACCTCGCCGGGCGCGTCGCGGCGCGCCGCGCCCGGGCCGAGGGCCTCGACGGTTTCTGCGTGGTGTCGCTCTCGCACCGGACGCTCGTCTACAAGGCGCTCCTCACCGGGACGGAGCTGAAGGCGTTCTACCCGGACCTCGAGGACCCCGACTACGCGACGAGCGTGGCCGTCTTCCACCAGCGCTACTCGACGAACACGCTCCCGAGCTGGGCGCTCGCGCAGCCGTTCCACCTTCTCGC
>JBDTTJ010000122.1:0-9090 GCA_039930645.1 Acidobacteriota bacterium
GGTCCAATCGACCCCAACCCTGAGCCCTTGACGGTTCCCAGCCGACTGTAGAGTTCGTCACATAGTTGTAGCCGCCCTGCATGGATGCGGCCGTCCCGATGAGCGTCGCTTTGATCATGGCGGGTGACGGTGTCCCACCGAGTTTTGCCTTGGTGAGAACCGCCGCGCCAGTGACGAGTGCCGTCGAAAAGCTCGTGCCGTGGCCGGCTCCATAAGCTCCGCCCTGCGAAGGCAGGGCCGCTTGAAAAGGTGTGAGGCCGGTATCGGTCGCACAGTCACTCGCCTTTTGACTAGGCGCAGTCGCATCGGAGGTGCGCGCTGCCGTCGCACTACGGCCTGGCGCCATGATGTCCGGCTTGAAACGGTTAATGTCATAGGCGAGACCCTGCCTGCTGAGGGAGGGAATGTCCGAGATTACGATCGAGGTGCTGCATACGCCTGGTAACCCGCTCCGCGGCAGGCCGGTCGCGCCGACCGTAATGACGTTTTTCGCGGTGCCGGGGGACAACACGGGCTGGTCGCTCGGGTTCCCATTGCCCGCTGCCACGGCGATCGTAAGCGCGTTCAGGTAATTCGAGTAGTTGCCCGTGGCGTCTCGAACCAAGCGGTCCATTTCCCTCGATGTTAGAGAATAGGCGGTGTCGTAAGCGTTCCAACTATTATTCTGAAAATGAGCACCATATTGCACGGTTTTCTGCCCGATCGAATCGAGAATCCCCGGAAGAACGTCAGTTGGAGGCCCCCACCCGTTATTTGCGAGGATTCGAGAAACGCCGATCTTCACTCCAGGCGCCACACCCATGCCCCAGTAAAATCCGCTCGAGTCCGCCATGCCCGTTCCGCCAGTCTGGGTTGGGTCGCCCGCGATCAGGCTCGCGATGAACGTGCCGTGATAGTAGCCGTCATTCGTGGTCGGAAGGCCGTTGTAGGCGCACGCGTAAGCGAGGCGGCTCATGAAGTTGGCGTTATTGAGATCCTGGTGCCCGCCTGGAATGGCATTCCCCGTCAGGCAGCCGGTTTGGTCGCCTAGGGTGTTCTGAAGCCCGGAATCGACGATGTCTACGATTTCGTTGGTGAAGGTTGCCAGGCCGAGGTTCGTCAGCCACGCTTTGTATTGACCTGCGCCGGTCGCATCCCACGGCGTATGGTGACCGACAATCACCTGGCTGGCTCGTTCGTCAGAGGCTTGCGCCGGATGAGTCGGTTCAATCCAAAGCGTTGTGGAGAGCGCCGCGAGCTTCTTCCAGTCAGCGGGGCCGGCTGAAAGACCGACGATCATCTCCTTTAGCGCGTTGGGGTGCGGCTGCATCCGATCATCGATAGCCTTTAGTGCGACAATCGTGCTATTGAGATCTTGCGCGGCATCCAACAGGACGGAGACTTGCTTGCGACCCGCCCCAGCAAGAACGGCCGGATCTCGAAGTTCTCGTGCGATCTTGAAGTACGGCTGAAGGACCCCCAGGTAGCGAACCTCGGGGCCGAGGGTGCCACGAAGCTTCTCGATACCAGCCGGTGCTGAGATGATAAAGCCGTTTCGGTAGACGTACTGTACGGGACGCACTCCTGCCACGACCAGCGCGTTCATCCATTCAGGCCGTGCCGGGCCATGGAACTGGAGCAATTAAAGACCCGTCGTTCCCGCATAGTCGGCCAACGAGAGATCGCTCGGCAAAGCCGCGAAGACCTTCCCCGGATCACGGGTATCGAGGAGGACTCCCCCAAGGTCGAGGGCGAAGGCGTCCGGATCCGCGGCCGCCGTGAGACCAGTTTCCTGCTTGAGCGTCGTCAAGTCCGTGCTGTCCGGCGCCGACGCGATGACGAAGGGGCCGTAATCTTCAAGAACGTGCACTCCGCGCGCCAAGAGCAAGTCACGCTGGCTAGAGGCCAGAACGGCATATGTCGCCGCCGGGGGTTTTCGAATGTGAAGTATCTGCTCAGCTACCGAAGGCTGAGCGATGGCAAGAACACCAATCAACAACGCCGCAACCAAGGAACGATTCATGCAGGACCCTTCCGGAAACCCTTAGAGGTTCCTCAGCGAGGTTGACTCGCTGCCCATCAGAACGTAGTGGTGAGGATTCGGATGAGGTCACCGATGCACGTGAATCACGCTGCTCGGACGTCAGGGCGAAATTCCTGCCCTGCGACGAAGGATCGCGTCCAGAGGCGGGCGATCGCAGTCTGAGAAGTTCGCCCGCACCGGGACTCTCAGTATGGCTTTGGCCCCGAGAGCTTCGCCCCCCCGACGACCCTAAACACTCAAGGAACTAAAATCCCGGGGTGAGCTCCTCGCGGATGCGTGCGTTCGAGCCGCTGCACTCGATGCTGCGCGGCTTCGTCGTCCTCAGGGTCGTCGTCGTGTCGACGATCCTGCTGTCCGCGTTCCTGATCCAGTTCACGTTCTCGACGGCGCTGCCACTCAACGACATCTACTACCTGGCGGCGTTCGCGTACTCGATCTCGATCGCCGCGATCCTCTCCCTCGACCGGATCCCGCCCGAGGCGAACGCCGCGATCCAGCTCCTCGGCGACCTCGTCGTGATCACCGGCCTCGTCTACATCTCGGGCGGCGCCGACTCGAGCTTCTCGTTCCTCTATCTCGGCACCGTCGCGGCCGGGGCGATCCTGCTCGGCCGGCAGGGCGGCCTCGTCGCCGCCGGCCTCGCCTCGGTCTTCTACGCCGTCCTCGTCGACCTCATGTACTTCGGCGCGCTGAAGCCCCTTCCGTCCACCGAACGCACGCCGCACCTGTGGACGCCGGCCGGGCTCGTGGGCCAGGTCGTCCTTCACGCGGGCGCGTTCGTCGTGACGGCTCTTCTCGTCTCCTATTCCTCGAACAAGCTTCGCGAGACCCGCACGGACCTCGAACGCCGCAAGTCCGAGATCGCGCGGCTCCAGGCCCTCCACGGGTCGGTCCTCGGCTCCATGTCCTCCGGCGTCCTCACGACGGACCCGGACGGCCTCGTCACGTTCGCGAATCGCGCCGCGCAGGAGCTGCTCGGCGCCTCCTCCGTGGACCTCGTCGGCCGGCCCGTCCAGTCGCTCGGCCTCGTCGGGGAGGCCGCCTGGAAGCGGATCGCGGCCGCGGGCTCGGAGATCCTCCGCTTCGAGACGACGCGCCGGATCAAGGAGCAGGACGCGTACTTCGGCGTGTCGTCGTCGGCGCTGCGCGACGGCTCGGGCTACACCGTCGGGCGCATCCTGATCTTCCAGAACGTCACGCACGTCAAGCGGCTCGAAGGCGAGGTGCGGCTCAAGGACAAGCTCGCCGCCGTCGGCGAGCTTGCGGCCGGAATCGCGCACGAGATCCGCAACCCGCTCGCCTCCATCTCGGGCTCCGTCCAGGCGCTCCAGGGCTCGGTGCCGTCCGACTCGCCGGAGCACCGCCTCATGAAGATCGTCGTCGCCGAGTCGCACCGCCTGAGCTCCATCCTCGAGGACTTCCTCCGGTACGTGAGGCCGAAGGAACGCGCGGTCGAGCCGGTCGACGCGCCGGCCGCGCTCCGGGACGTCCTGACGCTTCTCGCGCACTCCGACGAGGTCTCATCGCGCCACGCGATCGACGTGCGGACGGCGCCGGACTCGTTCGTCCTGCCCGCGGACCCCGGCCAGCTCCGGCAGATCTTCTGGAACGTCGCGCGCAACGCTCTGGCCGCCATGCCCGGCGGCGGCACGCTCACGGTGACCGCCACGCTCGAGGGCGACGCCTGGAAGGTCTCGTTCGCGGACGAGGGGCACGGCATGACGGACGACGAGCGCGGCCGCCTCTTCACTCCGTTCGCCCACAGCTTCCCCGGAGGCACCGGCCTCGGCCTCGCGATCGTGCACCGGATCGTGGAAGAGCACGGCGGCTCGATCGAGGTCGACTCAGCGCCCGGCCGCGGGGCGACTGTCGCCATCTCACTCCCGCGCAACGACGCGTCGACCGGCGCGCGACCCACGGAAGCGGCGCTCGCCGCCGCGGAGGTTCCATGACGGCCGAAATCGGCCCCCATCTCCTCGTCGTCGACGACGAGGCCGGCATCCGGGAGATGCTCACGATCGTCTTTCAGAAGGAAGGCTACCGCGTCTCGGCGGCGCACGGCTGCGTCGAGGGGCTCGCGCTTCTCGACGGCGAGGCGCCCGACCTCGTCCTCACCGACCTCAAGATGCCCGACGGGACGGGCTTCGACATCCTCAAGAAGGTGCGCGAGTCCCACCGCGACACGCCGGTCGTCATGATCACGGCGTACTCGTCCACGAAGACCGCCGTCGACGCCCTGAAGCAGGGCGCGTACGACTACATCGCCAAGCCGTTCGACGTCGACGAGCTCAAGCACGTCGTCGCGCGGGCGCTCGAGCGCAAGCGCCTCGTCGAGGAGAACGTCGCGCTCAAGGAGCGCGCCGACGGGCGCGGCATGGGCCCCGTCGTCGGCGTCTCGCGAAAGATGCGCGCCCTCTTCGAGCTCGTGGCCCGGATCGGCAAGACGACGTCCACCGTCCTCATCACGGGCGACTCCGGCACGGGCAAGGAGCTCGTCGCGCGCGCGATCCACGTGGCCTCGGCGCGGGCGACGCGGCCGTTCATCTCGATTAACTGCGGCGCGATGCCCGAGAACCTCCTCGAGTCCGAGCTGTTCGGCCACGAGCGCGGCGCCTTCACGGGCGCCGTCAAGGAGAAGAAGGGCCTCTTCCACGAGGCCGAGGGCGGCACGCTCTTCCTCGACGAGATCGGCGAGACGTCGCTCACGATGCAGGTCAAGCTCCTCAGGGCGCTTCAGGAGCGCGTCGTCCGGCGCGTCGGCGGCAACGCGGAGGAGCCGATCGACGTCCGCATCATCTGCGCGACGAACAAGGACCTCCAGAAGAAGGTCGCAGAGGGCACGTTCCGCGAGGATCTCTACTACCGAATCAACGTGATCCCCGTCCTCCTGCCGCCTCTACGCGAGCGGCGCGACGACATCCCGCACCTCGTGAAGCACTTCCTCAGGAAGGTCTCCGTCGAGCAGGGCATCGCCGAGAAGCGCATCACGACGGAGGCGATGCGGCTTCTCGAGGCTTACGCCTGGCCGGGCAACGTCCGCGAGCTCGAGAACCTCATCGAGCGCACGGTCGCGCTCGAGCCGTCCGACGTCATCACCACGGCCTCTCTTCCAGACACGTTTCTCCACCCCGCGGGCCTCCCGCCCGCGTCCTCGATGGAGGGATTCGACCTGCCCGCCGACGGCCTCGACCTCGAGGCGTATCTCGAATGGCTCGGCAAGCGGCTGATGCAGCAGGCGCTCGAGAGGACGGGCGGCGTCCAGATCCGCGCCGCGGAGCTGCTCCGGATGTCCGAGCGCTCGTTCCGGTACTACGCGAAGAAGTACGGGATCCGGCGCGAGGGCGAGGAGCCGGCGGCGCCGGAAGTCGTCGAGGAGGCCGAGTCGTGAGGCGCCCGGCCCGGCTCGTCCTCGCGGGACTCCTCCTCGCGACGGCGGCCTGCGCGGCCGACCGCGGCTCGACGTCCGCCGCGCCCGTGAAGGCCGCGGCGCCGGCGGTTTCGGGGCCCCGTGTCGTCATGCCGAACGGCACGGTCGTCTCCGTCGAAATCGCGGTCACGGACGCCGACAAGGCGCAGGGGCTCATGTTCCGCGAGTCGATGCCGAAGAACGCAGGAATGGTCTTCCCGTTCGAAGGCCTCGAGATCCGTCCGTTCTGGATGAAGAACTGCCACTTCCCGCTGGACCTCGTCTACGCGACGAGGGACGGCACGGTCGTCGAGGTCATCAAGGCCCTCCCGCCCTGCCCGCCCGACCCCGCGCCCTGCCCGAACACGGCGCCCAAGGAGAAGTCCGACACGGTCCTCGAGGTCAACGCGGGCGTCGCGGACGCGACGGGCGCCGTTGCCGGCGCTCGGCTGAAGTGGGTGGAGATCCCCGGACGCTGAGACCCACGCGGCGCGACACTGCTATCGTGAAGTGGAGGAGCTCGTCATCGACATCTTCAAGGAACTTGCGCGGCTCGTCGAACGAGATCAGGTCCTGCTGCTCACGCGGTGGCGGGCTCAGGTGCGCCAGCTCCCTTCGGCGCGGGGTCTGGACGTACCGACCCTCAACGACCACATCCCCGGTCTTCTGCAGGAGCTCGTGTCCGCACTCCGATCGGGATCGGAGGAGACGATCCCGGAGGCGCTCCTCGACGGCAGCCCGCCAACGCACGGACTTCAGCGCGTCAAGGACGCGTTCGACGTCGAAGAGGTCGTCGCCGAATACAACATTCTGCGCGGGTGCATTCACGACCTGGCCGACCAGAACGGGCTGTCCCTGCAAGGCAGGCCGTTTCACGTCCTGAACCGCGTTCTCGACGAGGCGATCGGGCTGGCCGTCAACGCGTTCGCCACGCAGAAGGCGTTCGAGGTGCAGCAGCGGCGCGAGGAGTACCTGGCGTTCGTGGCGCACGACCTGCGCAATCCGCTCAATGCGATCTCGTTGTCCGCCCTCGCGCTGGAAGCCAGTCTCGCTCCGAGCGGCGGGTACGGGCAGCGCGCGGCGACGTTGTTGAGAACCTTGAAACGCAACGTACGGGCCCTCGACGCCCTCGTGGGCAAGGTCATCGAGGAGAACACGAACGTTCGAACCGAGGCGGGCATCGACGTCGTGCGGCGCGAATTCGACCTCTGGCCCCTTGTCGAGGCGCTCTTCCAGAATCTGCAGCCCGTCGCAGAGGCATCCAGGACCCGCCTCACCAATGCCGTGCCGGACGACTTCGTCGTTTACGCCGACGCGAACCTCATCAGGCGCGTCTTCCAGAACCTGATCGCCAACGCGATCGCCTACACGCCTCGGGGTGAAGTCGTCGTGGACGCACGGGACGCGACCGCCGACGGTGTCGTGGAGTGTTCCGTCCGCGACGACGGACAGGGGATCCCGGCGGACCGCATTCACGCCGTTTTCGACAAGTACGAAACGGACCCCGGGAAGGACGGAGAAGGGCTCGGCCTTGCCATCGTGAAGTCGTTCGTCGAGGCGCACGGCGGAACGGCGACCGTGGAGAGCGAACCAGGTGCCGGCGCGACGTTTCGGTTCACCCTGCCGCCGCGACCCCGTTAGCGCCCAACGCCGCCCTCAACGACGGCGGTCGAACACGCGCTCACCTTTCGAAGAAGAAGACCTGAGGCCCGAGTCCTCAGCGCGCAGCGGCGCCCGTGGCCGCGGGCGCGGAGGTCGCCGCCGCGGCGCGAGCGGCGGGGGCGGGAACGAACCGGAAGAGGCCGCGGCCCATCGTCGCGATGTAGAGGCCCTCGGCCGTCCGCGGGTCGCCCGCCCAGCCGGCGACCTTGAGGCCGGTCTCCGGCATCGCGAGCGCGATGCCGCCGTTCGCCGCGTCGTCCGGCCGGTAGACGAGGATCGAATTCTCCAGATCCACGAAGACGCCGATCGGCTCGGGCGCGAAACGCGGCGCGACGCGCGGGCGCCCGAACCCGCCCGAGAGCGTCCTGCCACCGCCCGGGAGCGGGCGCCGCACCCAGTCGCGGCCGTCCCACCAGAGCGTGACGCCCTCGGCGTCGGCCGACCACGTCTTGAGGCCCCCGTCATCGAGGCGGGCGCGCCGGATGTCCTCGACACGCGACTTCAGAAGCCCGAGACGCGCCCACGTGCGGCCCGCGTCGTGCGATTCGAAGACGCCGCCGTCCGTCGCCGCGAGAGTCCGTCCCGCGCCGTCGTGCGCGAACGCGCGAGTCCCGAACGCCAGCGTCTTTCGGAACGGCGCGTCCGGGGCGTCCTGCCGGTAGACGCCGTCGGGCGTCCCCGCGAGGAGGCCGGGGCCGGCCGGCGCGAGCGCGAGGACCGTCGAGGGCGGCGTCACGGCCAGCCGCAGGGTCTCGCCGGAGACGGCGTCCAGCTCCCACAAACCGCCGCTCCGCCCGTCGGCCGCGCGGGCCACGACGACGCGGCCGGATGCGCGCAGCGCGACGGCCGAGACGCGCGCCTCGGCGAGCCCGCGGTTCGACTCGGTCAGCGTGACACCGCCGTCCTCGCTGCGCAGGATCCCTTCAGCCTCGGTGGCCACGAGCAGGCGGGAGGGCTCCACGGGATCGAAGACGAGCGCGTTCACGACGACGTCCTGGGAGAGCCGCCGGAAGGACTTGCCCCGTTCCCGGCTCTCGAAGATCCCTGCGGTGGTCCCGGCGAGGATCCGCGAGGGATCGCGCGGATCCATGCGCACGACGTGCGCGCGCCGGTCGAGGAGGCCATCCTTGTAGCGCGTCCAGTTCGTCCCTCCGTCCGTCGTCCGATAGACCCAGCCGCACGTCGCGGCCCAGAACTCGTCCGGCGACTCGGCGGAGAAGTCCATCGCGAAGACCTCGGTGTCCTCGACCATGCCCGCCGCGATCCGCGCCCACGTGCGCCCACCGTCCGTCGACCGGAAGGGATGGCGGAAGCTCCCGCAGTAGAGAACGTCGCGCCTCGACGGGTGAAACGCGAGGAACGAAATGCCGCTGCCCGGGTCGAGCGCGGGCGCCGAGGCACGCCACGTAAGGCCGTCGTCCTCGGAGATCTCGATGCCGTAGTCGCCGCCGACGGCCACGACGCGCCGGCCGCCGGGCGCCGCGACCGCCACGACGCGCGCCGCCGCGCGATCCTCCCAGCGCCGGACGACGTCGAAGCGCTTCCCGCCGTCCGCGGAGTGCGCGAGCAGCCCGCCTTTCACGACGCCTGTCAGGCCCGCCCACACGGCGCCGCGCCGGAGCGGATCGGGCGCGAGCGACGTGACGGCGTAGCCGGGAAACGCGACGCCTTCGGGCGGGCTCTGCCACGACGCCCCCCAGTCCGTGGAACGGTAGATTCCTCCCTGCGCCGTGCCCGCCCAATAAAGCCCGGTGACGGCCGGGTCCGCGACGAGCGACTTCACCTCGGCGCCCGGCAGCGGATAGCGGTACCAGAGGCCGCCGGCCCCGCGCGGCGCGTCCGCCGCCGGCGCGGCAGACGCCAGCGCCAGGGCGACGAGGACGAGAGAGGAGGTTCGAACGCGACGCGGCACGAGACAGTTTAGTCGCCGGAGGATTTCTTCGAAGGCGGGGGGGGCGCAGGCGCGGGGGGCGAGGACGCCGTCGCGTTCGAGGCGCCG
>JBDTTJ010000123.1:0-9083 GCA_039930645.1 Acidobacteriota bacterium
GGCCCTGCCCGAACATCGTGAAGACGTGCGCGAGGTGCACCGCCGGGATCCCGATACCGGAATCCACGACCGAAACCACGGCGTCTCCGCCGTCGCGCACGGCCTCGAGGAGGATTCGCCCACCCGGGTCGGTGTATTTGGCGGCATTCGAGACGAGGTTCGCCAGGACCTGAGCGAGCCGCATGGGATCGGCGTGCAGGAACACCGGCGACTCGGGCACGCGCAGATCGAATTGCTGCTTGCGGCGGAGAAGGAGAGGCCCGGCCGTCTCGAGCGCGCTCTCGATGACGGCCGCCAGCGATACGCGCTCGCGGCGCAGCTCCAGCTTCCCGTGCGTGATCCGGGAGATGTCGAGGAGGTCGTCGATCAGCCGCGCCATGTGCGCGACCTGCCGCTCGATCACGTGCCGGGCGCGTTCGCGCCTCGCCTCGTCCTCCCGCGTGTCGCCCGTGCGGGCGAGGATCTCGGTCGCGCTCGCGAGCGGGGCCAGAGGGTTGCGGAGCTCGTGCGCCAGCGTGGCGAAGAACGCGTCCTTCAAGCGGTCCGCGTCGCGCAGGGCGCGCTCGGCCAGGCGGCGCTCGCTCACCTCGGCCGCCAGCGCTTCGTTCATGGTCTCGAGCGCGTCCGCCCGCTCGGCGACCCGGGTTTCCAGCTCGTCGCGGACGCGGCGGAGCCTGGCCGCGCGCCGCGACGCTTCCAGCGCATACCGGATCGAGCGCTCGAGCCGGGGCGCATCGAGGCGGCCCTTCACGAGGTAGTCGGCGGCCCCGCTCTCCATCGCCGCGAGGTCGAGCGAACGGTCCGCCTCGCCCATCACGATCACCGGCGCGCCGTCTCCCGCCTCGCCGTACGCGCGCAGGAGGTCGAGGCCGCTGCGCTCGCCGAGCCGCCCATCCACGAGGTAGGCGTCGTGCTGTCCGGACGTCATCGCGGCGAGCCCTTCTTCGAACGTCCCGACCCACTCGAGCGAGACGGTGCCCGGCAGCTCCTTCGCGAGGGCGCCAAGCCAGAGCCCGTCCTCCTCGCTGCTGACCACGAGGGCGTGAAGGGGCTGGACTTCCTTCGGATTCGACATCGTTCGCCCTCAGGCTAAGCCACCGGTCGGCCGGAGGCAAACCCCGGCTCGCGAGATCCGTCCGGCCGCCAAGAGCGTACTCTTGAAAACAATGAGCGGTTTCGAGTCCCGACAGCCGAAAACACTCCGCGTCGTCGGAATCGTTCTCGTTTCGCTCGCGGCGGGCTATGCGTTCGCCATCGCCATCGCGAAAGCCGGCGCCCCCAAGCGGACCGTCTACGAGCTCTCCCACGACTTCACGGTGAACGAGCCGACGTTTCTTCCGTCGGCGCTGCCCGGCGTGGCTCTGACGTCCGGCAACAGCCTCGATCTGCTCGAGAACGGCGACGCGATCTTCCCCGCCATGCTCGCCGCGATCTCCTCCGCGAAGAAGACCGTGAACTTCGAGGCCTACATCTTCTGGTCGGACGAAGTCGGCACGCGCTTCCGCGACGCGCTCGCCGAGCGGGCCGCGCACGGCGTCGCGGTCCGCGTCCTCCTCGACGCCGTCGGCTCCCCGGGCGGGCGCCTGAAAGCGAGCGACGTCGACGTCCTCAGGCGGGCCGGGTGCCGCGTGGAGTTCTTCCACCCCAAGAAGCCCTGGATGTTCTGGGTCGTCAATCACCGCAACCACCGGCGCGTCCTCGTGGTGGACGGCACTCGCGGCTTCACCGGCGGCGTGGGCTTCGCCGACCCGTGGCGGGGGAACGCCGATTCCAAGGAGCACTGGCGCGACACGCAGGTGCGGATGGAAGGGCCCGCCGTCCGCGGCCTTCAGCGGGCGTTCCAGGACAACTGGGCCGAGGTCACCGGCGAGGCGCTCGTCGGCGAGGAGTTCTTTCCCGCGCTTTCCGAGGCTGGCGCGACCGCCGTCGCGGTGGTCCCGTCGTCGCCGCTCGCCGCGATGTCTGGCGTGGGGCGCGTCTACGCGATCGCGATCGCCGCCGCCACGAAGGAGATCTGGATCGCGAACTCGTATTTCCTGCCCGACGACGCGACGGAGGCTCTGCTCGTCGCGGCCGTGAAAAGAGGAGTGGACGTCCGCGTGCTCGTCCCTTCGGACGAGCAGAGCGACGTGCCCGCGACCAAGGCTGCCGGACGCTCGTCGTTCGGGCCGCTCCTCGCCGGAGGCGTACAGGTCTTCGAGTACCAGCCGACGATGATCCACCTGAAGACGATGGTCGTGGACGGAGCCTTTTCCACCGTGGGATCGGCCAACTTCGACGAGCGATCCTTTCATCTGAACGAGGAGCTCAACCTGTTCGTCTACGACGCGGCCTTCGCCGGACAGATGAGGGAGAGCTATCGGCGGGATCTCGAGCATTGCCGGCCGTACACGCATGAAATGTGGCGGAGGCGCTCCCTGAAGAAGAAGGTGTTCGAGTGGCTCGTGATCCCGTTCCGGTCGGAGCTCTGAGGAAGGCTCGTCACCCCGGTGGCCGCGCTCTTGCAGGAGCCACGCCATGCCAAGAATCGAGGCTGTCGGGACCGCTCTCCCAAAGAACGTCGTCACGCAGGCCGAGGCGCGCGCCGCTTGCGAGAAGGCCTACGCCGACGACCCGAAGCTCCTGCGCCTCCTGCGCGTCTTCGACTCCGGAGTCCAGACCCGGCACATGGCCTTTCCGCCCGACTATTACCTCTCGAAGCGGTCGTTCGAGGAACGGAATGCCGCCTACGTCGAGCAGGGCACCCTCCTGGCGGAGGCCGCGGCCCGCGAGTGCCTCGACCGGGCGGGCCTCGGCGCGGACGCCGTCGACCACATCTTCTTCGTGACGACGACGGGTCTTGCAACCCCGAGCCTCGACGCCCTCCTCGCGCCCCGCCTCGGCCTTCGAAAGGAGGCGCGCCGCTGGCCCCTTTTCGGCCTGGGCTGCGCCGCGGGGGCGGGCGGCCTGATCCGCGCCGACGAGGTCCTTCGGGGCCACCCCAAGCAGCGGGCGCTCGTCGTGTCCGTCGAGCTCTGCGGCCAGGTCTTCGCGCCGGGCGCGACGAACGCCACCGACGTCGTGGGCGCGGCGCTCTTCGGGGACGGCGCCGCGGCGGTGCTCGTGGCGGGCGACGACGTTGCGGTGCCGGGCCCGCGCATCGAGGCGACCCGCACCGAGCTCTTCGCGGATACGAAGCACATCATGGGGTGGGACTTCACGTCCGACGGCATGCGGCTCATCCTCTCCAAGGACGTCGGCGAGCTCGTCAAGCACCGCCTGCGCCCGGTCGTCGAGAACCTGCTCCGCTCCGCCGCGCTCGCGCTCCGGAACCTCGACTACTGGATTCTCCATCCCGGCGGACGGCGGATCATCGACGCCTACCGGGAGGCCTTCGAGTGCGACGACAGCCTGCTGAAATGGACGCGGAATTCCCTCGCCCGCGTCGGCAATCTCTCCAGCGCCTCGGTACTGTTTACATTGAAGGACGTCCTCGACGAGGCGCGGCCCTCTGCCGGTGAGAAGGGAATCATCGTCGCGCTCGGACCGGGATTCGCGACCGAGATGCTCGTGCTGGGATGGTGAACGTCGACGCCGTCGTCGTCGGCGGCGGCGTGGCGGGCTCGGTGGTCGCGCGCGAGCTCGGCCTGCGAGGTGTTCGCGTGGCGCTCCTCGAGAAGGCGCAGCACCCTCGCCCCAAGCCGTGCGGGGAAGGGCTCCTCCCTCATGGCGTCGCGGCCCTCGGCGAGATGGGCCTGCATTTTCCAGGCACGCGCGTGAAGGGTCTTCGCTACGTTTCGCCTTCGGGCCTGGCCGCGGAAGGGGATTTTCCGTCCGGCTACGGGATGGTCGTCCGCCGCGAAAAATTCGACGCCTTTCTTTTCGAGGCGGCCGCCGATACGCCCAACGTCGACGTCCATCCCAACACGGCCTACGACCCGGAGCGCTGGAAGGCTCGCTGGCTGATCGGCGCGGATGGTCTTCACTCCCAGTTTCACCGGCGGCCCGAGTTTTCCGCGTGGCCGCCGTCCGTCCGCCGCGTGGGGCTCAGCACGCACATGACGGGGCTCGACGTCGACCCGGAGCGGGTCGAGGTGATCTTCCACGACTCGGGCGAGGTGTATCTCGCGCCCGCCGGGGACGGCGAGGCGCTCGTGGCGTGCCTCTACCGCCAGAAGGAGTCCGCCCCGCAGGCATCGAACGAGGAACGCGTCCTCGAGACGCTGTTCTCGCTCGACCAGCTCCGCGGCCGCCGGCACGCGCTCGCCTTCACGACCCCCGTGCGCGGCGCGGGCCCGCTCGGACTCTCGGTGCGAACGATCGCGACCGGCGGCACGCTCCTCGTGGGCGACGCGGCCGGCGCACCCGACCCGGTGGTGGGCGAAGGGATGTCCCTCGCGATTCTCTCGGCGAGAGCCGCGGCGAAGGCCATCGCCACGGGCCGTCCCCACGACTATCAGAACGAGAGGCGGCGGCTCGCGGCAGGAGCGGACTGGATGGCCGGGTGGATCCTCCGGGCGTCGGGTCGCGCGTTCCTCACGAACCGCCTCGTGGCGTCGCTGAAGAGGCACCCGGAGCTCTTCACGAAGCTGATCGAGATCGCTTCGGGCGACCGCGAAAAGAGCGAGCTCACGTTCGGGGACCTCGCGTGCCTGGCCGCCTGACGACGCGTTCGGAGACGCTCGAGCTCCTCGACGTCGAAACGCCGCCCCGCCGCGAGCTCGCGCGCGTCGCCGGCTATCTCGCGTTCGTGAATCGGTGGCTGGGCGGCACGGACGCCGTCGCGCGGTGCTTGCGCGGAATGAGCGGAATCGTCTCCGTGCTCGACGTCGGGGCGGGCGCCGCGGACATTCCGCTCGATCTCGTCCGCCGGTTTCCGGCCGTCCGGCCCATCGCGGTCGACCTCTCGCCCGGAATGCTCGCGCTCGCCGAGGGCCTTCCGCGCGTTCGCGGCGACGCGCGGCGCCTGCCCTTCCGCGACCAGAGCGTGGACGTCGTCATCTCGACGCACCTTTTCCACCACCTGAGGGACGACGAGATCGTCCTCGCGCTTCGGGAGTTCGACAGGGTCGCGCGGCGCGGCATCGTCGTGAACGACCTGCTGCGTCGCCGGCGCGCCGTGCTCTGGATCAGACTCCTGTCCCTCTGGGCGAACCGCTGGGTGCGATTCGACGGCCCGCTCTCGGTGATGCGCGGCTTCACGGTCCCCGAGATCGACGCGCTCGCGCGCCGGGCCGGCCTTTACTGGTTGTGGACGAAGGTGCACTTCGGCCACCGGTTCACGCTGAGCGGCGAGCGATGAGCGGGACTCGGCCCGCCCGCTGAAAAGGGGCACCTCTCCGGGCGACTCGTTCGCCCGGAGAGGCAAATGACGGCGACGTGCCGTCGCAGATCAGTTGTGGATGACCCTCTCGTACGACCAGTGGCCCGGCGTGTAGCGCGTCCCGCCCCTCACGTGCCTGTAGCTGGCGTTGACCCATCGCGCGTGCCTGCGCGGCGTCTCGGCCCAGCGGCCGTCGCTCCAGGCCCACGCCTCGCCGGAGTGATGCCAGTAGCCCCTGATGTACGTGTGGTTCGGGCCCGGGCTCGCGACTCTCTGTTCGTGCCGGCGCGGGGGCGGAGCCTCCGTGACGACCCTGACGTGCAGGTCGGGCATCGGGGGCGCGCCCATTCCGGGCGGCATCGGGGGATGAGGCTGCGCCGAAGCAGTCCTCGCGAAGGACACACCAGTCGCGAAGACGAGGATCGCGGCCGCTAGCGTGACGTTCCTGACTTTTCTCATGCCGGTCACTCTGCAAGTGGCGGGCCACGTGTTCCGGAACGAGGTTGGTCCGGACGTGGCAGGGAGATTGCGGTGTAAGACGCAGTGAGCGAACCGCAGACGCTGACGGAAACGAGTGAGACCGGCACCCGGGACACGATGAAGGCTCTCGTCTTTCACGGCCCCGGCCGCCGGGCGTGGGAAGACAAGCCACGGCCGGCGATCCAGGCCGCCGCGGACGCCATCGTCCGGATCACGACCTCCACGATCTGCGGCACCGACCTCCACATTCTCAAGGGCGACGTTCCCGCCGTCACCGACGGGAGAATCCTCGGGCACGAGGGCGTGGGCGTCGTCGAGGAGGCGGGAGCGGCCGTGACCCGCTTCCGAAAAGGGGACGCCGTCCTGATCTCGTGCATCACCGCCTGCGGCAAGTGCTCGTTCTGCCGAAAGGGGATGACCTCGCACTGTGAGACCGGCGGCTGGATCCTCGGCAATACGATCGATGGGACCCAGGCCGACTACGTCCGCATCCCGCACGCCGACACGAGTCTCTACGCGCTCCCCCCCGGGGCCGACGAGGAGGCGTACACGATGCTCAGCGACATCCTCCCGACCGGCTTCGAGTGCGGGGTCCTGAACGGCCAGGTGCGGCCGGGAGACACCGTGGCGATCGTCGGCGCCGGGCCCATCGGCCTCGCGGCGCTCCTCACGGCGCAGTTCTACTCGCCGGCCGAGCTCGTGATGATCGACCTCGACCCGAACCGTCTCGATGTGGCCCGTTCCTTCGGCGCAACACGCGTCGTCGACTCGACGGACGGCAAGGCCGTCGAGAAGGTCATGTCCCTCACCGGCGGCAAGGGAGTGGACGTCGCCATCGAGGCCGTGGGCGTCCCCGCGACGTTCGACATCTGCCAGTCCATCCTCGCGCCGGGCGGGAGGCTCGCGAACGTCGGCGTCCACGGCAAGCCGGTCACCCTGCACCTCGAAAAGCTCTGGGACCGGAACATCACGCTGACCACCCGCCTCGTCGACACGGTCACGACCCCGATGCTCCTGAAGGTCGTCGGGTCCGGCCGCCTCGACCCGCGAAAGCTCGTGACCCACCGCTTCGCGCTCGCGGACGTCATGAAGGCCTACGACACGTTCGGCGACGCCGCGAAGCAGCGCGCCCTGAAAGTCGTCCTCAAGAACACTCTTTCCACAACCGGCGCGTGAAAGGAATTTCCCATGACAATGTCTCTCACGACACTCCTGCTCCTCATCGTGATCGCCGCCGTCTGCGGGGCGATCGGCAAGGCAATCGCGGGGAGCGCCCGCGGCGGGCTGGTCGTCTCGATAGCCCTCGGCTTCGTTGGGGCCCTTTTGGGTCCCTGGGTCGCCCGGGCTCTCAAACTTCCCGAGCCTTTCATGGTCGTCGTCGGCGGACATCCGTTCCCGGTTCTCTGGTCCATCATCGGCGCGGCCCTTTTCGTGGCGATCATCCACCTGGTATCCCGCCGGTAGGACCTACACGGGGCGGGCATTTTCTACACGGCGGGCGCTCTCGCTTCGCCCCGATACATCTCCGCCGTGAGGGGCGAGTTCGGGGCGAGTTCGCGGCGCGCTTGCCGGCGCTGGCAGGGAACTTGCGCTGCTCGTCGTGGCGAACGAGGTCCTTCTCATCCGCGTCATTCCGGGACGTCGAGTCGACTGACGTCCTCCCCGTCGAATCCCACCGAGAAAGAAAGAAGAGAGGCCTGAAATGAAGAAGCTGTTGACCTCCCTGGCCCTGGGCGGCTTCGTGGCGCTCGTCGCCGCGTCGGCGCCGGCGTACGCACAGAGCGAACGCGAGAACTCGACCTTCACGGTGACGGAGCCCGTCGACGTCGGGAGCTACACCCTGCAGCCCGGCACGTACCTCATCAAGGTCGTGGTGCTCGAGTCCAACCGCAACCTGGTCCAGGTCACGAACGAGGATCAGACGAAGGTCTTCGCCAGCGTCCTCGCCACGCCGCACGCCATCACGGCGAACGAAGCGGCTCCGACCAGCCGCTACGTCTACTACGCGACCGCGCCCGGCCAGCGAAAGGCGCTGCGCACCTGGTACGCGCGTGACACGACGAACGGCCAGGACATCGTCTATTCGAAGCAGCGCGCGATGCAGATCGCCGCCGTCGCCAAGGCTCCCGTCATCGCGATTCCCGACGACGTGAAGGAGACCGAATACAAGTCCGCGCCCCTCACGGTCGTGACCCCGGAGCAGCAGGTCAAGCCCTACGAGGAGCCTGCGCCCGCGGTCATGCTCGCCACGCGCCCTCCCGTCCGGCATCTGCCCGCGACGGCGAGCCACCTCCCGCTCCTTGGCGCGCTCGGTCTCTTGTCCCTGGGCGGCGGTCTCGGGCTCCGGATTCTCTCGACCCGCGTGTCGTGAGTTCCGGCGCCGCCGCGAAGCGGCCCCGCCGAACCGGGATCAACGTCCGGGTCTCCGGCATCTCGCCTTTCGGCGGGGCCCTCGCAGCGGTCGTCGACGCCCCTTCCGTCTGTCTCCGTCTCGCTTTGCACTGATCGCCAACGGCGATCGCGGCGGAAGCCCGTCTACCTCGTCACGACCGATTCGCTTTTCTGAACGGGAGCGGCCGAGGAGACGTCGACCTGGAAGCGAGAGATCCCACCCACGCCGAGCGAGAGGAGCCCGGCCAGGCCGAGGACGCCGAGCGCCAGCAGCCACGCAAATCGGCGGAGCGAGATGCCCTGAGGCCCTTCTTCCGCAGCGCCGAGCGTAGGAGCCGTCGGTGGAGGGCCGGTCCAGGGGACGCGGCACGCGCGCCCAGCTGGAAGAAGCCCTCTGCAACGCCGACCGAGATCGTGGAAGGGACTCACCGAAGATTCCGGCTTGAATATTCGTCCACGGCTGCCACCCGAATGACTTCTCCAGCAATCCAGGGGCCACCCCTGCCTGCCCCTGGCCGATACCTCCTCCGCTCCCTATCTTTGTGGATGGCGGCCTTACGTCGGCTCGCCGTTGCAGAAAGGAACACCCCATGAAAAAGCAGGAACTCCACGGGAAAGTGAAGAAGGCGAAGGGGAAAGCCAAGCAGACCGTCGGGAAGCTCACCGGCAACAAGAAGATGGAGAACGAGGGCTCCCTTCAGCGCGCCGCGGGCGCCGTGCAGGAGGGATTCGGCAAGGCCGGCCGGATGCTCGGCGACGCCGTGACGAGCCTCGGCAACTCGATCAGGAAGTAGCGGCCGGGCAGCGGGGATTGGGGATCCCGGCGCGCGTCGATGGCAACGGAGCCAGGGCTGAGCGCTACCTCCGCCTGAGGCTGACGGCCATGCCGCCGCCGCCGAGCGCCAGCATG
>JBDTTJ010000124.1:0-9043 GCA_039930645.1 Acidobacteriota bacterium
GCGCGAGGATGAGCGAGCGGATCTCCGCGAAGGCGAGCATCTTGTCGAAGCGCGCCTTCTCGACGTTCAGGATTTTGCCCTTGAGCGGGAGGATCGCCTGCGTGCGGCGGTCGCGGCCCTGCTTGGCCGAGCCGCCGGCCGAGTCGCCCTCGACGATGAAAATCTCCGACAGCGCCGGATCGCCTTCCTGACAGTCCGCGAGCTTGCCGGGAAGGCCCGCGCCGTCCAGCGCGCCCTTGCGGCGGACGAGCTCGCGCGCCTTGCGGGCCGCCTCGCGCGCCCGCGCGGCGTCGACGATCTTCTCGACGACCCGGCGCGCCACCTTCGGGTTCTCCTCGAAGAAGCTCGAGAGCCTCTCGTAGGTGACGGTCTGGACCCACGTCTTGGCTTCCTGCGAGACGAGCTTCTCCTTCGTCTGCGAGGAGAACTTCGGGTCGCGAATCTTGAGCGAGACGACCGCCGTGAGGCCCTCGCGGCAGTCGTCGCCGGAGAGCGTCGTGTCCTTGAGGTTCTTCGTGAGCCCGGTGCTCTCGGCGTAGCGCTGGATCGCCCGCGTGAGCGCGGCCTTGAGGCCCTCGAGGTGCGTCCCGCCGTCCTTGTTCGAGATCGTGTTCGTGAAGCAGAAGATCTGCTCGGCGTAGCCCTCGTTCCACTGGAGCGCGACGTCGAGCCGCTCGTGCTTGGCGTCCTGGGCGGCGTCGCCGGTCGGGTTCTTCACGTCCGCGAACGTGATGACGGACTCGTGCAGGGGCGCTTTGTTCTTGTTGAGGTGCTCGACGAAGGACTTGATCCCGCCCTCGTATTTGAAGACGTGCTTCTTCTCGCCCTTCGGGTCGCGCTCGTCGACGGCCTCGATCGTGACGCCCCGGTTCAGGAACGCGAGCTCGCGGAGGCGCTGCGAGAGCCCGTCGAAGTTGTAGCTCGTGACCGAGAAGATCTCGGGGTCCGCCTTGAACGTGATCTTCGTTCCCGTCTTGGCGGTCTTCCCGACCTCGCGGATGGGCTCGACGGGGACGCCCTTCGAATACCGCTGTTGCCAGACCTTCCCCTCGCGCTTGACCTCGACGAGCAGCGCGCCCGCGAGGGCGTTGACGACGGACAGGCCGACGCCGTGAAGGCCGCCCGAAACCTTGTACGCGTTGTCGTCGAACTTTCCGCCGGAGTGGAGGTCCGTGAGGATGATCTCGAGCGTCTCGCGCTTGTGGACGGGGTGCGGCCCGACCGGGATGCCGCGCCCGTTGTCCTCGACCGTCACCGAGTCGTCCGCATGGACGACGACGCTGATCGTGTCGCAGTAGCCGGCCTGGGCCTCGTCGATCGCGTTGTCGACAAGCTCGGTCACCATGTGGTGGAGCCCCGAGATGTCGTCGGTGTTCCCGATGTACATTCCCGGCCGCTTGCGCACGGCCTCGAGCCCCTTGAGGAGCTTGATCGACGCGGCGCCGTAGTCGTCGCCCGAGTTCGGGTTCGACTCCGCGCTCATCGGCCGCCTCCGCGGGCGACGCGCGACGCGGACCGGCCCGCGCCGAGGATTCCCTCGCGCGCGAGGCGGCCCGCCGCCATGCGGTAGAGGGCGCCCGCGGGCAAGGGGAGGCCGCGGACGGCCTCCGGGCGCGCGGACGAGAGGAAAACCTGCCCGTCCTCCGGAAGCGCCTCGGCGAAGGCGCCGAGGACGCGCGGGTCCCACTCGGAGTCGAAGTCGTCGAAGGCGAGAACCGGCGGGTTGCCCGCCGCCTCGGCCATAAGCGTCATCTCGGCGAGGGTCCACGCGAGGAGAAACGTCCGCGTCTCGCCGGAGGAGGCGCGCGACGCGACCGGAACGCCCTCGGCTCTCAGGAGAACGTCGTCGCGGTGCGGACCCGCGAGGCAGCGCTGGGCCCGCCGCTCGTCGGTTTTCTTCTGCCGCATGAGCGCGGCCAGGGCCCGCGAGTGGTCCGCCGCGGCTCCCTCGGCCGGGAGGTCGCTCACGAGTTCGAGCGCGACGCCGCGGAAGGGAGACGCGAGGGCTTCGGCCGCGCGGGCGATCTCCGTCTCAAGGCGCGCGCGCGTCGCGCGGCGAGAGACGGCGAGCCTCGCGCCGGTCTCGGCGAGCGTCGATTCGTAGACGGCCATCTCGTCGGCGTCGTAGCGCGGCGAGAGCGCGAGAAGCCGCGTCTTGGACGCGCGCGCTTTCTCGTACTGCGCGAGCGTGCGCGCGTGCTCGGGGTCGACGGCGAGAGCGGCGCGGTCGAGGGCGCGCCGGCGGTCGGCCGCCGGCCCCGAGAGGCGCGCGAGGTCGCGCGCCGTCAGGAACACCGCGGGAAGCGCGCGGGCGGCCGTGAGGCGCGTGACGCGCTTGCCGTCCCTGTAGTGCTCACGGACGCCCGCCGAGAGGACGAGGCCGAGCGTTGCGTCGGTTCGTGGATCTCCCGCCTCGCGCACGCGCGCGGACACGACCGTGCGCGGCGCCAGGTGCTCACGCACTTCCGCGAGGTCGCGGGTGCGGAATGACGCCCGTCCGGAGACCAGCGCGAGCGCCTCGAGGAGGTTCGTCTTGCCCTGCCCGTTGTCTCCCACCACGAGGTTGAGCCTCGGGTGGAACTCGAGCCGGGTGCTGGCGAGGTTCCGGAACGCGTCCGACGTGAGGGACAGAATCTCCACTAGGCCTTTTACATCCGCATCGGCATGACGACGTAGAGATAGCTCCGGATGCCGCCGAGGGGCTCGCCGGGCCGGCCCTGGCACTGGGCCTGCTCGTCCTTGACGAACAGGTGGACGTCCTTGGTTTCGGCCGCCTCGAGGAACTGCTCGAGGTAGCGCGCGTTGAGGCGCAGCGTCACGGGGGTCGAGTCGTAGGCCGCCGGAATCTCCTGCGAGCCGTCGCCGACCTCCTGGCTCTCGGACGAGACGACGAGGGAGCCCTTGTCGAACGCAAGACTCACGGCCTTCGTCCGGTCGCCCGAGAGGAGCGCGATGCGCCGGACCGCGCCGAGGAGCTCTTCCCGCGGAACGACGGCTTTCTTGTCGTTTTCCTTGCTGATGACCTTCTCGTAGTCGGGAAAGCGGCGCTCGTCGAGCTTCGAGAACAGCTTCCGGTTCCCGACGACGAACCCGATGTGGTTCGTGCCGCGCACGATCGTCACGACCGCGTCCTCCGCCGCGTCGAGCTTTCCGAGCTCGTCGAGGATCTTCTTCGAAACGAGCACGGGCTCGAACCCCGAATCGGCCTTCGATCCTTCCACCTCGACGAGGGCCAGCCGGTGCCCGTCGGTGGCGACCATCTCGACGACGCCGTTCTTCGCTTTCAGGAGCGCCCCCTGCAGCTGCAGACGCATCTCCTCGGTCGAGACGGCGAAGCGCACCTTGTCGACCATGCGGCGCAGCGCGCCGAACGGCAGCGTGAGCGACGGACCGCCGGCGGGCTCCGGCCGCGTGGGGTAGTCCCCGGCCGGAAGGCCGTTGAGCCGGATCCGCAGTTTCGGCTCCTTGCACTCGAGGGACACGTGGTTGTTCTCGAGCACCTTGAGCTTGAGCTCGGCGTTCGGCGGCAGCTCGCGCACGACGTCGTAAAGCCGGCGCGCGGGCGCCGTCACGGCTCCTGCACTCTTCTGTGCCGTCGTCGGGATTTCGGACACGAGGGTCGTGTCCAGATCTGTCGCCGTCAGGGAGAGGACGCCATTTCGCGCTTCGAGAAGCACGTTCGTGAGGATCTGGTGCGTGGTTCTCTTCTCCACGACGCCCTGAATCAGGCTGAGTTCGCGGGCAAGAACCGAGGCCGGAATTGTCAGCTCCACGACGACTCCTTAAGGAAGTCTGAATCGTACCATTCAGAACCTCCCAAAAGAAGTAGAAGTCGTAGGGAGTGTCAAAAAGTGGAGATGTGCATAAATCGTTGAAACTAAATAAGTTAAACAGGACAAAGCCCTGTGCATCCCCCGCCGCTGGATTGTGTATTCACGGGGCAAGGAAACCGCGCGGGCCGGGTTATGCAAGAGGGGCCCCGGCGGGGAGGAAAACGGGTGGAAAAAAGCGTGGAAAAGTCAGCGGTACTGCGCCAGGAAGCCCGCGACGAGACGGTCGAAGTCGGAATCCTCCTCGCGCATCGCCGCGATCTTGCGCACCGCGTGGAGCGCCGTCGTGTGGTGCTTGTCGGAGAAGAGCCGGCCGATCTCCGGGAGAGAGAGGTGCGACGCTTCCTTCAGGACGTACATTGCGACCTGGCGCGGGAAGACGATCGGCCCGCGTTTGGAACGGGCGCGCATCTCGTTCGGCTTCAGGCCGTAATGCGCCGCGATTCCCTTGACGATCTCGGCGGGAGACGCGGCCGTCTCCTCGGCGCGAAAGACGTCCTTGAGCGACTCGCGCGCAAGGTCGAGCGAGAGGGGCTCGCCCTTGAGCGACGCGTACGCGACAACGCGGTTGAAGTAACCCTCCAGCTCGCGGATCGAGGACTTGATTTTCGACGCGAGGAAGAACGAGACGTCGTCCTCGAGCGCGACCTCGTGCGCGTCGGCCTTCTGCCGGAGGATCGCGACCTTCGTCTCGAAATCGGGGAGCTGGATGTCCACGATGAGCCCCCCCTCGAAACGGCTCTTGAGGCGCTCGGCGAGCCCGGGAATCTCCCGCGGCGGCACGTCCGAGGAGAAGACGATCTGGTTGCCCTCGTCGTAGAGCGCGTTGAACGTGTGGAAGAGCTCGTTCTCGGAAGCCTCCTTGCCGACGACGAACTGCACGTCGTCGAGGAGGAGGATGTCGGCGGCGCGGAACCGCTGGCGGACGGCCTCCATCTTGTTGAACCGGAGGCCGAGGACGACCTCGTTCACGAAGTTCTCGGAAGTCAGGTAGATGACCTTCTCGCCGGGGTGGCGGGAGAGGCGCCGGTGGCCGATCGCCTGCATGAGATGCGTCTTGCCGAGCCCCGTGCCGCCGCAGACGAGGAGCGGGTTGTACTGGCGGGAGGTCTGGTCGGCAACGCGCAGCGCGGCCGCGTGCGCGAGCCGGTTCGACGAGCCCGTCACGAAATTCTCGAACGTGTATGCGGGGTTCAGGCCGCCGGCCCGGCGCCGCGGCTCGGCCGGGACCTTCTGCGGGTTGACCGAAGAGCGAAATTCCCCGTCGGCCCCGAACCGGATCTCGCGGGTTCCCACGCCCGCGAGGCGGGCCGCCTCGGCGATCTGGTGGGCGTAGGCCTCCGGGATATAGTCGACGAAGAGGGGCGTCCGAACCTGGACGAAGATCGCCTCGGCGGTCTCGGACTTCTGGCGCGAGTCGCGGAACCAGGAGTCGAATTCCCGCTCGTCGACGCGGGTCTTCAGGTGCTCGAGGATCTTGGTCCAGGAATTGACTTTTTCCACAGGATGTCCACCGCTGTGCAAATCGTTCTCGCGACGGGGGCGAGAGCCTACCACCCGCCCGGCGGGAGCCCAAGGCCCATCGGGTTGACAGGTGGGGCCGGGACCCGGAGAATCCCCCTCCCCGCCGGAGGGTCCGCCAACCATGTCCAAAACGAAGAGAACGTACCAGCCCAACAACCGCCACCGGAAGAGGACGCATGGCTTCCTCGTTCGGATGAGAACCAAGACCGGCCGCGCCGTCCTCGCCCGCCGCCGGGCCAAGGGCCGCAAGACCCTCTCCGCCTGAGCAGAGGAGGGGCCCGGGCCGCCACCGGGCTCCCCCGGCCAAAGAGCCGGTTCATGAGTCCACGCGTTCCGCCCGAACCGCGCCCCGCGCGCGCGGAGGCCTTTCCCCGCCGCCTGCGGATCGCCGCGCGCCGGGACTTCACGGCAACGTACGCCGCGGGCCGCCGCCACCATGGCCGCCTCGTCGTCGTGTTCGCGCGGCCGAAGGACGGCGCGGGCCGGCTCGGGATCACGGCCACGCGCAAGGTCGGAAACGCCGTCTTGCGCAACCGCGCCCGGCGCCGGGTGCGCGAGATCTACCGCCGCTGGCACGCCGGCGCCCCCCTGGCCGCGGCGCTCGAGGTCGTCGTGAACGTGATGTCCAGGGCCGCGACCGCACCGTATTCGGCGCTCGACGCCGAGCTGCGCGCGCTTCTCGAGCGCGCCGCACTGGCCGCGTGGCCGGAGCGCGCGTGAGAGCCACCATGACCACGCCCCCGACCGACCTTCCGTCCGGGCCCGACGCGGGAGCGCGCGCGGCTGCGGCGGTCTTCGCGTTCTACAAGAAGTTCGTCTCCCCCCTGTTGCCCCCGGCCTGCCGTTTCACCCCGACCTGCTCGGAGTACGCGCGCGACGCGGTGCTCCGCCACGGCCTTACCCGCGGTCTTGCGCTGGCCGCGCGGCGGCTGGCGCGCTGCCATCCGTTCCGCGCGGGCGGCCACGACCCCGTTCCCTGAGAAGATCGTCCAAGGAGAACTCTTGGAGACCAAACGCCTCGTCCTCGCGTTCGCCCTTTCGGCCGCCGTCCTGCTTGGCTGGTACGTACTCTTCCCGCCGCCGGCCCCGGCGCCCGCGAAAACGGCGGCGACGACGGCCGCCGCCCCGAAACCCCCGGCGACCGGAACACCCGCGGCGGCGGCCCTCGCCGCCACGCCGGGAGCCGCCGCGCCGCAGCCGGCGGCCCCCGTGGTTCCCGTCGAGCCCATCGCAGCGGCCGCCGGGGAGACCGTCGAGGTCAACCAGCCGCTCTACACGGCGCGCCTCTCGAACGAGGGCGCCGCCCTCACGGCGTTCGTCCTCGCGCAGCACCGGGACGGCGCGGGCAAGCCGCTTAATCTCGTCCGCCAGGACGCGCCATATCCCGGCCGCACGCTCGCTCTCGACCCGGCGGATCCGTTCCTCGCGCGCGCGGCGAAGGCGCGCTTTGCCGTCGCGAAGGAAGAGAACGGAAGCGAGAAGACCGTGCGGTTCCGGTACCGCGAGGCGGACGGCAACGGGCTCACGGCGACGTACGTCTTCCGCGACTCGTACGTCGTCGGCCTGAAGGTCGAGCGCGAAGGCCCCGCGGGCGCGGGGGGGCCGGTCGGCGTCGTCCTCGGCCCGAGCATCGGGAACCCGTCGGGCGAGGAGCTGCACAGCCGCTACTCGACCCCGGGCGGGACGATCACGGTGGCGACGGGCGGCTCGGTCACGCGCCGGGCCAAGGACGGCCTCAAAGAGCCGCTCGCCGGCCTGGTGGGCCTCGTGGCCGCGGGCCTCGAGGACAACTACTTCCTCACGGCGTTCCTGCCCGGCGCGCAGGGAGTCGTCGCGCTCCGCCCGGTCTCGCTGAGCGCTCCCGTTCCGACACAGACCGCGGCGCCGTCCGCGACGCCGGCGGCCCCGCCCGCGGCCGCGGCCGAGAGCGAGGTCGTCCTCTCCGGAACGGGCGCCATCGCGACGGACGTTTTCCTCGGACCGAAGGCAATCGACATCCTCGAGAAGACCCGGCCGGGTCTCGACCGCGTGATCGACTATGGCTGGTTCGCGGTCCTCGTGAAGCCGCTTCTCTGGGGGCTGCGCGCGATCCACAAGTACGTCGGAAACTGGGGCGTCGCGATCCTCCTCATCACCGTCGTCATCAAGGTCCTTCTCTACCCGCTCACGCACAAGCAGCTCGTCTCGATGAAGAAAATGGGCGCGCTGCAGCCGAAGGTGGAGGCGATCCGGACGAAGTGGGGCTCGCGGATCAAGCAGGACCCGCAGGCGCGCGTGAAGATGAACGAGGAGATGATGGGTCTCTACAAGCAGGAGGGCGTGAACCCCGCGGGCGGATGCCTGCCGCTCCTCCTGCAGATGCCGATTCTCATCGCGTTCTACAACCTGCTCGCGCACTCGATCGAGCTCCGGCACGCGCCGTTCATGCTCTGGATCACGGACCTCTCCGCGAAGGACCCGTACTACGTCACGCCGATCCTCATGACGGCGACGATGTGGATCCAGCAGCAGATGACGCCGACGACCGGCGACGCCACGATGAAGCGCGTCCAGAACATCATGCCGCTCGTCATGGGCTTCCTGTTCAAAGACGTGCCGTCCGGCCTCGTCCTCTACTGGCTCATGCAGAACATCCTGACGATCGCCCAGCAGATGATCCTCAACCGCTTCACGGACCTCGGGCATTCTTCGATGAAGCCGAAGGCGTCCTGAGGCCGGGCCGCCGAGGATGTCGCCGCTCGCCGGCGACCGCGAACGCGGGGGCGACGTGCTCGTCGCTCCCGCGACGCCGCCCGGCGTCTCCGCCCTCGCCGTCGTTCGGCTGACGGGGCCCGCGGGCGCGGCGCGCGCCGTCGCCCGCCGCCTCGCGCCGGACTTCCCCACCGAGCCGGTCCCGCGCCAGGCGCTCCTCCTGCGCCTCGTCGACGCCGAAGGCCGCGCGCTCGATCGCGCCGTGGTCCTCTTCTGGGCGGCGCCGCACTCGCCCACCGGCGAGGAGGTCGTCGAGTTCGTCTGTCACGGCTCGCCTGGCGTCGTTCTCGGCCTCGTGGACGCGGCGCGGCGCGCGGGGGCGCGGCCGGCCGAGCGCGGCGAGTTCACGCGGCGGGCGCTCGCGCACGGGAAGCTGGACCTCGCCGAGGCCGAGGGCCTCGCGGCGCTCGCGCGCGCCGAGAGCCGCGGCGCCGCGCGGCGGGCGCTCGGCCTCGTGGAGGGCGCGCTCT
Source organism: Acidobacteriota bacterium (assembly GCA_039930645.1). Taxonomy (GTDB): domain Bacteria; phylum Acidobacteriota; class Thermoanaerobaculia; order UBA5066; family UBA5066; genus Fen-183. The sequence continues at coordinate 8,576 of JBDTTJ010000124.1, forward strand.
CGAAGCGGGTGCACGCGGCGCGCGAACGAGCGCTCGACGCGCTGGCGGCCCTCGAGGCATCGCTCGACTTCGCTGAGGACGTGCCCGCCGGCGAGGCGACGCGCGCGGGAGCGGAGTTCTCCGCGATCGCCTCGGAGCTCGACGCTCTCGCGATTTCGGCGCGCGGCGCGGGCGAGCGGAAGCCCGTCGTCGCCATTCTCGGCCGGCCGAACGCGGGGAAGTCGACGCTCTTCAACGCGCTCGTGGGGAGCGACCGCGCGATCGTGACGGCGACGCCCGGCACGACGCGCGACGCGATCACGGAGACCGTGGAGATCGCGGGGGAGAGCGTGACGCTCGTCGACACGGCGGGCCTGCGCGACGCGACGGAGGAGGTCGAGCGAATTGGCGTCGCCGTTGCGACGCGGGCGGGCGAGAACGCGGACCTCGTCCTCTATGTCGTGGATGCGCACGCCGGCGTGGCCGAAG
>JBDTTJ010000125.1:0-8866 GCA_039930645.1 Acidobacteriota bacterium
CCCTGTGGCGCGCGGCCGAGGCGAGGATGTCGGGCGCCGGCCGCATCCTCCTGCGTTACTCGGGCACGGAGGCGCTCGCCCGCGTGATGGTCGAGGGCAGCGACGCCGTGCTCGTCGACGCGGTGGCGGCGGACCTCGCCGCGCACATCGGAGCGCGCCTTGGCGCCTGACCTCGTGGGGCTCCCTCTCGAGCCGTCGGAAGTGCAGCTGCGGGCGCTCCTCGACGACGCCGTCCGGCGCGTCGTCGCCCACGTCGGCTCGCTCCCCGCGCAGCCGGCCGATGGCTCGGCCGGAGCCGGCGCCGTTTCCCGGTCGCTCATCGAGCGAGAGGCTCCCGAGCAGGGAACTGCGGCCGGGCCGCTGCTGGATCTCCTGTTCGAGACGGCAATTCCCGCGAGCTTCAACAACGCGGGGCCCGGCTTTCTGGCCTACATCCCCGGCGGCGGGCAGCCCTACGCCGCGGCCGCGGACCTGATCTCGGCCTCCGTGAACCGGTACACGGGAGTCTTCGCGCCGGCCCCCGCGCTCGTCCAGCTCGAGACGAACGTGGTCCGGTGGTTCGCGCGCGCTGTCGGCTACCCGGGGAGCGCCGGCGGGTTTCTCGCCTCCGGCGGATCGCTCGCGAACTTCTCCGCCGTCGTCGCGGCCCGCCACGAGAAGCTGCCCGAGAACTTCCTGAAGGGCACGCTCTACGTCTCGGACCAGGGCCACCACTGCGTGCGGAAGGCCGCGCTCCTCGCGGGCTTTCCCGCCGCGAACGTCCGCGAGATCCCGTCCGACGCGGCATTCCGGATACGCCTCAACGCGCTGGCCGCGAGCGTCGCCGCCGACCGAGCGGCGGGGCTCACGCCGTTCCTCGTCGTCGCGAGCGCCGGCACGACGAACACGGGCGCCGTGGACGATCTCGACGCGCTCGCCGATTTCGCCACGAAGGAATCCCTCTGGCTCCACACGGACGCTGCTTACGGCGGCTTCTTCGCCCTGACGGAGCGCGGCCGCAGTGCTCTCTCGGGCCTCGCGCGCGCCGACTCGATCGTCCTCGACCCGCACAAGGGCCTCTTCATGCCGTACGGCTCGGGGTGCCTCCTCGTGAAGGACCCGGGCGTGCTCCGCCGCTCCCACAGCGTCCAGGCCCACTACATGCCGGGCATGCAGGAGGATCCGGACAGCGTCGACTTCTGCGAGATCTCGCCGGAGCTTTCGCGCAACTTCCGCGGGCTGCCGGTATGGCTCGCCGTCAAGCTGTGCGGCCTCGCGGCGTTCCGCGCCTCGCTCGACGAGAAGCTGGACCTGGCGCGGGTGGCCGTCGACGCCGTGCGGGAGATCCCCGGCGTGGCCATCGTCGCCGAGCCTCAGCTCTCCCTCTTCGCCTTCCGCCTTGCGCCGCCGGGCGCGTCCCTCGCGGAGTCGAACCGCCTGAGCCGCGAGCTCATGGCGCGCGTGAACGCCCGCCAGCGCGTCCTCCTGACCGGGACTCTCCTCGGGGACGAATTCGCGATCCGGATGTGCATCCTGAGCTTCCGGACGCACGCCGACCGGGTCCGCATGGCGCTCGACGACCTGAGGGACGTCGCGGCGGCTCTCCAGAGGGAATAATCCAGGCCCGAACCGACTAACGTAGGTGTGGACATGAACCGCCGCCGCATCGTCCTCGCCGCGACCGTCCCCATCCTCGCCGCCGGCGCCATCGTCCTGGCCGGCCCCGGGAAATCGTCCAAAGGAGCCCCGATGACCGCGTCCGCGTCGCCCGCCTCCTCACACGACCGCGTGATCAAGACCGACGAGGAGTGGAAGAAAATCCTGACGCCCGCGCAGTACAACGTCACGCGCAAGAAGGGCACGGAGCGCGCCTTCACGGGCCCCAACTGGGACAACCACGCGAAGGGCACGTACGCGTGCGTCTGCTGCGACCTTCCCCTCTTCGACTCGGAGACGAAGTTCGAGTCCGGGACGGGCTGGCCGAGCTTCTGGCAGCCCATCGCGAAGGGCGCCGTCCGCGAAGAAAGCGACAACACCTTCTTCACGGTCCGCACCGAGGTCCTCTGCCGCCGCTGCGACGCGCACCTCGGCCACGTCTTCCCCGACGGGCCGAAGCCGACCGGCCTCCGTTACTGCATGAACGGGACGGCGATGAAGTTCATTCCGGCGAAGTGAACCGCGAACGGTCAGGCCCCTCACGGCCACCGCGTGGGGCATGCCTATCGAAAATACCCGTTCACATCGACGATGACGTGGACCGTGCCCGCGGAGCCGTTGAAGACGGTGATGCGCCCGGTCCCGTCGCCCGACAGGCGCAGGATCGCGTTATTGGCGCGCGTCTGTCCCACATTGAAGTTGATGTTGCTGACGACAGGCTGCGCCACGTCGGCCGGAAGGATCGTCAGGAAGCCCTGGGCCGTCCCAAGAGTCACGGTGAGGTTCGCCGAGACCGCGGCGGCGCCTGACGGAATGCCGCAAGGCGCCCCGACCAGAGGCACCGTCAAAGAGCCTGCAGCCGCGATCGGTGTCCTCGGGTCGATTCGCGTGTCGAGCTGCCGGCAGGGCGGCACCACGTAGAACCGAGCCGCCGACCCCACCGGCACCACCGCCAGTGTGGCGGTCCCCGGCCCGGAGACACACCCCGCGGATCCCGCCTCCGTTACCGAGAGCCGCAACGGCGTCCCCGCAGATCCGGCCGTAAACGTGATCTGGTTCGTTCCCTGTCCCGCGGTGATCGTTCCGTTGGAAACGCTCCACGAATACGTCGACCCCGCGTGGCCCGGCACGCTCGCCGTCCAGTCTGGAGAGGCCGCCGCGACCGTTCCGGGAGCCGTCACGAAAGGCGTCGCCGGCACCGGGTTGACCACGACCACCGTCGCCCCCGGAGCCGACGTCGAGCCGGACATGCTGACCGTGACGCTGTAGGTCCCGGCATTCGCCGCCGTCGCGCTCGGAATCGTCGGGCTCTGCAGCGCCGACGTGAAGCCGTTCGGACCGGTCCAGGAATACGTCGCGCCGCTGACGGACCCGACGAAAAGGTGGATCGCGTCCCCTTCGCATACCGGGCCATCGTTCGTCGGAGAGGGTGGGTTCGGGGGAAAGGAAGAGAGAGGGTTCAAGTAGACCAGGACGCGCGCCCGACAGGCGTCCGTCACGTAGAGGTTGTTGCTGGAGTCGAATGCGGCCGAGTCCGGGCAGGAGTAGTAATCGTTCAGGAATGCGCCGGCCTGCGGGTTGACGAGCGGGTTGGTGTAGACGGATGGGAACGGAGAGTTGGCGTAGCCTCCTCCGCCCGCCACCATCTGGCCGTTCGAGCTGAATCCGGGCTCGCGAAAGTCCGCGCACAACTCGGACCCCGAGCATCCGCGAACCGTGAAACTCCCGCCCGTGCCGAAGACGCGACTTGCCGGGATCCCGAACAGGGCCTGCGACGGAGAGGCCGGGAAGAGGGCGGCGTCGAATTCGAGGAGACGCAGGTTTCCTTGCGCCTCTCCTCCGGAGTCGGACACGTAGAGATTCCCGGACGGGTCGAGCCGGATCGAGGCGGGAAAGCAGAGGCTCGTTCGACTCGGACGGGTGCTTCCCTGCCCCTGGTTGCAATCCGTTCCCGAGACGCTGGTCTGACCCAGCACGATGTCGACGGTCGGGGACGTGAAAGGAGTGCGGATGCGAAAGACTCGACTGCCGACGTTGTCGACGACCCAGACCTTGTCGCCGGCCGCGTCGGGCGCGAGACCGCCGACGAGAATCCTGTCGTCCCATGACACGCTCCCGCCGCCCAGAACCGGCAGCGGCGGCGCGATGGTCGTGATGGGGTTGTCTCCCGTGTGGAGCGGAAGCGAATAGACGCGGATCTTGTCGACCCACGTCGCCCACAAGCGCGAGCGCCCGTCCTGTCGGACACGGCCGAAGTGCTCCCAGGCCGGGTGGCTGCGCGGGTCCGTCGTCCCGACGTAGCCGTCGGCGCTCTGTCCGTTGCTCAGGATCGGAGGATTGTTCCAGTAGAGGAGCCGCCCGCGATCGGCCACGATGAGCTGGCCGCTCGCCACGACCACGCCGGACGGCGTATACGTTCCCGCGAGACCCGCCTCGTTCTGAACGTTGAACTGATACGGCTTGAAGATCTGCGCGTCGGCCGGGACCTCGGTGCCGGGCGGCGGAATCGGGGCCGGAAAATGCAAGACGTCGTCCATCTTCGAGACGAGCACGTTTCCGTCGCCGTCGACGCCGATCGAGCCGGCGGAGCCGCACGCGAGCCACGAGGAACCCGGCGTCCCGTCACCGGAGAAAAATGGCGGCGTCTGAAAGTCGTCCGGTCCGCACTCGCCGGTGAAACTCGGGACCTTCTTGCCAAGGACCTTCTGGATCGAGCCGCCGACGACGTACAGAAACTGGTTGTTGAAGGTGTCGTTGATCCAGAGACCTCCCGCCGAGTCGAACTCCAGACCGGTGGGAGTCCCGAAATTTCCGGTCGGAACCGCTCCGAAGTCGATGCCCATCCGGCGCGCGGTCTGGCCGCTGACGAGCGGAGGATCGAAGACGAGGACCCGAGCGTTCTGCGAATCCGCGACGTAGACGGAGCCGGCGCCATCGACGCGCACCGCGGCCGGTCCCCACATCTGATTCAGGCCTGAGCCGTCGGCGGACGAAGCGAAATCCGGCTGTCCCAGCACGAGGTCGGCCACATGTCCCGGGCGGCCGGTGCCGGAATCGAAGGGGAACCGCAGCACCCGGTTGTTCGCATTGTCGGTGATCCAGAGATTCCCTCCCGGATCGATGGCGACCCCGTCGACAAAGCCCAGCCCGAGAGGACTCCGGAAGCAGAGGCCCTCGTTGTCGGGAGAAGGCCCTCGTGCACGATTGCAGTCTCTGCCGGTGAAATCCGCCTGGCCCCAGACATCGTCGGCGATCGCGTCCGTCGTGAAGGGGGAGTCGTAGCGGAGCACCCGGTTGTTCTGAGAGTCGGGGACGTAGAGGTTTCCGGCGCCGTCCACGGCCATGTTGGCGCCGATGAGCTGTTCCGAAAGGGAAATCTGCTCTTCGGGCATGCTGCAGAGCGTCGCGGCGCTGGCCGGGGCCCGGACCGGGAACCTCTGGAACGCGCCGTCTCCGTTACAGGCCGAGCGGGTCAGCGAGGGCTGGCCGAGGACCAGGTCTGCGCCTCTCCCTTCCTGGATCGCGCACGTCGAGCCAGGGCAGTCCGAATTCGCCGTGCAAGGCTGCCCGACCTTGACGCCGCTCGCGCAAGCGCCCAGATGACTCAAGCCCAAAACGCGGCTGTTGCCGCTGTCGAAAACGTATACCCGGTTGGGAGCCACGGAGCGGTCGACGAGGACGCCGCGCGCGTTGAAGACCCTTCGGCTCGAGACCTCGTTGTAGGTGACCTCGGTGAAGTCCGGTTTGCCCAGGATGATGTCCGCCCAGAGATCTCCCGCAACCCCGCGGACAGGCTCCCGAGGGGTGACCGTGACCATCGCCGTCTTGATCACGCCGTTGCAGGAGGCCTGAACGGTCACGAGCGTGGAAGTCGCGGCGATGCCGGCCGAGACCACGCCGCCCCACGAGGTCGCCCCTTCTCCCACCCAGAACGACGGCACGACCAGGACGGACGTGTGGTCGCTCGTGAGCAGAACGAAGATGCCGCCGGTCTGCACCGGGGCATCGAATGCAATCGTGACTTCGAGCGGTGAACCGCTTGCTACTGACGTCGGGTTCACCGTCAGCGAGCTGAGGTTGGCGGCGGCAGCGGCGAGGGGAAACAGAGCGAGCGCCGCGCCGCACCGAAAAGAGGTACGGCCAAAGCCCCCAAAGACTCTCCCGACGTAATTCCGCTGCGTTGACGAGGGTCTCGTCATCGGAGGTCCTTATTCAGGCCAACGTGACTCTCCCGTTCGGAGCACCGTCGAAAGAGGCGACTGTATCAGAGGCCTGGATGGCGATTCCCTCTCTCCGTTTCAACGGCCGGTCCACTCCGGAAATGGTCACCCGTCGAGACGAGCGGTTCTCGCCCTTGCGCGACGCCAATCCCGCCTGAGCCTCACCCCGTCGAAATGACCTCGTGCAGGTGCTCGCGCGCCGCGTCCGCGCGGCGCGCCATGTCGGCCGCGAGGGCCGGCAGCAGCCCCGGCAGGTGGAGCGCGTTCGGGACGAACCTCACGTAACAGAGCCGCGGGGCCCCCGCGAGAGTCCCGAACTCGAAACTCGCCTCGGGCGACTCGATCGTCCAGGCGCCCGTCGCGTCGATCGCGAACGGCACCTCACGCTCCTTCCGGTTGAGGTTCAGGGCGACGTCGGGCGTCGCCGGTCCGGCGTCCGCGGGCAGAAAGAGGCGGATGAAGACGCCCGTCCCCATCTCCGGGTGGCGCTCGGCGTGCCGCGCCTGCAGGAGCGCCGACAGCCGCGGGCCGAGCGGATGCGTGCCCTCGAGCGGGTCGAGGAACGGCAGCCGCGCGTCCAGCCCACTCGGAGAGGCCTCCGCGCGCGCCCCGAACGGGAGGAGCGCCTCCGCCGCGGCGTGCCAGTCGGCGGGGTCCGTGAACCGCGAGAGGTGCTTGCCCTCGGGGGCGATCCGCGCCGAGAGGAGATCGAGCATTCCGTCCGGGTGCGGACGCGAGCCGGACTTCGGATGCTCGCTCGCGGCGGCGGGCAGGCCGAGCTCGTCCTCCAGCCCCTCGCGCCCGCCCTCGGCATAGATCGCCTGAAGGGCCGCCGACGCCGAGAGGAAACCGAGCGCGACGGGCGCCGTCTCCTTCGTGACGAGGGCCGCCGACCAGAGCCGGACGACGCCGTCCTCGCGGTCGACGACGAACGACGCGAGGGGCGGATAGCGCAGCAGGTCCGAAAGGACGGCCGCCTGCCGCACCGTGACGGCGTCCGCGAAGAGGACGTCCGTCTCGACGTGCACGCGGCTCGCCGCACCCTCGCCCTCGCCGACCGGTTCCTCGGCGTTGACGCGCTGCACGACCCGGTGCGGCCACCAGGAGAACGAACGCTCGTCCCGGAGCGCCCATGCGTCGTCGATCAGGAGACGCGCGTAGAGGTCGTCTACGAAGGCGGGACCGGGGTCGAAGCTGGTGCAGCTCAAGTTCCCTCGCCGCCGGGCAGCGCGTGCTCCACGATCACGTATTCGGCCACGGGCCTTCCGCCCACGAGGTGCTCCGTGATGATCCGCTCGAGGACCGGCGGGTCGCAGTCCCGGTACCACGTCCCCTCGGGGTAGACGACGGCAATGGGGCCGCCCGCGCAGACGCGCAGGCAGTTCGCCCGCGTCCGGAGGACTTCGCCCGAGTCCGCGAGGCCGAGCTCCTTCAGCCGGGTTTTGAGGTAGTCCCACGCGGCGACGCCTCGCTCCCTCTCGCAGCACTTCGGTTTCGCGCTGTCCGAGCATAGGAAGATGTGCCGCCGCGCGGTCGGGATCCCGAGCGACCGGACGATCCCCGCGAGCCTCCCGGTCGAATCGTCCCGCTCGTCCATGAGGGGAGAAGGATAATCCCGGGCATGAAGATCTTCGTCACCGGCGCCACCGGCCACATCGGATTCCGCGTCGCGACGGCGCTCCGCCGCCGCGGCCACCACGTCCTCGGCCTCACGCGCACCGACGCGGGCGCGGCCCGCCTCGAGCGCCACGAGATCCAGGCCGTCCCGGGCGCCCTCCAGGACCCCGGCAGCTGGAAGGGCGCCGAAGACTGCTCGACGCTCGTCCACGCCGCCGCCGATTACACGACGGATACGTACGCGCTCGACCGCGCGGCCGTGCACTCGCTCCTGTCGCTCGCGGGGCGGGGGGCGGGCATCAAGACGGTGGTCTACACGAGCGGCGTCTGGGTCTACGGGGGGACGGGCGATACGCTCGTGGACGAGACTTCCCCGCTCGCACCGCTCCCGATGTCTCTCCCGCGGGTCGAGACGGAGAAAGCCGTCCTCACGACACACGGAGTGAAGGGCCTCGTGATGCGGCCCGGCTGCGTCTACGGCTATGGCGGCGGCGGCCTGACGGCCCCGCTGTTCGCGGGCGCCGCGGCGGGCAAGCTCGAGGTCGTCGGCGACGGCTCGAACCGCTGGGCGACCGTCCACGCGGACGACGTCGCGGACGCGTACGTCCGCGCGATCGAGAGCGGGCTCGCGGGCGAGGTCTTCAACGTGACGGACCGCTCGCGCGCGCCGGTCCGCCGCCTCGTCCTCGCCGCGGCTCGCGCCGCCGGATTCGGCGGCGAGATCCGCTGGATTCCGCTCGCGGAGGCGCAGAAGACGATGGGCGACTTCGCGGCCGCGCTGGCGTTCGACCAGCACGTCGACTCGCGCAAGGCCGTCGCCCGTCTCGGCTGGCAGCCCACGCACGGCGGCTTCGAGGACGAAGCCGCGACGTACTTCGCCTCGTGGAAGGCCGCGCGGGGCTGACGGCGCTCGGCCGCTCCTCTGCTCAGCCGAACCGGGCGCGGTAGTCGTCGCGGCTCGCCGCGAGGACGGCGAGGGCCTCGTCGCGCCCGTAGACGTGCGTGATCTCGACGGACTGGGCCGGCTCGCCGGGCTTCTGCTTGTACGTGAGGAAGTAGTGGCGAAGCCGGTCCACGAGCGACTTCGGCATCTCGGTGACGTCCGCGAGCGCGCCGTACACCCCGTCGCCCTTGAGGACGGCGAGGATCTTGTCGTCCACCTCGTCGTTGTCGAGCATCCTGAAGCCGCCGATCGGGACGGCCGGCACGAGGATCTGCGCGTGCGTGATGGGCTTTTCCGTGAGGACGCAGACGTCCATCGGGTCGCCGTCGCCCTTGAGCCCCGTGCGGCCCGTCTTCTCCTCGCAGACCTTCGCGACGCGCGTGCCGCAGAACGTACGCGGGACGAGCCCGTAGAGCGTCGGGCACACGTTCGAGAAGAGCTGGGGCCGGTC
>JBDTTJ010000126.1:0-8864 GCA_039930645.1 Acidobacteriota bacterium
ACCGCGTCCGGAGCGAGCTTCTCGAGTCCGGACAGGCGGTCGAGGTCGCTCAGCCAGCCGTCGCCGATCGCCTCTGTGATGAGCGACGACAGGCGCGGGTTGGACTGCCCGACGAATCGGCGCGGTGTGACGCCGTTCGTGACGTTTGTGAAACGCTCCGGCCACAGCTCGGCGAAGTCGAAGAGGACGGTCTCGCGCAGGAGGCGCGAGTGCAGGGCCGCGACGCCGTTTACCTTCCCGCTCGCGACGGTGGCGAGGTGCGCCATACGGACGCTCTTGGCGCCCTGCTCGTCGATGAGGCTGAGGCGCGAGATCCGCCCCTCGTCGCCCGGGAAGCGCGCCCGTGCTTCGTCGAGGAAGCGGCGGTTGATCTCGTAGACGATCTCGAGGTGCCGGGGGAGCGTTCGGCCGAAGAGCGGCAGGGGCCACGTCTCGAGCGCCTCGGGCAGCAGCGTGTGGTTCGTGTAGTTGAACGAGCGCGACGTGATGTTCCACGCCTCGTCCCAGCCGAGGCCGTGCTCGTCCATCAGCAGCCGCATGAGCTCCGGCACCGCGAGAGCCGGGTGCGTGTCGTTGAGCTGGATCGCGTACTTCTCCGCGAACCTGTCGATCGTGGCTCTCTGGAGCAGCAGGCGGATGCAGTCCTGAAGGGCGCAGGAGACGAAGAAATACTCCTGCTGAAGGCGCAGCTCCTTGCCCGCGATCGAGGCGTCGTTCGGGTAGAGGACCTTCGTGATGTTCTCGCTGCGGATCTTCTCGTCCACCGCGCGCCAGTACTCGCCGACCTGAAAGGCGTCGAGATCGAACTCCTCCGGCGCGATGGCCGCCCAGAGGCGGAGGAAATTCGTCGTCACCGTGCCGTACCCTGCGACCGGCGTGTCGTACGGGACTCCGCGCACGAAGCGCGCGGGAGTCCACGTCACGCGGGAGCCGCCGGAGGCGTCCGTGACGGTCCGGGTGAACCCGCCGAAGCCGACGGGATGCTCGATCTCGAACCGGCGGACCTCCCACGGGTTGCCGAACCGCAGCCAGCGGTCGGTGCGCTCGCGCTGCCAGCCACCGACGATGTCCTGGTCGAAGATGCCGAACTCGTAGCGGATCCCGTGGCCGATCGCCGGGATGTCGAGAGTTGCCAGAGAGTCCATGAAGCAGGCCGCGAGGCGCCCGAGGCCCCCGTTGCCGAGCCCGGGCTCCTCCTCGTGCTCGATCAGCTCGTCGAGGTTGAGGCCGAGCGACTCCATGGCCTGGCGCGTCGGGCCCTCGATGCCGAGGTTGAAGAGGTTGTTGCCGAGCTGCGGGCCCATGAGGTACTCGGCGGAGAGGTAGATGACCGTGCGGCGCTGCTCCTCGAGGTAGGTACGCGCCGAGCGGATCCACCGGTGCAGGATCCGGTCCCGCACCGCGCGGGCGAGCGCAAGGTAGTGGTCGTTCCGCGTCGCGACGCCCGGGAACTTGGCGACCTCGAAGAAAAGCTTCTCGACGAACGACTTGCGAATCGACGCGGAGTCGAGGCCGAGGACGGCGTCGTCCGCGTTGATGTCCTTGGCCTGGCGGCTGGAGATCATGGGACCGCCGCGATCGCCTGGATCTCGATCTGCCAGCCGCCGCGGAACTCGTTGACGGGGACGATCGCGCGGGCGGGGCGGTGTGTGCCCATGACGCGCGCGTAGACCTCGTTCACGCGGCTCCAGAACGACGCGTCCGAGACGTAAACCGTCGTCTGGAGAACATGAGCGAGGTCGCTGCCCGCCGCCGCGAGAACAGCCTCGACGTTGCGCAGTGCGCGCTCGGTCTGTTCTTCGAGCGTTCCAGGACCCGCGTCCGGCCGCGCCGGGTCCTTGCCGAGCTGGCCCGCGACGTACACGAGGCCGCCGTGGACGACTCCCTGCGAGTAGTGCCCCGCGGGCGCCGGCGCGTTCTTCGTGAAGACGGCCTCCACGTCAGACCTTCGTCTTGAAATCTTGGGTGGCCGCGACGAGCGCGGAGATGATCCCCGGCTCGTCCGCGGAGTGGCCCGCGTCCGGGACGACGACGTACTGCGCCTCGGGCCACGCGAGGTGCAGGTCCCACGCGGACTGGAGCGGGCACACGAGGTCGTATTTCCCCTGGACGATGACGCCCGGGATCCGGCGCAGGCGCTCGGCGTCGTGCAGGAGCTGGTCGTCCGACTTCAGGAAGGAGCCGTTCAGGAAGTAGTGCGCCTCGATGCGCGCGAGCGCGATCTCCTTCGGGACGTCCTCCTCGGTGACGGGCTCCTCCACGGGGACGAGCTTCGAGGCGTGGTTCTCGAATTTGTTCCACGAGAGCGCAGCCTCGCGTCGCACGGTGGCGTCGTCGGACGTCAGCCTGCGGTAGTAGGCGCGTACGACCGAGCCGCGCTCGCGCGGCGTCAGGGGCGCCACGAACGCGTCCCAGCTGTCCGGCTCCATTCGCCTCAGGCCGTCGACGTACGTCCAGTCGATCTCGAGCTTCCGGCCGAGGAAGATCCCGCGCAGAACGATGCCGGTCGCGCGCTCGGGGTGCGTCTCGGCGTACGCGAGGCCCAGCGTCGAGCCCCACGAGCCCCCGAATACCAGCCACTTCGGGATCCCGAGATGCGTGCGGATCCGCTCGGCGTCCGCGACGAGATCCCAGGTCGTGTTTTCCCTGAGCTCGCCGAGCGGCGTCGACTTGCCGCAGCCGCGCTGGTCGAAGAGGACGACGCGCCAGAACTTCGGGTCGAAGAAGCGCCGGTGCATCGGCGAGATGCCCGCCCCGGGGCCGCCGTGGAAGAAGACCACGGGAGCGCCCTCGGGGTTGCCGGACTCCTCCACGTGCAGCGTGTGGAGCTCGGAGACGGGCAGCCGGAACGTCCGGTGCGGCTCGATCTCGGGAAAGAGCGGCGGCATGTCCGGAGTTTACCTAGTTGATCCCCCGCTCTCGGAATCCGGCGCGGCCCTACTCCCCCTCGCGCGCAAGACTGACGACGGGGCGGCCCGAGAGGTTGATCGCGGGCACGAGCGAAGCGCCGACGGCGACCGCGAACGAAAGGCCGGCCACGGCCAGGATCATTGAGGCTTCGGGCGCGAGGAGCGCGCCGATCGGGGCGAACTGCGTGTCGACGAGAGCCCTCTCGATCAGGAATGCGAAAAGACGCATGAAGCCGAGCCCGAGGATTCCGCCCCCGACGCCGAAAAACGCGCCCTCGAGCACGAGGAGCTGCAGCACGGCTTGCCGGGGGAAGCCGAGGATCCGGAGCAGCGCGGCCTCGCCGCGCCGCTCGCGGGCGGACATCGCGAGCGTGTTGCTCGTGATCAGGAAGAGCGTGAACGCCGTCGCGAGGCCGATCCCGCCGAGGAGCGCCTGCACGTTGCCGAGCATCTCCATGAACATGAGCTGCCACTGCTTCTCGCTCATCGCGCGGATCGGGACGGGCGGGTTTTCGAAGCGCCGTTCGATCTCGGCCGTCACCTTTGCCACGTCGGGACGCGTCTTCGCGAGAATCCAGAACATCCCGACCTGTCCGGTGTCCCCCGTCAGGTTCTCGAAGTACTTCCGGTGGACGTAGAGGCCGTTGTCGAGCTTGTAGGTCATGACCGCGCGCACCGTCGTCTCGATGACGCCGCCCGCGACGGGCGCCTTGAGGACGATCTTGTCGCCGCGCTTCCAGCCGTGCTGCTTCGCGAGGATCGGGCCGATCACGCAGCCCGTCGGGTCGGCCTTCCAGGCGGCGACCTGCTCGGGCGGGATCTTCGCCTCGATGTAAACCTCGAGGAACGGGTCGGCCGGAGCCGCCTGGAACGGGACCATGTTCTCGGGCCGGTCGTCCCTCCACTGCGTCATGAGGAAGTCGAACGGGCAGACGCGCTGAACGCCCGGGACGTCCTCGAGCTTCGCGAGATACGCCATCGGGAGCTTCTCGAACATGGACGTCTTCGCCATGACCATCGCGCGACGCCCCATGTTCTCGGACCAGTCGTTCTTGAGCGCGCCGTTCACGAGGTAGAGGAACCCGACGAGGCCGGCCGAAAGCCCGATGGCCGCGACCGTGAGAGCGCTCCTCAGCGGGCGGCTCGTGACGTGGCGTACGGCGAGGCGGACGGGGATCATGCGGGAACGACGAGTTTCGACCCGCGAATCGTCTCGATGAAGCGCGAGCCGAACGCCTGCGACGGCGTGTGGACGCCGGGGCCGACATCCCCGGCGAGGACTCTCTTCGCGATCGCGACGGCCGTCTCGGCGGTCAACGCGTAGCCCTCGAGCGTCTCGAGCGTCCCCGTGACGACGCTGCCGCCCCTCGTGACGCGGCCCCAGAGGTACGACCGCTCGCGGTCCCGCTCTTCGGCAGTGGGGCCCTTGACGGTCTTCTCCACGCGCGCCTTCAGGAAGGACTGTACGGGCGCGAGGCCGAGGAGTCTCGCGAACCGGCGCATCCGGCGCGCGCCCGAAACAGCCGACGGCGGCACCGCCATGTAGACCTCGATGTTCGGGATCCCGGTCGAGCGGAAAGCGGTCGAAAGGTCGCCCCACGGGATCGTCATCGCGAGACGCGTCTTGTCGCCGAGCGGGACCTCCAGCGTCTTCCACGCCGCCGGGACGGCCACGAGTTTCCCGCCCTCGCGGACGAGGCCGCCCTTCGGGATGCCTTCGAGCATCGTCTTCATCGTCCCGGCGCTCGACTTGAAGCCGCGGAACGCGAGCGTGAGGGTTTCCGCCCCCGGCAGGGCCTCCGAGAGCGCGGCAGCCAGGCAGTCCGACGGCACGACGTCGAAGCCCGTCCCCGGGAGAACCGCGATGCCCGCGCTCTTCGCGTCCGCGTCACGGGCGAACACCGCTTCGAAGACGTCGACCTCGCCGGTGATGTCGAGGTACGACGTCCGCGCCTTCAGGCAGGCCTCGAGCGCGGGCGCGCTCGTCTTCGAGAACGGGCCGGCCGCGAGGAGCATCGCGCGATACGGCTCGAGGAGGCGAGCGGCGGATGCCGGATCGTCGAGCGAAAAACAGAGGCTGTGGAGTCCCCAGGACGCGGCGAGCGGCTCGACGATCTCGCGGCGGCGGCCCGCGACGACGGGCTTCAGGCCCTCGCGGAGCGCGGCGTCCACGATGAGCCTCCCGGTGTAGCCGTTCGCGCCGTAGACGATCAGCCCGTTCTTCGCCGTCACGAGACCTCCCCGGCCGCGGCCTGCGAGGCTCCCGGCGAATCGGCGAGTTTCACGCCGCAGACGTTCGCGAGGTCGCGGCAGGCGTCGACTTCGTCCTCGGCGCCGCGCGCGGCCTCGTCCGGCAGAACGAAACGGAAGCCCTCCTCCGAAGGGAACACGATCCCGTTTTCGAGCACGTGCCGCGGGCCCCCGACGCCGAAGAGGCCCGAGTCCATCACGATCCACATCCAGTCCGCCTCGCGGGCGAGGCCCGCGTGGGCCAGCACGTCGCCGAGGCGGAAGGCGGGGACCGAAGAAGAAGAAGAAGAGAAGATCTTCTTTGAAAGGAAGAGGGAGAGAGCTTCGAAGCCTCTTGGATCGAAAGCACACGTCGCACCCTTCCCGTCTTCCAACATCAGAAGGGGCGCGTCCGCTGGCACGAGCGCGTCGCCGATCGCCTCTTCCCACTCAAAGAAATCTCTTTCTCCCGGGTCCTTCAGGATGACATCCACCCGGCTGTCCCGCCGCCACGAGGTCGGCTGGGTCGTGAGCCGCCCGCCCGCGATCTCGTGGAGCCTCCAGCCCGCCGTCGTGTGGAAGAGGCCCTTTGCCCGCGCCACGCGGCCGCGAGTCACCCGCCCGACCCGCAGCGCCTCGAGCGCGGAGAGAAGACGGTCGGCGTCGAAGACCCTCTCCGGAGGGTGCGAAATGCCCTTGCCGACATGTCCTTCAGAAGAATTTCTTTGAAGGTGATGGGAGGCCGGCGCCTCGAGGAGGGTCGTTCCGACGGGCGCCGCCGACCGCTCGAGATCCCAGACCTCTTCCGGAAGAACTCCATGAGAGGCGCGCACGACGAGCAGCTTCGCCGGGACGAGAGCCGCGGCGAACTCTTCCACTCGAAGAATCTCTTCCTCCGAAGCCAGATCGCATCGATTGACGACGAGAACGTCGCCGGTATCGACCTGATCCCGGAAGAGCGCGCTCTCGGCGTACGCCTTCGCGAGATCCTGCTGCGGATCGACGAGCGTGATCACGGGCCGCACATCGAAGCGCTGCGCCCAGCGCGGGCCGCGCAGGAGGTCGACGAGCTCGGACGGCCTGGCGAGTCCCGTCGGCTCGAGGACGAACCGCGTCGGGGCCACGAGGTCGCACACCTCCTCGAGAGACGCCTCGAGGTCCGCCATCGCCGTGCAGCAGACGCACCCGCCCGGGACCTCCTTCAGGATGCAGCTCGCGCAGTCCGACAGGAGCGCGCCGTCCACGCCGAGCGTCCCGAACTCGTTCACGACGACCGCGATCCGCTCGCGGTCCGCGCGCCGCGCGAGGAGGTCCTTCACGGCCGTCGTTTTCCCGACGCCGAGGAACCCCGAGAGAACGTGGACGGGGATCCTCACGCCCGCTTCCCCTGCCAGGACGGAGGCAGCGTCGCAAGGGCCTCGCGCCACGTGCGCACGACACCGCCCTCGGCCCGGATGTTCATCTCGGCCTCGTCCCACGCGGGCCGGTAGCGGTACCACGGGATGGAGGGGAAGAGGTGGTGGAGGAGGTGAAGGTTCTGCCCGAGCATCGGCGCATCCAGCCAGCGGTCCGTCACGCTCACGGTGTCGACCATCCGGCCCCGCAACGTGTGCGGGCGGTGCGGCAGATAGTCGAAGAGGAACGCGAGCACCGTCACGGCGAGCTGCGCCGGCACGAACCAGTACAGAAGGAGGTCGCCGAGCCGTCCGGCGCGGAAGGCGAGGACGCCCGCCCCTCCGAAAGCGATCAGCGTCCCTACCGACATTGCGAAGGAGACGTCGAAGGCGGCCAGGCGCGTGAAGTACACCCGGTAGTACTGCAGCCAGGTCGTCGCGAAGCGGGCGAGCGTGCCGGGCCACGTCTTTCCCACCACCCAGAAGTCGGGGTCTTCGGCGGGGTCGTTCGTGTGAGCGTGGTGGTGCAGGTGGATCCGCCGGAACGCGGCGAACGGGGCTGCGAGAGCGAGCGCGGCGATCGTTCCGGCGGCGTCGTTCAGCGCCCTGAGGCGCGAGACGGACCCGTGAGCCGCGTCGTGGGCGACCGTGAACTGGGCGTACGCGCAAAGGGCGTTCACCGCGACCGCCAGCGCCCGCGGGACGCGCCCGGAGAGCGCCAGAGCCGTCGCGCCCGCCTGGAGGATCAGCGCCGCGAGGCACAGGGCGAGCGTCGGCCACGCGGTGGCCCCGGCCGGGACGCCCCAGCGGCGGGCCAGCGTCGGGTCGAGGGGGGCGGACACGCGACCATCCTAGAGAATTTTCCGCCCCTCCGCGCGCGTTCGTTTACGATTCGCGCCGATGACACGCACCGCACTCGCGCGCCCATCGAAGAAGCCCGCGCGCGCCCGCGCTCCTGAGCGGTTCGCCGACGCCGAGAAGCTCTACGGCATCGAGAACTGGGGAAAAGGGTTCTTCTCGGTCTCCGACGACGGGAACCTCCTCGTCCACCCGACGAAGGAGAACCACCGTTTCGTCGACCTCAAGGGCGTCGTGGACGACGTCGCCCTGCGCGGGATCTCGACGCCGGTCGTGATCCGCTTCCCGCAGATCCTCGACCAGGCGGTCAAGGAGCTGAACGAGGCCTTCCTTCACGCGATCAAGGAATACGACTACGACGGCGTCTTCCGCGGCGTTTTCCCGATCAAGGTGAACCAGAAAAAGGTCGTCGTCCGCGAGATCATCCAGTCCGGCCGCAAGTACGGTTACGGCCTGGAAGCCGGGAGCAAGCCCGAGCTCATCGCGGCGCTCTCGCAGGACCTCGGCTCGGACTGCCTCATCACGACGAACGGCTACAAAGACGACGCGTTCATCCGCCTCGCCCTGAACGGCATCCGGATGGGCAAGACCGTCGTCCTCATCCTCGAGAAGGTCTCCGAACTCGAGAGGATTCTCGACGTCGCCAAGAAGCGCGGGGTCAAGCCGCTGATCGGCATGCGCAGCAAGCTCTACGCGCGCGGCTCGGGCAAGTGGGCGAAGTCGGGCGGAGAGGCCGCGAAGTTCGGCCTCACGACGACCGAGATGCTCGAGGCGGTCGAGATCCTCAAGCACCGCAAGATCCTCGACTCCCTCGTCATGCTGCACTTTCACATCGGCTCGCAGATCACCGACATCCGGAAGGTGAAGCAGGCAATCAAGGAGGCGGGTCGCGTCTACGCGAAGCTCTACGCCTCCGGTGTGGAAATCGAGTACCTGAACCTCGGCGGCGGCCTGGGCGTCGACTACGACGGCTCGAAGACGGCGTTCGACTCGTCGATGAACTACACGGTTCAGGAGTACGCGAACGACATCGTCTACACGATCAAGTCGATCTGCGACGAGGAGAAGGTCCCCGTCCCGACGCTCGTGACGGAGTCGGGCCGCGCCCTCACGGCATACCACTCCGTCCTCGTCACGAACGTCCTCGACGTCGCCGACCGCATCGAGCAGGGGCGGACCGTGAAGCTCGACGGCGACGAGAACCACGTCGTGCGCGAGCTCTACGACATCTGGCAGAGCATCACCGCGAAGAACGTCCGCGAAAGCTACCACGACGCGCTCCAGTTCAAGGAAGAGCTCTTCACGCTCTTCAACCTCGGCTACGTGTCCCTCGAGGACCGGAGCAAGGGCGAGATCCTCTACTGGAACATCTGCGACCGCATCCGGCGGTACCTCCACACGCTCAAGGATGTCCCTGAAGAGTTCGAGCAGCTCGAGGTCATGCTCGCCGACAAGTACGTCATGAACTTCTCGG
>JBDTTJ010000127.1:0-8848 GCA_039930645.1 Acidobacteriota bacterium
AGGAAGCCGAGGAGCGTGCGGATCCGGTTCAGGCAGTCCGCGTCGGAGTCCGCGACGACGTGCGCGACGCCGGAAACCGATGCGTGCGTGTCGGCGCCGCCGAGGGCCTCCTTCGTGACGTCCTCGTGCGTCACGGTCTTGATGACGTCGGGCCCGGTCACGAACATCGAGCTCGTCCCGCGCGTCATGAGGACGAAGTCCGTGATCGCGGGCGAATAGACGGCGCCGCCCGCGCACGGGCCGAGGATCGCGCTGATCTGGGGGATGACGCCCGACGCCAGCGTGTTCCGGAGGAAGATGTCCGCGTAGCCGCCGAGGGAGACGACGCCTTCCTGGATGCGCGCGCCGCCCGAGTCGTTGAGGCCGACGAGGGGCGCTCCGACCTTCATCGCGAGATCCATGAGCTTGCAGATCTTCGCGGCGTTCGTCTCGGACAGGGAGCCGCCGAAGACCGTGAAGTCCTGCGCGAACACGAAGACGGGCCGGCCTTCGACGCGCACGGAGCCCGCGACGACGCCGTCGCCCGGAATCTCGTTCGAGGGGTCGTCCATCCCGAAGTCGCGGGCGCGGTGGACGACGAACGGGTCGATCTCGTCGAAGGAGCCGGGATCCCCGAGGAGCTCGACGCGCTCGCGCGCCGTGAGCTTGCCGGCCTTGTGCTGCTTCTCGCGGCGCTCCGCGCCGCCTCCGAGCCGCGACTTCTCTCTCAGGGAATCCAGCGTCGCGAGCCGTTCGTCGATCGACCGCGTCATGAGTCTTCCTTTACAGCGG
The DNA here is from genome assembly GCA_039930645.1 of Acidobacteriota bacterium. Taxonomy (GTDB): domain Bacteria; phylum Acidobacteriota; class Thermoanaerobaculia; order UBA5066; family UBA5066; genus Fen-183. The sequence goes on from JBDTTJ010000127.1 coordinate 772, forward strand.
GATCTTCTTCTGGGCGGCGAGCATCTTCTTCGCCTTCCGGAACATCTCCGCGTAGTCCACCCCCGCGCCGCGGATCGCCGCCGCGTTCTGCGCGAGAATCTTCTTCACTTCGTCGTCGAGCGCCCGCTCGCGGTCGCGGTCTTCCACGAGCGCCGTCTCGAGCGCCCGGCGCAACTCCGCGGCCGCGGCCGTCTTCACGAGCCCCTCGGAGAGGATGCGGCGCGCCACGTAAGCTGCCTGCGCGGCCAGCCGGGCGTCTGACAAGGCCATAGGACATTCGAGGATATCCCACCCTCGAGACGAGCGCCGTCTACGGATTGAGTCGCAGCTGGAGGGTTCCGCCGGGCGGGAGGACGCCGGAGACGCAGGCCTCCGGCGGGATCGCTGCGTCGTCGTCGAGCTCGCCGTATGCGAGCCCACACAGTGCGTACGATCCCGCCGAAACCCGAATCGTCGACTTCATCACCGAGACCGCAGACCCCAGGGAGAGCGTGCATCCGTTGGCGACGAGCGCCCCGATCCGGCGTTCTCCCCGAGGGGTGAATTCCAGCGAAAGCGTGCCGGGCGAGACGGCGACGGGCACGTCCTGCTCGCTCTGCGACGCGGGCACCGGCACGATCCGCGCCGCCTTCAAACGGTCCACGACGAGGAGACACGCGTTCTCGCCGCCGCCGCGAACCGTCATCTGGAAGCGGCCGTCGGCGGGAGTCCGGAGATTTTCGTAGAAGGTGGAAGACAGCGAGCGGATGCGCGCGCCCGCGGCTGGCTCACCCGTAGGAAGAACGGCGCGCCCCTTCAGCACGTAGGTCGGACGGATCTCGAGAGTGATGAAGCCCGGGTCCACCCAGCCTCCGGAGACGCGGACGGCTCGCCGCGGCGACTGATCGAACCGGCCCGGGCCCGCGACCGAGGCATAGACGGACATCCACCCGTCGACCACCTTGTCCCACGTGAACCAGCCTCCCTCCACTTTCAGAGGCTCTTGAAAGCCGGACACGGAAAGCGAGGCAACGGGAACGGGAGTCGCCCGGAACGCGCTGGAGGAGAGCCGGACTTCGCGGGGACCGCGTTCCGGGTCCCACTCGAATGGCTTGTCGTCCGCGTACCAGCCGACGCCCGCCTTAGTAGTGACACGCAGGCGATAGAAAACCCCGTATCGCGCCGCCGACGAGGACCACGCGCCGTCCACGCCGACGGGGCGCTCGTCGACGGGCTTCCGACCTTCAGAAGATTCTTCGAAAAGCTGGACGATCCACGGCGCTCCCGCCGGGTCGAGCGGAGGGCTCACGGTGACGATGAGCCGAGGAGCCTGTGGGGCGGCCGCGAAGGCGAGGAGCAGGAACCACGGGAGCACGGGCACCCTTCGAAGATATACGACGCGGCACCGGCCGCGTCGTTCCCGGCGTGAGGTCCCCCGCCGCTCCTACAATCCCCCGTGTTGAGCGACGCCGTCACGGTCTTCCGCGAGGACGCGGAAGACGCCGTCCGCATCGTCTCGGGGATGCTCCGCCGCGGCGAGGGGGGCGAGGCGTTCCGCGAGCGCCGCCGCGCGATCGCCTGGAGCGCGACGGAGGCCGGGCTCCAGTCGCCCGCGGTCGTGGAGGAGAGCGGCACCGCCGTGCGCGTGACGCATGGGAAGGACTCCCTGCTCGTCGCGGCAGGCGGCGACGGACCCGAGGTGCTGCGGGTGGTCGTGCGGGAGGCGGCCCGCCGCGCGGGAGGCGCGCCGTTCTTCAAGACGAAGGCCGCGCCGCAGCGTCCCGAAGGCCCCGGCCCTTCCGGCCCCGACGAGGAAGAGCGCGCGACACAGATCGCGTCCGCGCTCGCGCGCGCCCTGCCGGACCCGCGCGGCCTCTCGATGACGCTCGCGATCGCGCGCGTCACGGTCTCGCGCGCCGTCGTGACGGCGCGCGGCTTCGTGCCCGGCGGCGAGGCGACGCGCCTCGAGGCGACGGGCGTTCTCAGGCGGACGGGCGCGACCCGCTCGTTCGCGTTCCAGTCCTCGGCGCCGTTCGCCTCGGCCTGCGATGCGCTTGCCCGCGCCCTCGCGGAGGCGACGCGCCCGGTGCCGGCGCACCGTGCGCCGGAGGGCCGGGTCGACGTCGTGCTCTCGCCGGAGGCGGCCTCCGTGTTCTGGCACGAGGCCGTCGGCCATCCCCTCGAGGCCGAAGGCGGTGAGCGCACGTCCGTCCTCACGCGCGTCGCGCGCGCCTCCGTCGCGCCACCGGGATATTTCGTGACGTCTGACCCGACGCGCCGCGAGCTGCCGGGCTCCTTTCTCGCCGACGACGAGGGAACGCCCGCGCGGCCCGTACGGCTCCTCGAGGACGGGCGCGTGGCGGGCGTCCTCACGGACCGGCGCACCGCCGGGGCCGAGACGAACGGCCACGGCCGCTGCGGGGACTTCCGGCGGCCGCCGCGCCCGCGCCTCTCGGCGCTCACCGTGTCCGCCGGCCGCGCGAGCCGCGACGAGCTCCTCGACGCCTGCGGCGGCGGCCTCTACGTCCGCGAGATCTCCGCGGGGCACACCGATCCCGAGTCCGGGCGGTTCTCGCTGTTCGTCGAGAGCGCCGACCTCGTGCGCCGCGGGCGGCTCGGCGCCGCCGTCGCGCCCTTCGTCCTCACCTCCGACGTGCTGACGGCGCTGCGAAACCTCTGGGGCGAGCCCGGCGACGTCTCCGCGCCCGCGAGCGGCCTCGGCCTCTGCGTGAAGCGCGGCGAGCCGCTGCCCGTCGGGGGCGCCTCCCCCGCGATCCTCCTGCGCGGCCTCTCGGCCGTTCCGGGCCGGCCGTGACGGCGCCGGTCGACACCCTGTTCGAGGAGGTCCTCTCCGCGGCGTCCGCGTCGGGGCACGACGGCGAGGGCGGGGAGGTCTACGAGCGCCGCGGGACCGCGCTCGAGCTCGTCGAGGACGAGCACAGCCTCCACGCGAGCGTCTCGTCCGAGCGGGGCTTCGCCGTGCGTTTGTTCCGCTCCGGCCGCACGTCGTTCGCGGCGTCCGGCGCGGGAGGCGCGAAATCCCTGCCTGCCGAGGCGCGCCTTCTCCTCTCGCGCTCGCGCACGCGCCGCGGCGCGCGCCCCGCTCCCGCCGCGGCGGGAGCCGCGCCTCCGGAATTCCTGGCGCCGCCCGCGCGCCCCGACGAGGTCGCCGCGCGCGGACTTCTCGTCGCGTTCCGCCGCGCTCTCGGCGCCGCGAGCGACGGGGCGGTTCTCCTCGGCGAGGTGGCCCTCACGCTCGGCGCGCGGACCGAGCGCGTCGGGACGACGGCCGGACGCGACGTCTCCTTCGGAAGCGCGTCCGCGACGCTCGTGGCGACCGTGTCGGCGCGCACGGGGGCGGGCCGCGCGTCCGCGCGGGTCGTCGCGGCCGCCGCGCGCCCCGAGGATCTCGGCCTCGCGCGCCTCGCCCACCACGCGGTCGACCGAGTCCTGCTTCCCCTCAAGGGCCGCCCTCTCGATCCGGGCCGCTGGGACCTCCTGCTCGACCCGCTCGTGGCCGCGCCGATCGTCGCGCGCCTCGCCCCCGCGTTCTTCGGCGAGGAGGAGGACGGCTTCCTCGCGGCGCGCACGCGTGACGGACGCGACGCGTTCGCGGCCCCGGCGCTGACGCTCGTGGACGACGCGTCCGCGCCGGGCGGCCCGGCGCGAACGACGCACGACGCGGAGGGAACGCCCCAGGGGCGGACCGTCGTCCTCGAGCGCGGCCGTCTCGCGGCGCGCCTCACGGACGTCGCGGCCGCCCAGCGCCTCGGCGCCGGAGCCACGGGCAACGCCTTCCGGCGCGCCTTCTCCGAGCCTCCGGCGATCGGCGTCACGAACTTCTTCGCGGACCCGTCCTCGGGAGTCCCGCCGCTCGACCTCCTGCGCTCCCTCGCGCGCGGCTTCTACGCCGCGGTGCTCCTCTCGCGCCCGCAGGTGGACCTCGCCGCGGACCGCTTCCGCCTGCACGCCGCGGGCTACTGGGTCGAGAAAGGCCGGGCGACGGACGCCGTCTCCGAGACGCTCCTCTCGGGCCGCCTGTCGGAGCTGCTGCGCGGGATCGACGCCGTCGGAGACGACTTGAAATTCATCCCAGCCGCCGGCGGCGGCGCGGGGTCCCCGACGCTCTTCGTCCCAAAATGGAGGGGCTGAGCGTCAGCCGACGCCGGGACCCGGAGGGGGCGGCGGCGCGGGTGGCGCGCTGCCGGGATCGGGATTCGTGGGGGGACGCGGCGTCCTCGCGGGCGCGGGACCGGCCGGCGACGTCTGCGGGAACCAGGGCGGGGCCTCCTCGAGGCCGCCGGACCGGGCCGGGGCTGCGGGCGCGCTGACCAGCGGCGCGGCCGGAGCGGCCGGACGGCTGGAGCTCACGGGCGGTACCGACGTGACGACCGCTCCGCCACCGGCCGGGGCGGCGACGGTCGCGGGTCCGCCGCCCGGGCCCGCCGGGGCCGCGGGCCGCCCGCGCGCTTCCTCGGACCCGACCGGGCCCGGCGCCGCCGTGACCGCGACGTGGCCGGTCTGAAACGACGTCAGGACATCCGGCTGCGCGAGCTGTTCGGTCGACGGAAGCGCGGCGCGCGCGAAACGCGCGTCGAACGTCTCGAGCAGGACGCGCGCCTTCAGGCGCGACTGCAACGCGTAGGGATTCCGCTTCACGTCGAAGAGCGACGTGTCGACGCGCAGCGAGCGCGCGTAGGCCCGCGTGGCCGCGCCCGCGTACCCGAGCTTCTCCTCGGCGAACCCGAGCATCCACCAAGCGGGCCAGTTGCCCGGATCGCGGTCGACCGCCTTCTTGAAGGCCGACCGCGCCGAGCCCCACTCCCCGCGCGTCGTCTGGACGAGTCCCGCGTTGTACGGGGCGCGCCCGTCCTTCTTGTCGAGCTTCTCGGCCGTCTCGAACTCGCGCAGCGCGTCGCGCCAGAACCCGTCCCGCGCGATGAGGCACCCGAGGTCGTTGTGCAGCGACGCGTCGTTCGGCGTCTGGTCGAGGCGGGAGAGGATGTCGAGCGTGGCCTTGTGCTGGGGGATGCCCGGGTCGAGGAAGGCCTTGTAGACGTCCTTGGCCGCCGCGGGGAGGGCCAGCGAGAGACAGAGGATGGCGGCGGAACGCACGGAGCGGGCGAGCGTCATGGTTTCCCTTTCGCGGCCGCGGGCTGCGGCCGGCCGACGAGCCGGACCTTTCCCTCGCGGGTCTGGACCTCGAACGCGAGGCGCGTGGCGCCCGTCGTCCGGCGGATCTCGGCGGCCTGCTTTTTCACGAGGTCCTCGAATCGATCGTAGCGGAGCTTCGAGACGTCCTCCCCGGCCGCCGCGCGCGCCGCGCAGAAGCGGTCGAAGAGCGACTTCATGTCGCCCCGTCCGACCGCTTTTACGGACGTGGAGCCCTCGCCGTCGGAGGAGACCGACTTCGGCCGGTGGGCGGGCGGTGGAGGGGGGGGCGCCGCCGCGGCCGGCCGGGGCGCCCGGAAGAGGCCCCGCCCCTCTTCCTTCGCGGAAAGGCGCTTGTCCCAGAGCTCCGTGAGCGCCGTGAACCGGCCCTGCACCGCCTGGAGCCGGAACCGCTCGGCGGCGCGCTCGACTTCGACGTTCCCGACGCGCCGCAGAATCTCGTCGACCTTCCGGCGGGACGCTACGGGCGGCGTCTTGAGGTCGCCCGCGAAGAACCGCTCGTAGTCGACCTTGAGAGAGGTCAGGCTCCGTTCGAGGAGGTCGAGGTCGCGTTCGATCGAGACCGGCATGGGCGGAAAGTAGTCTACATTCCGTGCCATGGATTCCGGCCCGCGGCCGCCCTCGATGGACCTGCTTCTCGAGAGCCCGTCCGGCCGCGCCCTCTCCGGACGGCACGGCCGCGAGCGCACCAAGGCGGCCCTGCGCGAGGCGGCCGCCCGCTGGCGCGAGGCGCCGGGCGGAGACCCGCTCGGGGAGATCCTCGAGGGCGCCGCCGCGCGTCTCGCGGCCCGGCGCGCACCGGGGCCGGCGCGCGTCCTGAACGCCACTGGCGTCCTGCTCCACACGAACCTCGGGCGCGCCCCCCTGGCCGCGGCAGCCGTCGAAGCCGCCGCGCGCGCCGCGGGTTTCTCGACGCTGGAATTCGACCTCACGACCGGCGAGCGCGGGCGGCGCGGAGAGCACGTCCGTCCGCTGCTTCTCGAGCTCTTCGCCCCGGGCCGCGAAGACGTCGACGCCCTCGCCGTCACGAACGCCGCCGCCGCGCTCCTTCTCGCCCTCGATACGCTCGCGAACGGAAAGCCCGTGGCCGTTTCGCGCGGCGAGCTCGTCGCGATCGGCGGCGACTTCCGCGTGCCGTCGATCCTCGGAAAGAGCGGCGCCTCGCTCCTCGAGGTCGGGACGACGAACAGGACCACTCTCGCGGACTACGCCGAAGCGCTCGACGCGGGCGCCGCGGCCGTCCTCAAGGTGCGCCCCTCGAACTACCGGATCGTCGGCTTCACGGAGGACGTCGCCGTGCGGGATCTGGCGGTTCTCGCGCATGCCCGCGGCGTCGCCGTCGTCTTCGACGCGGGCGCGGGCGCGCCGCGGCGCTTCGAGGAGCCCGGCCTCCGGGACGAGCCCGTCCCCCTCGAGGCGCTCGACGCGGGGGCAGACCTCGTGTGCTTCTCGGGGGACAAGGTCCTCGGCGGCCCGCAGGCCGGAATCCTCATTGGCCGGGCGGAGCTCGTCGCGCGCTCCGCGAAGAACCCGCTCGCGCGCGCCCTCCGCCCCGACAAGCTCGTCCTCGGCGCGCTCGCCGCGACGCTCGACCTCCACCTCTCGGGCCGGAGCGGCGACGTCCCGTTCTTCCGGATGCTCGGAGCTTCCCTGGATTCCCTGCGCCTCCGCGCCGGGCGGCTGGCGGAACGGGCGCGGGCTTGCGGCTTCGAGGCCGAGGCCGTCGCCTCGACGGCCGTCGCCGGAGGAGGCGCGGGGGCGGAGTCGACTCTGCCCTCCGCGGCCGTCGCGCTGCGCCGCCCCGGCCTCGCGGCCGCCGCCCTCGCCGCGGCCCTGCGTGCTCTCGCCCTGCCCGTCATCGCGCGGATCGAGGACGGCCGCGTCCTCCTCGACATGCGCAGCGTCGCGGAGGAAGAGGACGCGGATCTCGGCGAAGCCCTCGCGTCCGTGTCCCGCTAGAGCCCCAGCTCCTTCATCCGCTGGACGAGGCGCCGCACGTTCACGCCGAGCTCCTCGGCCGCGCGCGCCTTTTCGCCGCCCGTCTCGTCCAGCGCCCGCCGGATCCGGGCGGCCTCGCCCGCGCGTTTCCAGCGCTCGGCGGCCTCCTCGAGCGTCCCGTCGAGAGAGGGGTGCGGAACCGCGCTCTCGCCCGGCAGGCCCACGACGATGTCGGCGGGCCGCACGACCTCGCCCGGCGCGAGCAGCACGGCGCGCTCGATCACGTTGCGCAGCTCCCGCACGTTGCCGGGCCAGTCGTGCGCCGCGAGCCTCTCGAGGGCGCCCGGCGAGAACGCGAGGTCGCGCTTCTTCACCTGCCGCGCAGCCGCCGCCCCGAAGGCCTTCACGAGCGCCGGGATGTCCTCGGGCCGCGTGCGGAGCGGCGGAAGATGCACGGGGAAAACGTCGAGGCGGTAGAAGAGGTCTTCCCGGAAGGCGCCGCTCTTCACGCGCTGGGCGAGGTCGCGGTTCGTCGCGGCGACGAGCCGCACGTCCACGGTGATGGGGACCGTCCCGCCGACGCGCAGGAACGTGCGCTCCTCCACGACGCGCAGGAGCTTCGTCTGGGCGGCGGGAGGGAGCTCCCCGATCTCGTCCAGAAAAAGCGTCCCGCCGTCCGCGAGCTCGAACCGTCCCGCGCGGCGCTCCGTCGCGCCCGTGTACGCACCGCGCTCGTGCCCGAAGAGCTCGTTCTCGACGAGGCTCTCGGGCAGAGCCGCGACGTTCACGGCGACGAACGGCCCCGGGGCGCGCGGCGAGAGCGCGTGGAGCGCACGGGCGAAGAGCTCCTTGCCCGTGCCCGATTCTCCCGTGAGGAGGACGGTGACGTCGGACGGCGCGGCGTGCCGCACGCGCTCGAGCGCCTCGGCGAGCGCGCGCGAGGAGCCGACGATCTGCGGCATGCCCGCGAGTCCGGCCTCCTCGGCGA
>JBDTTJ010000128.1:0-8833 GCA_039930645.1 Acidobacteriota bacterium
GCGAGTACGTGCCTGGCGACGACGTCCGGACGATCGACTGGAACGTGACGGCGCGGACGGGCGTCCCGCACGTGAAGAAGTTCGTCGAGGAGCGCGACCTCACGGTCCTCCTCCTCCTCGACCTCTCGGCCTCGCAGGGCTTCGGCTCGAAGTACCTCACGAAGCGCGAGCTCATGGCCGAGATCGCGGCCCTGCTCTCCTTCGCGGCCGTGAAGAACCAGGACCGGGTCGGAGCGCTCCTCTTCACGGACCGCCTCGAGCGCTATCACCCGCCGCGCAAGGGCGTGGACCACGCGCTCGCGATCACGCGCGACGCGCTCTCGCTCGAGCCCGCCGGCACCGGCACCGACATCGCGCTCGCGCTCCGGAGCGCCGCCGGCCTCCTCAAGCAACGATCCGTCGTCTTCCTGCTCTCGGACTTCCTCGCGGCCGGGTACGACAAGGCGCTCAAGACGCTCAACAAGCGGCACGACGTGGTCGCGATTCCGGTTTCCGACCCGCGCGAGCGCGAGATCCCGGCCTCGGGGCTCGTGCGCCTGCGCGACGCCGAGACGGGCGAGGCGCGCGTGTTCGACGCGTCCGACCCCGCGTTCCGAAAGGCGTGGAGCCTCCGCCCCGCGGAGCTGCCCGAGCCCGCGCCGATCTTCCGCGCCGCGGGGATCGACTCCATCCCGCTGCGCACGGACGCGTCGTACGAGCTTCCGCTCGTGCGGTTCTTCAAGGAGCGCGAAAAGCGCAAGGCGGCGGGAAGATGAACGCGCTCCTTCTCACCGTCGTCTTTGCAGCCACGGCGGACAAGACGGCCGTCTCCATCGGCGACCGCGTCGTCGTTACGTACTCGGCGAAGCTGCCGGCTGGCGCAACACTCTCTCTGGATTCGTTGGTCACTCCCGCGCCCGAAGAGGGCGCGCGGCCGCCCGGCGGCGCCGTCCTGGAGTTCGAGAACCCGTCGGCGCCTGTCGTCACGAAGAGCAAGGCCGGGGATTTCTCTGAATGGTCCCAGACCGTCGCGCTGTTTCCGTTTGCGGCGGGGACGTTGTCCGTGCCGGGGCCGCACTACACATTCGAAGAATCTTCTTCCGGCCGCCGCCTCGACGTGCGCCCCCCCGACGTCGAGCTGACCGTGGCGTCACGTCTCCCGAAAGACAAAAAGCCGGAGGAAATCACTCCGAAGGCCGACAAGGGAATCCGGATTCCCGCGGTCCCCGCGAAGGTCTGGATCGCGCTGGGCGCCGCCGTCGCGGCCGTCGCCGGACTCGCCTGGTGGTGGGTCCTGCGCCGCCGGCGCCAGGGCGACCTCGCGGAACCCGCCGCGCCGCCCGTGCCGCCCGGCGAGGAGCTGCGCCGCGAGCTCGACCGCCTCGCCCCCGCCGTCGACACGCTCGGAGGCGACGCGCGCGGCTTCTACTCGGAGCTCACGCACGCCGTGAAGAGGTACCTCGAGCGGACGACGGGCGATCCCGTCCTCGAGTGGACGACGTTCGAGACCGTCCGCCGTTTCCGCGAGAGAGGTTTCGACCTGCCCGCCGACGTCTCACTGCCCGACCTCCTCGCGTCGGCCGACCGGGTCAAGTTCGGGAAGGGCGCGGCCACGCGGGACGACGCGCGCGAGGGGCTCACCCGCGCCCGCCGCCTGCACGACCACGTCGAGGCGCGCGAGGCCGCGCACCGGGCCGCCGAAGCCGCCGCCGCAAGCGCGAAGGCGAAGGCGTCGTGACGATTCCCGCCATTCTCCGCGACTTCCTGACCGGCCACCTGCCGCCCGGCCTCTCCTTCAAGGACCCCCTTTTTCTCCTCCTGCTCCTCCTCGTGCCGCTCGCGATCGCCCTGAAGATCCTGCGCGAGAAGCGCGGGGACGGCGCCCTCGTCGTCTCCACGCTCGCCCCCGTCGCGCGCGTCGTCCCGTCGTGGCGGGTCCGCCTGCGCCACGTGCCGTTCGCGCTCGCGCTCGTCGGTTATGCGGGACTCGTCGTCTCCCTCGCCCGCCCGCGCCTGGGCCTCGAACGGACCCAGTCGTGGACCGAGGGTGTCGACATCTTCGTCGCGCTCGACGCTTCGGGCTCGATGGCCGCCGAGGACTTCAAGCCGAAAAACCGCTTCCACGTCGCGAAGGCCTGCACGCGCGCGTTCATCGAAGGCCGCCCGAACGACCGCGTCGGCCTTCTCGTCTTCGCCGGCCGCTCGCGCACCGTGAGCCCGCTCACGACGGACCGCGTGATGGTCCTCGAGCGTCTCGCGGGCCTCAAGCTCGGCGACCAGGGCGACGGAACGGCGATCGGGCTCGCGCTCGGCAACGCGCTTGCGCGCCTCAAGCCCTCGAAGGCGAAGTCGCGCGTGATCGTCCTCGTGACGGACGGCGGCAACAACGCGGGAGAGATCGACCCGGACACCGCCGCGGGGGTCGCGAAAGCGCTCGGCGTGAGGGTCTACACCGTCGGCGTCGGAACGAACACCGGGCCGGTCGAGATCCCGATCCCGATGAAGGACCCCGAGACAGGCCGAACGGTGGAGCGCCGCATCCGCGCGAACGTGGACGTGGACGAGCCGCTGCTCCAGCGCATCGCGAAGGAGACGGGCGCCCGTTACTTCCGCGCGACCGACTCGCAGGGCCTCGCCGACACGTTCGCGACGATCGACAGGCTCGAGAAGACCGAAATCAAGACGACGCGCTACACGCGCTTTCGCGAGGTCTTCCCCGCGGTCGCGCGCCCCGCGGCCCTCTGCCTCGCGCTCTCGGCGCTCGCGGCGCTTCTCCTCTTCCCGGTGGCGCCCCGATGAACTCCCTTCGCGGCCTCCTCGCCGTCTTCGCGACGCCCTACGCGCTCCTCGCGGGCGCGGGCGCGGCGCTCGTCCTGGGCGTTCTTCTCTTCTGGGCCGCCCGCCGCCGCGCGGCGCGCGCGGCCGCCCTCGTCTCGCCCGAACTGGCCGCCAAGGCCCGCCTCGCGCCGCCCCCGTCGACGCCCGCGCTCGCGGCCGTCCTCGCGGTCCTCGTCGCGATCTCCCTCGGCGCCGCGTTCGCGCGGCCGCACTGGGGCGACACGCAGGAGCGCGCCGAGCGCCGCGGCGCCGACGTCGTCCTCGTCCTCGACACGTCCGCCTCCATGCGCGCGGCGGACGTGTCGCCGTCGAGGTTCGCGCTCGCCCGCCAGGCCGCACAGACGCTCGTCGCGCGTCTCGGCAGCGACCGCGTCGCGCTCGTCTCGTGCGAGGGCGACGCGCAGGCGCTCGTGCCGCTCACGCTCGACGCGGCCGCCGTCGGACTCTTCCTGGACGCCATCGAGCCCGGCATGGGCGCCAAGCCCGGCACGTCGATCGCGGCGGGCATCGCGGCGGCGGCCGAGCTGTTTCCTCCCGGCGTCGGCGGTGGCCGCCACCTCGTCTTCTTCTCGGACGGCGAGGACCTCGAGGGCGGCGTCGACGCGGCGATCTCCCGCGCGAAGGCGGAGGGGATCACGATCCACGCCGTGTTCGTGGGCGCCACGTCCGGCACGGGAGCGCCCGTTCCCGAGGTGGACGCCGCGGGCCGCACGAGCGGCTACAAGTCCGACGCCGGCGGCCAGCCCGTCCTTTCGAAGCCCGACCCGGAGCTCCTCCGCCGCCTCGCGGCCGGGACGGGCGGGTCGTACACGGCCGTCTCGTCGCTCCGGACCGACCTCGAGGGCGTTGCCCGCCAGATCGACCTCGGCGCGCGCCGCCCGATGTCCGAGGTTTTTCTCACGATGCGTGAGGAGCGCTTCCAGATCCCGCTCGGCATCGCGGTCGGGGCGCTCGGGCTTCTGCTGCTCGGAGTCGGAGCCGGGGGAAGGAGAAGATTTCTTAGAAAGGTAAGAGGGGCGGGGGCGACAGCGAGCGCCGCGCTCTTCCTGTTTGCCGCTCGCGGCGCCAACGCCCAGGCACAGGCGCCCGCCGTTCCGGTTTCCGCGGCGCCCCTGCAGCCGGGATCCCCCTCTTCACCTTCTCAGAATCCCCCATCTTCAGATCCCTCCCTCCCCCTCTCGAAGAAACTCTTCTCTTCTCCCCGCTCCTCGGCCCAGAAGGGGCAGAAAGCCCTCGACGAGAAGAAGACCGACGAGGCGCTGACGCACTTCCAGGAAGAGATCGCCCTCGACCCGAAGGACCCGACCGGCGCGTACAACCTCGGCACCGCCCAGTCGAAAGCGGGGCAGGTCCCCGAGGCGCTCGCGTCGCTCGAGAAGGCGCGCAAGGAAGGGCGCGGCGCCCTTGCGGCGGACGCCGCGTTCAACGAGGGCCAGGCGCTCTTCCGCGAGAAGCAGTACGAGAAGGCCGCCGCGGCCTTCCGCGACGCCCTGCGCCGCCGCCCCGGCGACGCGGACGCCGCGTGGAACTACGAGCTCTGCGTCCGGCGGGCCGAGGAGCAGAAGAAGCAGCAGGAGCAGCAGAAGGAGGACCAGCAGAAAAAGGACGGCCAGAAGGACAAAAAGAGTCCGCAGGGCAAGGACGACAAGCAGAAGCAGGATCAGCAGGCGGGCGGCAGGGACGAGGAGAAGCGCCGCCAGGATCGCGAGTTCGAGCAGAAGGCGAACATGTCGCGCGAAAAGGCCGAGCAGCTCCTGTCGGCGATCGAGCGCTCGGACCTCGACGAGCAGAAGAAGAAGATCGCCGAGCAGCGCAGCCGGCGGAAGGTCGCGAGGGACTGGTGAAACGCGCGCTCGTCTTCGCCGTGGCCGTCGCCGCCGCCGCCCCCGGCGGCGCGCGCGCGGCCGACGACGTAGCCGTCCAGGTCGCTGTGGATAAGGCGCGGCCGGCGGCCGACGAGTTCGTCCACCTCACGTACACGTTCACCGGGGGAGGGCTCTCGGGCTCGCTGCGTGTCCCCTCGCCGATCCCGCTCCGGAACCTCTCCGTCGCCGGCGGCCCGTCCCGCTCGGAGCAGGTCTCGTACGTGAACGGCGTTTTCAGCCGGACGCTCTCGATCACGTACGTGCTCCGGCCGCTGGGGCCCGGGCCCGCCGAGATCGGAGAGGCGTCGTTCGGGTTCGGCGACAAGACCGTGAAGGCCGCGAGCTACCTCCTCGAGGTCGGAGCCGCGCGGCCCGCCAGCTCCTCGCAACGCGCGCCGCAGCAGGAACCGGAGCCGGAAGACCCGCTCTCGCAGTTCTTCCGCCGGCGTGACGGGGCGGGCAGCCCCCGCACCGAGCGGGGCGCCCGCCCGTTCGTCGAATTCCGCGTCACGCCGGACAAGACGACGGCCTACGTCGGCGAGGAGATCACGCTGACGTACGAACTCCTCACGCAGGCCGACGTCCAGGGTCTCGAATACCTCGAGTCGCCCAAGTTCCCGGGCCTCTGGGCCGAGGACCTCGAGAAGCCGGAGCGGCCGGAAGGCCGCCGTGACGTCGTCGACGGCCGGACGGTCATGCGCTTCACGCTCCTCAAGAAGGCCGTGTCGGGACTGACTCCGGGCGCGGTGACGGTGCCGGAGGCCAAAATCCGCACGAGCGTCCGTGTCGGCCCCGACCCGTTCGGAGATCCGTTCGGGTTCTTCCCGAGGCCGCAGGTGCTGGACCTCGTCGCGAAACCCGTCAGCCTGAAGATTCTCGCCGTCCCCGGCCGCCCCGACTTCAAGGGCCCGGTCGGCCGCTTCGAGCTGACGGCGAAGATCGACCGGACGCGCGTCGCCGCCGGCGACGCCGCGACGTTCAAGGTACGGCTCTCCGGAACGGGAAACCTCCGCACGGCGTCCGAGGCGCCCCGCCTCGAGGTCGCGGGGGCGAAGGTCTACCCTCCGAGCACGAAGACGGACGCGTCGCACCTCGGGCGCACCCAGGCCTCGACCGAATGGAGCTGGGTCCTCGTGCCCACCGCGAAGGGGACCGTCACCATTCCGCCGGTCTCCGTCGACATCTTCGATCCCGTCGAGAAGCGCGTCGTCGCCAAGGCGACTCAGCCCGTCACGCTCGTCGTGGAAGGCGGGCCCGCGGGCACGGAGACGTCCTCCGCCGCGGCGTCAACCGCGCCGGCGGAGACGACCCTCCCCGGCCCCGGCGCGCCGCCGCGCCCCATGCCCGCGCCGGCGCTCGAGCCGACGCCCGCGCGCGCCGCCGTCGACATGTCCCGCGGCACCGTCACACTGCCCCTGTGGGCGCTCGCCGCGATCCCCGGGGCCGCTCTCGCAGCGGCCGGCGCGTTCGTCTTCGCGCGCCGGCGGCGCGGGCGCGACGCCTTCCGGCAGGCGCTCGCTCCCGAGCCGGGCGAGACCAAGGAACGTGCGGCCGCCCGCGTGGACCGCGCGCTGCGTGAGGCGCTCGCGCGCCGCCACGGCATCTCCGAGACGCTCGGAGCCTCCGAGCTCCTCGCGGCATTGAAGGACCGAGGACTCCCGGAGGCACGCCTGGCCGACGTAAAGGCGCTCCTCGACGACGTGGACTTCCTCCGGTTCGCTCCACAACTCGGCGAGTACGACGCGCGAATCCGCGAAGTTCGCGAACGCGCCGCCCGCGTCCTGCCCCTCGTCGCCTGAGCGGTCCGCGGCTGCACCGGCGGCCGATGAGCGTAAAATCTCCGCAATCTTGAGCTGGAACGCACGGGTCATCTCGCCGAAGCTGCTGACGCGCTACATGGAGCGGCACCGCCTCCTCGACGAGACGAGCGGGACGCCGCCCGAGCGGTTCCTCGTCACCCTCGTCAACCGGGCGATGGAGTTCGTGCCGTCCGAGACGTGCGCGCTCCTGCTGGACGACCCCGTCTCGAAGGAAGACGACCGTTCGCGCAACGAGCTCACGATCATCGTCCTCGCGGGAGAAGCGAATGACGGCGTCGTCGGCCGGAAGGTGCGGCCGGTCGACGGAATCGCGGGCTTCGTGTACGCCCGCGGCGAACGCACGTGCGTGAACGACGTCGGGGGCGCGTACGCATTCTCCCGCGAGACGGACGGGCTTCTCGCGAAGGACATCCTGAACGTCCTCGCCGTGCCCGTCGTGATCGAGAACCACGTCTGCGGCTCACTCATCCTCCTGAACCGGCAGGGCGAGCCCGCGTTCACGCCGCGTGACGAGCGCCTCATGGAGCTCTTCGGCGACACCCTCTCGCTCGCGCTCCAGAACCTCCTCGACGAGCGCCGCGCGCGCGAGGTCGCGCGCCGCGACTCCCTCACGTCGCTCTACAACGACCGCTACTTCCACCGAAAGCTCCAGCGCGAGATCGACCGGCTCGCGGAGGCGAGAGAGGGCAACCTCGCCCTCCTCTTTCTCGACTGCGACCACCTCAAGCGGGTCAACGACCTGCATGGCCACCTCGC
Source organism: Acidobacteriota bacterium (assembly GCA_039930645.1). Classification (GTDB taxonomy): domain Bacteria; phylum Acidobacteriota; class Thermoanaerobaculia; order UBA5066; family UBA5066; genus Fen-183. The sequence continues at coordinate 7,259 of JBDTTJ010000128.1, forward strand.
GGGCAGCCAGGTCCTGCGGGAGGTTTCGTTCATCCTCCAGAGGACGCTCGCGGACACGGTGTCCCTCGCGTGTCGCTACGGCGGCGACGAGTTCACCGTCATCCTGCTCGAGGCGACGCGCCAGAAGGCTCTGGAGATCGCCGAGTCGGTCCGCAAGGCGATCAACGACTGGGTCTTTCTTCCGATGTCGATCGGACCCGGCGAGCCCGCGCTGAACCTCAAGAACGTGATCTCGATGTCGATCGGCGTCGCGACGTGGCAGGAGAACGTGAACCCCGCGCTCTCCGCCCCCGAGCAGAAAAACGAGCTCCTGAAGCTCGCGGACGCGGCCCTCTACATGGCCAAGACCCGGGGCAAGAACTGCGTCGTCGGCGCGGGCGACAACGAGCCCGGCGAGGACTCGCTGGCCGTCATCCTCAAGACCTGATCTCAGCACGATAACTCGAGTCCGGTCAACTGGTTAATGGGCCCAACGAGAGCGGGTTATCATGCCCCCATGGCTCCTCACGCCGCTCCCCGCCTGATCTCGAACCTCGACCCGAAGCAGGTCCTCGACTCGCTTTCGAGCCACATGCTCGTGGACGGGTATCACGTCGTCATGGACCTCAAGCGGTCGCACGGCAACTTCATCCACGACTCGCTTCACGACGTCGAGGTCCTGGACTTCTACTCGCACTTCGCGACGTGCCCGATCGGCTACGCGCATTCGAAGGTGATGGCTCCGGAGTTCCTCGAGGAGCTCGCATGGGCCGCCGTCACGAAGCCGGCGAACAGCGACATCTACACCGAGCACATGGCGCTCTTCGTGGAGACGTTCGCGCGTCTCGCGGTCCCGAAGACCCACGCGAAGCACATGTTCTTCGTCGAGGGCGGCGCCCTGGCGAACGAGAACGCGCTCAAGGCCTCCTTCGACTGGAAGGTGCGCCGGAACTTCCGCAAGGGCCACCGGCGCGAGGTGGGGGCGAAGGTCCTCCACTTCGAGCAGGCCTTCCATGGGCGCTCGGGCTACACGCTCTCCCTCACGAACACGTCCGACCCGCGCAAGACGATGTACTTCCCGAAGTTCGAATGGCCGCGCGTCGTGAACCCGAAGCTGACGTTCCCGCTCACGCCCGAATCGCTCGCCCAGACGGCCGCCGTCGAGGAACTCGCGATCCGCCAGATCCACCAGGCCCTCGCGGAAAACCCGGACGACGTCGCGGCGCTCATCATGGAGCCGATCCAGGGCGAGGGCGGCGACAACCACTTCCGCCCGGAGTTCCTCAGGCGCCTCCGGACGATCTGCGACGAGAGCGACATACTCTTCATTCTCGACGAGGTGCAGACGGGCATGGGCCTTACGGGGTCCATGTGGGCCTTCCAGGGGCTCGGCGTCGAGCCGGACATGTTCACGTTCGGCAAGAAGACGCAGGTCTGCGGCTTCGCCTCGAACGACCGGATCATGGAAGAGCCGGAGAACGTCTTCAACGTCTCCTCGCGAATCAACTCGACGTGGGGCGGAAACCTCGTCGACATGGTGCGCTGCCGCAAGTTCCTCGAGATCATGGTCGAGGAGAACCTCGTCGAGAACGCGAA
>JBDTTJ010000129.1:0-8799 GCA_039930645.1 Acidobacteriota bacterium
GGCGGGTTCGGGACGGTCTGGCCCGGGGCGAGTGCGACGTCCGTGCCGATGCTCATCTAAAGCCCTTCCATGTTCGCGAGAAGTCCGATGTCTCTCATGATCTGGTCCACGTTGTCCCGGGTGGGCGGCTCGACCCGCCGGACGCGCCCGTGGGCGTCGGCGAGGAGAAAGTAGCCGTAGAGGGGCACGTCCGCGCGGCCGCCCGCGGCCTTCCGGATCGCGGCCTCGACGGGCGCGAGGTCCCCGCCCGCGAGCGTCCACCGCGGCGCGACGGCGCCCGCGTGCGCGGCAAGGTCGGCGAGCGGCGGAGCGCCCGGCGTCTGGTCCACGAAGCTGACGAGGCGCAGGGCCTGCCCCGTGTTGCGGACGCGCTTCTGGAGCTCGGCGAGGGGTGTCGGCCGCCCCGAGAGCCGGTCGGCGGATACGAACTCGGCGAGGACGAGCGTTCCCCGCAACGAGGCGTCCGTCACGGGCTTGCCGTACTGGTCCCTGAGGGCGAACGTGGGCAGAACGCCGAGGACCGGGGGCGTCTCGGGCAGCGGCCGTTTCAGCGAGCGGACGATCGGAAACGCGAACGCGAACGCGACGAAGAGAATCCAGAACCACGGGCTCCCCGTGAGCGCCGCCGCGATGCGCTGCGCCACCGCCACCGGCGCGGCCGCAGGAACGCCACCTGAAACGGGAATTGCCGTCATTGGTGCGACGGCGCCAGCGCCGCGACGAGCTTGTCGCGGCGGTCGTCCGCCTCGCGCGTGCCCTTCATGTCGATGAGCGATCGCACGTAGTACGCCATCGCCCAGATGTCGTCGTCGGGCAGCGCGCCCTTCCATGTCGGCATCGCGGTGCCGCCGATGCCGGACGCGATCGCCCGGTAGATGTCCGGGAGCGTCTCGCCCGCGCGCACGTGGTCGCGCGTGAAGTCGGGCGGCATGAGCGAATAACCGTAGTCGCTGTCCTTCTGCTCGGAGTGGTACGCGTCGTCCCGGAGCGTCGACTCGCGCTTGCTGAGCTCCATGCTCGCCGCCGCGATCGTCTCCTTGGACTCGTACGCCGGATGGCACGAGAGGCACTGCGCGAGGCCGTGGTAGACCTTCATGCCGCGCGTGACCGCTTCGGCCTTCTTCGCGTCGCCCCACGGGTCCGGCCCCGGCACGATCGGCTCGCCGGGCGTCTTCTCGGTCCACTTGGGCGAGAGCGTCTTGATGTACTGGATGATGTCGAGAAGGTCGCGCTCGGGGACGTCGTTCCAGGGCAGCATCGCGCTCCCGTGGAGGCCCTTCTGGACGATCCGGAGGAGGTCCTCGTCGTTCGGGAGCTGGCCGCTCGCAACGGCCGCGAACTTGAACTGCCCCTGCTTGAAGTTGCGCGGAGGGGGCCGCAACCCGACGCCCGCGACGCCTTTTCCATCGCCTTCCAGGCCGTGGCAGGCGGAGCAGTAGGTGACGTAGAGCTCGCGGCCGTGGTTGAGCCGCCGGGCGGAGACGCGCTTGCCCCCGAGCGTCTGGGATTTGCCGAAGGGCGCGGACCCGCACCCGGCCGCGAACAGAAGAACCGCAGCCATGACGCCCGCCCTTGCCGTCGCGGCCGGGGCGGTGCCTGCTGCGCGTCGCGTTCCAACCTTCATAGAAATCTTCTCTTCTCTTTCTCTTTCTTAAAGCAGATAGACCGCGACGAACATGACGACCCAGACGGCGTCGACGAAGTGCCAGAACATGGCCGAGAGCCGCACGGCGGTCTGCCGGCCCGATCGGTACCGGCCTTTCCGCGCGCCCGGCACGAGAACGAGAAGCGCGACGAGCCCCGCGAGGACGTGCAGCGCGTGGAACACGGTGAGGCCGTAGAAGATCGACCCGTAGACGCCCGAGTCGATCCGGAACCCCGACCGCCAGAGCGGGATCCAGACCGCGAGCTGGAGGACGAGGAAGAGAGAGCCCAGCGCGAGGGTCGCCTTGAGGGCGCCGAGGAGCGCACCGAAGCGGGCGTCCGCCTCCGCCCGCACGCCGCGGTTCAGGGCGTAGCTCGAGAAGAGGAGAACCAGTGTGTTGACGAAGGGAAGGAGCCGCGGGAGCGCCTCGACTCCCTCCGGCGGCCACGTCCCGGCCTTGAGGCGGAGGATCGCGTAGGCGAAGAACAGGGCCCCGAAGAGCATCGTCCACGACGCGAGCGCCATGACCATCCCGACGAACGACGTTCGGCGGGACTCGTCCCGGGCGGGGAAGCGCGCGGCGGCGACGGCCGTCATCAGGAGCCCACGGCTCCGAGCGCGGCCGGATCGGACGGAAGCGGCTCGTTCTGCGCGAGCCAGTCCTTGCCCTTCACGTCGGGGTGGCTGAACTCGTGCGGGCCGTTCACGACGAGCGGGATCACGTCGAAGTTGTGGTGCGGGGGCGGCGAGGGCACGGTCCACTCGAGCGTGCCGACCTCCCACGGATTCTCGGAGGCTTTCTTGCCCGCGACCATGCTCGAAAGGAAGTTCACGACGAAGAGAAACTGCGACGCCCCGAGGAGGAGCGCGGCGCGCGTGACCCAGACGTTCACGCCGTGCAGGTGCTGGAGGAACGCGTAGGCGTCGTCGTTGTAGAGGCGGCGCTGCATGCCGCCGTAGCCCACGATGAGCATCCCGCAGAACACGATCGTGATCGGGACGATCGTGAGCCAGAAATGCCACTTCCCGAGGGTCTCGTTCATCATCTTCCCGAACATCTTCGGGAACCAGAAGTAGATCGCGGCGAAAGCGCCGAGGAGGACCGAGGCCGCCATCGTGAGATGGAAGTGACCGACCACGAAGTACGAGTCGTGGAGGTAGATGTCCGAGGAGATCGCGCCGAGGTGGAGGCCCGTGAGGCCGCCGAGGCCGAAGACGAAGACGACGCCGACGGAGAAGAGCATCGGTGTCGCGAAGCGGATCGCACCCCGCCACATCGTCCCGAGCCAGTTCAGGAAGAACACGGCCGACGGGATCGAGATCAGCATCGTGAGCGTCATGAACCCCTGCGAGAGGAGCGGGCTCATCCCGACGACGAACATGTGGTGGCCGTAGACGACCATCGAGAGGAACGAGATGACGCTCATCGAGATCGCGGTCGCCTTGTAGCCGAACGCGGGCTTGCGCGAGAAGAACGAGAGGAGGTCCGAGACGATTCCCCACGCGGGGAGGATCAGGATGTAGACCTCCGGGTGGCCGAAGATCCAGAAGAGGTGCTGGTAGAGGATCGGGTCGCCTCCGCCCTTCGTCACGGACGCGCCTGCGAGGAAGAAGTGGCTCCCGAACGTCCGGTCGAGGAAGAGGAGGAGGACGCCGGCGGCGAGGACCGGGACGAAGAGGGCGTTCAGGATGGCCGTGAGCCAGATGCCCCAGACCGAGAGCGGCATGCGGAAATAGCCCATGCCGGGCGCGCGCAGGCGTACGACGGTCGTGATGTAGTTGACCGCGCCCATGATCGAAGCCGAGCCCGTGAAGAAGACGCCCACGATCCAGAGCGTCTGCCCGGCGCCGGGCTGGCCCACGAGCGTGGAAAGCGTCGGGTAGGCTTGCCAGCCGCCGGCCGCGGCGCCCATCGGGACGAAGAACGAAGCGATCATCGCGAGGCCGGCGAGGACGTTCGTCCAGAACGAGAGCATGTTGAGCGTCGGGAACGCCATGTCCCGCGCGCCGATCATGAGGGGGATCAGGAGGTTCCCGAATGCCCCGATGAGGATCGGCGTGATCGCGAAGAAGATCATGAGCGTCCCGTGCATCGTGAAGAACGACGCGTAGGCCTGGGGTGGCATGACGCCGCCGCTCTGCGGCCAGATGAGCTCGCCGAGAACGGGGAACGCCGTGCCCGGGTTCCCGATCTGCCAGCGGATCATCATCGCCATCGTCCCGCCGAGCGCGAGGAAGAAGAGGCCGTACCAGAGGAACTGCTTCGCGATGACCTTGTGGTCGAACGAGAAGACGTACCTTGCGAGGAAGCCCGTCGGCTCGGGATGGATGTGCTGTTCGGAGTGGAAGTCCGGACCCGCGTAGAGAAGGCGCGCCTGCGTGTCGGCCATTACTGCAACCACTCCCATCCCCACATCTGCTCGGTGTCCGCGGGGTCGAAACGCCTGCGCGCGTCGCCCTCGGCCTCCTTCATCCAGCGCGCGAAGTCGGCGTCGGAAAGAACGACGAGGTCGCCCTTCATCTTGTAGTGAGCCCATCCGCACATCTGCGAGCAGGCGATCTCGTAATTCCCGGTCTTGAGCGCCTGGAACCAGCTGCGGTTGATCGAGCCGGGGTTCGCGTCTTGCTTGAGGCGGAAGTTCGGAAGGTAGAAGCTGTGGATGACGTCCTTCGCCTTGAGGTTGAGCATGATGGGGTGGCCCACGGGGACGCGCAGCTCGTTGAAGGTCACCACGTCGTCGGGCGTGTTGAAGACCCCGTCGGGACCGGCGTATCGGAAGTTCCACGCCCACTGCTGCGGCATGACCTCGACGCGCACGGTGTCCTTCGCGGTCGGCCAGTTGAACGTGGCCTCCTTGATGTCCCGCTGCGAGACGCGCACGAGGTTCATGTCCACCGAGACGAAAACGAGCGCGGCGAGAATCCCCGTGACCGCGAAGCTCTTCCGGTCCGTCCCGTGCGTGTAGAAGGCGCGGGCGCCGGGCCGGGCCCGGTACCGCCACGACGAGTACACGAGTGCGAGCGTGACGAGCGTGAATGCGATCACGCAGAGCGTCGTCGTGTACCAGAACAGGCCGTCGGCCCGCCAGCCGTCCCGGGAAATGTCGACGGCCGGGAGCCACGAAAATGGCCACTTGTGCATTTCGTTCCCTCGCTGGGCGCACATGATATGTGAACCGAGACTGAGATCAAGGCGCGGCGTCCTCCCCAGGGGGCGGGGCCGGCGGGGCCGGTACGCAGCGCAGAAAGATATTGCGTCTCAGTCCCATGAAGGGCGTAGGATCTCGGTGTAAGTACAGGGAGGCCCCCGATGCGCGACGCGCACGCGAAGAAGGGTCACATCGCGGTTCTCGTTCTGCTCGCCTTGTTCTGCGCTTGGGCGCTCGTGCCGGTTTCCGGCGCGGGGCTCTACCGGAACGGTTCCGGACAGGTCTTCTTCGACCTCTGGTATCTCCTGGGGTTCATGATCCTCGCCTTCTTCCTCATGCACGAGCTCATCACGCCGCTCCCTCCGAAGGCGAAGGACGAGACCTCTCCCGGGAAGAAATCGGGGCGGATGGGATTCGGCCGGCGGCCGGTCCTGACGCCCGCCGAGAGCCCGGCCGGGCCCTAGTCGAACCGGACGCTGACGAGCTTCGAGACCCCGGGCTCCTCCTGGGTCACGCCGTAGAGAGCCTGGGCGGTCTCCATCGTCCTCTTGTTGTGCGTGATGAGGACGAACTGCGTCTCTTCGGACAGCTCCACGAGGAGGGACGTGAAGCGGTCGATGTTCGCCTCGTCCAGCGGGGCGTCGACCTCGTCGAGGATGCAGAACGGCGACGGCTTGTACTTGAAGATCGCGACGAGGAGCGCGATCGCCGTGAGCGCCTTCTCGCCGCCCGACAGGAGGCCGATCGTCTGGTTCCGCTTGCCGGGGGGCTGCGCCATGATCTCGAGGCCCGAGTCCAGCGGGTCGTCCTCGTCGAGGAGGTGCATGGAGGCGGTGCCGCCGTGGAAGAGCCTCTGGAAGACGGCGCCGAAGTTCGCGTTGACGGCCGCGAACGCTTCCTGGAAACGGACGGACGACGTCTGGTTGATCGTCTTGATCGTCTCGAGGATCTGTGCGAGGGAGGCTTCGAGGTCGGCCTTCTGGCCGGAGAGCTCGACGAAGCGCGCGTGCTCGACGTCGTATTCCTCGAGGGCGGCGTGGTTCACGGGACCGAGGCGTTCGAGGGAGAGCGTCTTCTGGACGACGTCCTCGGCGAGCTGGGCCTCGAAGACGTCCTCGGCGACGGCGAGCTCCTCCCCGGTCCTCTCGAGGGCGGGCAGCTCGCCGGGGAGGCAGCCGAACTCCGCGCGGCAGGTCTCGACGAGATGGTCCTGGTCGGCGCGGCGGCGCTCGAGGGCGAGGTCCGCCTCGAAGCGCGCGCGGCGGGCCGTGTCGAGGGCCTCGCGAGCCGCGGCGGTGAGCGTCTCGGCGCCCGTGCGCGCTTCCCTTCGTCCGGCAGCCGCGCCGTCCACGTCGGCCCGGCGCGTCTCGGCGGTTCCCGCGGCCGCTGAAGCGGCGGCGAGGGCGGCGGCGGAGGCGGCGCCCGTCCCGAGGGCGTGCGTCCTGCGTGTCTCGACCTCGACGAGGGCGTCGGCGAGCTCGGCCACGCGGCGGGCGGCCTCGCGCGCGCGGTCGTCGGCGGACGCGGCGGCGTCGGTGAGCGCGCGCACTCGCTCGGTCAGGACGTCCCGTGCGTTTCGAGAGGCGGCGTCCGCTTCGGCCGCTTCGAGGCGCGCGGCGCGGGCCGCGTCGAGCGCGGTCTCGAGCTCGGCGAGCGTCCGCTCGACGGTGGCCATCTCGGCGGCGCGGGCGGCCGCGAGGCGCGCGGCTTCCGTGCGGCTCTCCTTCGCACGGCCGAGGTCCGCCGCGAGGCCCCGCTCCTCGTCCTCGAGGACGGCGGTCTCCTTGCGGGCCCGCTCCTCCTCCTCGCGGGCGGCGGCCGCCTTCGCGAGGGACTCGGAGTGCTCGCGCTCGGCGGCGCGAGCCGCGGCCACGGCCTCGTCGAGCGTCGCCGCGAAGCTGCCGGCCTGAAGCGTGAGCGCCGCGATCGAGGCGTCGGACGCCGCGAGCTTCGCGTCGATCGCCTCGCGCTCGCCGGCGAGGTTCTTGAGGTCGCGCCGGACGGTGAAGAGGCCCTCGCCGGGCACGTCGGTGCCCGCGGCCTCGACGACGGCGCCGCGCACGACGACGCCCGACTCCGTGACGATCGTCCGCTCCGGGTGCACGGCCGCGAGCGCCAGCGCGTCGTCGACGTTCGCGACGACGACGGCGTCCGGCAGCGCCGAGGCTGGCGCCTTCGCGGACTTCGGGGACAGGAGCTCACGGGCGATGCCCTTGACCCGAGGGTCGGCGGGCTTGAGCGGGAACGGCGTGTCTTCCAGAGGGTGAACGAACCGCGCGGTGCCGAGCTTGCCCTCGCGCACGGCCCGCAGCGCGGCGTCGAGCGCGCTGCGGCTCTCGAGGACGGGCGCTTCGAGCGCGGCGCCGAGGGCCGCGTCGAGCGCCGTTTCATAGCCGGATGCGGCCTCGAAGTGGTCGGCGAGGACGCCGGCGGGGGAGACGCCCGCCGCGACGAGCGCACGGCGCGCCGACTCGCCGCCCGCCTCGCGCGAGGCGAGCGTCGTCTCGAGGGCGGCCGTTCGGACGGCGGCGGCGTGGAGCGAGGCGACGAGCGCCTCGCGGGACGTCTTCAGGACGGAGAGCTGCTCCTCGGCGGCCTTGCGGCCGTGCGTTGCGCCCTCGAGCTTCGCGCGCGCGGCGTCGAGCGTTTCCGAGGCGGAGGCGACGAGGCGCCCGGCCTCCAGGACGGCGGCGCGTCGGCCCGCGAGGACCTCGCTCGCCCGGCCCTTCCGCTCCTCGAGCTTCGCGAGCGCGAAGGCGAGGCGGTCTTCGAGAAGGGCGGTCTCGCGCTCGCGGTTCGTCGCCTCGGCCGAGCGGCCTCCGGCGGCGAGGAGGTCGCGGCGCGCGCCCTCGCGGCGGCCCGTGACGTCCGTTTCCTTCACGGCGGCGGCGGTGAGCGCCTGCGCGGCCGCCTTCGCGGCCTCGTCGGCATTCGCGAGCTCGGCTTCGGCCTCCTCGCGCGACTTCGCGCCGCGGCCGGCCTCCTCGACGAAGCGGACGTGGTCCGCCTCGGTCTCCTTCTTCTGGCCCTCGAGAAGCTCGCGCCGGGCGGCGGATTCCTCGGCCTCGCGCGCGGCGGCGGCCGCGGCGGCCTCGGCGGCGAGCAGGGCCTCGCGGGCGTGCGCGAACGCGTCGCCCGCCTCGCGCACCGCGCGCTCGTCCTCGTCGGCGAGGCGGCGGGCTTCCGCGAGCTGGGCCTCGAGGCGGCCGAGCTCTGCGAGGGCCGCGGCCTCGGCGTCCGTCGCGGCGGAGAGCGCCCTCTCGCCCTCGGTGAAGCCGGACGTGAGCCGGTCCGCGCGCAGGCGCGCGAGCCGCCGCTTCTCTCCGGCGAGGACGTCGGCCTGCTCCTTCCAGCGCGCGGCGCGGGAAGCCTGGCGCTTGAGCGACGCGCACGTGCGGTCGATCTCCGAGACGATGTCCGTGAGCCTGAGGAGATTCCCGCGCGTCTCCTCGAGCTTGACCTCGGCCTGGCGCTTCCTGATCTTGTACTTCGAGACGCCCGCGGCTTCCTCGATGAGGCGCCGCCGGTCCTGCGGCTTCGTCGAGAGGATCAGATCGATCTTCTGCTGCTCGATGATCGAGTACGCGCGGACGCCGAGGCCCGTGCCCGTGAGGATTTCCTGAACGTCCTTCAAGCGCGAGCGCTTGCCGTTCACGATGTAGTCGCTCTCGCCGTCGCGCGTGACGCGGCGCGCGATCGTGACCTCGCCACCGGTCTCGGCCCATTCCTCGCCGCTGCGCGACTCGAGCGTGATCGTGACCTCCGCCATCCCGAGCGGGCGGCGGCGCGCGGCGCCGTTGAAGATGACGTCTTCCATCGTCGTGCCGCGCAGGTTGCGCGCGGACTGCTCGCCGAGGACCCACTGGACGGCGTCGCAGATGTTGGACTTGCCCGAGCCGTTCGGGCCGACGATGGCGGTGATGCGCGTCGGGAGCGTGACCGAGGTCTTGTCCACGAAGGACTTGAAGCCCTGGATGTCGAGTTTCTTCAGTCGAAACATGAACG
>JBDTTJ010000130.1:0-8781 GCA_039930645.1 Acidobacteriota bacterium
AGGATCGGGAGGCCCGCGCCGAGGACGAGCGTGAGCATCGAGAACATGAAGAGGTTCAGGTACGAGAAGTACCGCCCGAACCCCTGGTCGTGGCCCATGTACCCGACCGAGTAGACGTGGATGAGCGAGCCGATGAACGTGACGAAACCCAGCATCAGCGCCGAGAGCGCGTCGAGCCGGAACGCCGCGTCCACGACCAGCGCCTTGCCGCCGAACCACGTCGGGTTCGCGCCGAGGGGCATCCACGTCCAGAGGCTCGCGACGACGCCCTCGTGGCCGTGCGTCTCGCCCCACCACAGGAAGATCGCGGCAAAGGCCGCAACGCAGGACAGGATCGTCGCCGCGGGACCGACCACCGCGTGAACGGCGGCGAACGGGATCTCGTGGTGCGCGCCGTGGCCGTGATCGTCGTGAGCGACGTGGGCGTGTCCGTCGCCGTGCGGGCCCTTCGGGGAGTCCTTGCCGCCCAGCTTCGAGTGGGACACGAGATACAGGAGCCCGTTGACGAGGAACCCGATCAGCGGGAAGACGGGGATCCAGGGCAGGATCGCGGCAGCCGTCACGCGCTATCCCTTCAGCTCCGACACGGCGTCGAGGTTCACGGAGTTCTTCAGGCGGTACAGCGAGATGATGATCGCGAGGCCGATCGCGGCCTCGCCGGCGGCAAGCGTGATCACGAAGACCGTGAAGAGCTGGCCGCTCAGGTCCCCGAACTGCCGCGAGAACGCGATGAGGTTGAGGTTCGCTGCGTTCAGGATGAGCTCGATCGACATGAGGACGGTGAGGAGGTTGCGACGGATCAGAACGCCGGTGACCCCGATCGCGAAAAGCAGGAACGAGAGGGCGACATAGTGCGTGACCGAGATCATCAGTCCACCCGCTCCATCGTCCGCTTGCCGAGGACGACCGCCCCGATCATGGCGACGAGAAGGAACACGGACGCGACCTCGAAGGGCAGCAGGTAATCGCGATAGAGGCTCCAGGCGACGGCCTGGCTGTTGCCGGCGATCTCTTCGGTGACGGGGGTCTTCACGACCTTCCCGTCGACGGTTTCGGTCACCGTGCGCGTGATCGTCGTCGTCGAGAGCTTTGCGGGATCCGCGCTCTGCCCCGCGTCCGCGAGACCGCTCGTGCGCGAGGAGGCCACGATGGTTCCGCCGACGACCGCGAGAAGGAGGAACGCGACGAGGAGCGCGCCGCCGGCCTGCCGGTGCACGAAGGGCTCTCCGGCAGTCTTCCGGATGTTCACGAGCATGATCGTGAAGAGGAAGAGGACCATGATCCCGCCCGCGTAGACGAGGATCTGGACTGCCGCGAGGAACTCGGCGCGGAGCGTGACGAAGAGCGCCGCGATCCCGAAGAAGGAGAGCAGGAGGAAGAGCGCCGAGTGGACAGGCTGGCGCATCGCGACGACGCCCACCGCGCCGACGACGACGATCGCCGCGAAGAACCAGAAGAAGAAGGGCGGCGTCACCGGCCCTCCCCCTGCTCGACGACGGTGAACGGCTTGACGTTCTCGTCCCACTTCGTGAGCTTTTTGATGTCGAGGTAGAGCGCCTCGTTGCGCTCGTACGTCCCGAGCTCGTACGTCTTCGTCCGGAGCCAGATCGACTTCGGGTTCGTCGGGCAGGCCTCCTCGCAGAGACCGCAGAACATGCAGCGCTTGAGGTCCACGTCGAAGCGGTCGAGGACCTTCTCGTTCTTGCCCTGCGGGTTCTTCTCGTTGTGCCAGTCGATGAAAATGATGTTGATCGGGCACTCGATCGCGCAGAGCGTGCACTTGATGCACCGCTCCTCGTCGAGCCGGAACATCCCGCGGAAACGGTCGCTCGGCTCGCGCGCGGCCTCGGGGTATTCGACCGTGTCTGCCTTGCGGAAGAGGTGCTTTCCGGTCATCTTCAGGCCGCCGAAGATGTCGAGGAGGAGGACGTCGTCCCAGAAGCTCACGTCAGGCCTCCGCCTTGAGGGGCGCCGGCCGGCGCCGGAACCAGACGCGTCGCGGGCGGCTTCTTCGCCGCCTTGAGCCGCGTCACGATGAGAAAGGCGCCGATGGCGACGACCCAGAGAATCGTGCCGAGGATCCGGAGCCCCCGGTACCCGCCGAGCGCCGCGACCGCGACGAGGACGAGGTTGACGAGGGAGATCGGGATCAGGGTCTTCCACCCGAGCGCCATGAGCTGGTCGAATCGGTAGCGCGGGAACGTCCCGCGGAACCAGATGTAGACGAAGAGGAAACACGCGACCTTCAGGACGTACCAGATCACGCCCGGGATCACGTCGAGGAACCCGAGGGCCGCGACGTTCGGGAACGGCCGCAGCCAGCCGCCGAAGAACAGCGCCGTCGCCACCGCCGAGATCGTGATCATGTTCGCGTACTCGGTCAGGAAGAAGATCGCCCACCGGAAGCCCGAATACTCCGTGTGGAAGCCCGCGACGAGCTCGCTCTCGGCCTCGGGCAGATCGAACGGAATGCGGTTCGTCTCCGCGACGCCGGACACGAAGTAGAGGAAGAACGAGACGAGGCCGGGCAGGATGAACCACATGTGGTGCGTCCGCTGCGCCTCGACGATCTCGACGAGCGACAGCGAGCGCGCCATGAGGATCGCGCTCACGACCGCGAAGCCCATCGGGACCTCGTAGCTGATGAGCTGCGCCGCCGAGCGCAGGCCGCCGAGAAGGGCGTATTTCGAGTTCGACGCCCAGCCCCCGAGGATGATCCCGTAGATCCCGACGGACGTGATCGCGAGAAGGAGCAGGAGCGAGACGTTGAGGTCCGTCGCGTACCAGGCCGTCGTGATCTTGCCGAGGCCCGGGATCCTCATCGTGAACTCGGGGCCCCACGGCAGGACCGCGAAGACCGCGAGTCCCGGCACCATCACGAGGACCGGCGCGAGGAAGTGGACGAAATGCTGCGCCTTCGCCGGGACGACGTCTTCCTTCGTGAGGAGCTTCACGACGTCGGCGACGAACTGGAGGATCCCCTCGGGGCCGACGCGGTTCGGGCCCTTCCTCACCTGGAGGAACGCGAGGAGCCGACGCTCGATGTACGTCATGACCCCTGCCGCCGTCGCGACGAGGATCACGACCACCACGGCCTTCACGGCCGGGATCAACACGTAGTTCAGGACGGTTTCGGAGATCTCCATCTAGCGATCGACCTCCCCGAGAACGATGTCGATCGTGCCGATGATCGCGACGAGGTCCGAGACCATATGGCCTCGCGCCATCTCCGGCAGCGCCTGCAGGTTGATGAAGCTCGGCGGCCGCACGCGCAGCCGGTACGGTTTGTTGCCGCCGTTCGAGACCAGGTAGAAGCCGAGCTCGCCCTTCGGGGACTCGACGCTGGCGTACACGTCGCCCACGGGCGGCTTGATGACGCGCGGCACCTTGCCGCGGATTTCGCCCGTCGGGTTCGCGGTGAGCCAGTCGCAGCACTGCAGGAGGATCCGGCGGCTCTGGCGGAGCTCGGCGATCCGCACGAGGTAGCGGTCGTACGTGTCCGCGTTCTTCCCCGTCGGGATCTCGAAGTCGAGCTCTGGGTAGCACTCGTAAGGGATCGCGCGCCGGATGTCCCACGCGAGGCCCGCGGCGCGCAGCGGCGGGCCCGTGACGCCCCACTCGATGCAGCGTTCCGTGTTCAGGATCCCGACGCCGATCGTCCGCATCTTCCAAATGCGGTTCTCGGTCAGGAGGTCCTCGTACTCGTCGATCTTCGAGCCGAGGTCTTCCGTGAAGGCTCGGAGCATTTCGATCCAGCCCGGCGTCAGCTCCTCCTGGAGGCCTCCGACGCGCATGCAGTTCAGCGTGAGGCGGGCGCCGCAGTAGTCCTCGAAGAGGTCGAGGATGACCTCGCGCTCGCGGAACGTGTAGAAGAACGGCGTGATCGCGCCGAGGTCGATCGCGGCCGTCGCGAGCCAGAGGAGGTGCGACGAGATGCGCTGCATCTCGTCGAGGACGACGCGGATGTACTGCGCCCTCTTCGGGATTTCGACGCCGAGGAGCTTCTCGACTGCCAGCACGTACGCGTGGTTGTTCGTCGCGGCCGCGACGTAGTCCAGACGATCCGTGTGCGGGATGATCATCGGGTACGTCTCGGTCTCGAAGAGCTTCTCGGTGCCGCGGTGGAGGTAGCCGACGTCCGGCCGCGCCGAGACGATCCGCTCGCCGTCCACCTTGAGGACGATTCGGAGGACGCCGTGCGTGGACGGGTGCTGCGGCCCGAAGTTCAGCTCCATCTCGCGGAGCCCGAGCATCGTCTCGTCCGTTTCGGGAACGGAGCCGGCGGTCCCGACGATCTCGCTCACGACACCGTCTTCCTGTTCTTGTCGTCGGGCGCGGGGCCGCCGCCCTCCGGGTAGCGGTCCGGGTAGATCGCGGCGCCCGTGTCGATGCCCTCGACCGGGAAGTCCTTGCGGAGCGGATGGCCCTGGAAACCGTCCCACGTGAGGATCCGGCGGAGGTCGGGGTGGCCCTCGAAGGAGATGCCGAAGAGGTCGAAAACCTCGCGCTCCATCCAGTTCGCGGTCTCCCAGACGCCGCTCACGGTCGGGCAGGCCGCGCCGTCGGCAACGCCGACCTTGAGCCGCACGCGCGCGTTGCCGCGGTCGAACGAATGGAGCCAGTAGACGACGTCGAAGCGCGGGGCGCGCTCCTTCCAGTCCACGGCCGTCTGATCCACGAGGAACGTGTACGTTTCCTTGTCCTTGAGGTGCCGGCAGGCCTCGACGATCTTGTCAGGCGCGACTTCGATCGTCGTCTGGCCGACCATCTTCTTCGCGCCGAGGACCGCGCCCGGCACGGCCGCGGCGAGGGCGACGACGAGCGGCTCGCCCATCGCGTCGACGGGCGCCGGAAGGGGAACCTTCGGAGGAGCGGCCGGCTTCGGGGCGGCTGCGGCGGCAGGCTTCGCGGGCTCGCCGGCGGGCATAGGGGCGGGCTCGCCCGCGGGGGGTGCGGCGGGAGCGTCCTTCGGTTCGTCAGCCAACGGCGAGCTCCTCGGGAGCGCGCCGGATCACGCGCATCTTCTGGATTTTCTTCTGGAGCTCCATGAGGCCGTAGAGGAGGGCCTCGGGCCGCGGCGGGCAGCCGGGAACGTAGACGTCCACGGGGATGATCCGGTCGACGCCCTGCGTGACCGCGTAGCTCCGGTACGGGCCGCCGCATGTCGCGCACGAGCCCATCGCGATGACCCACTTCGGGTCGGCCATCTGGTCGTAGAGGCGCTTGATGATCGGCGCCATCTTCTCGGTGACGGTGCCGGCGACGAGCATCATGTCGCACTGGCGCGGCGAGCCGCGGAAGACCTCGGCGCCGAAGCGGGCCATGTCGTGCCGGCTGTCGACGACGGCCATCATCTCGATCGCGCAGCACGCGAGCCCGAACTGCATCGGCCACAGCGAGTTCTTGCGGCCCCAGCCGATCAGGGCGTCGACCGTGGTCGTGAGGACGTTGTCCGGGAACGCGTTCTCGATCAGGCCCACGAAAGCGCTCCCCTCCGCCATGCGTAGACGTATCCCACGACGAGGATCACGAGAAAGACGAGCATCTCCACGAGCCCGAACAGCTTCAGCTTGTGGTACATGACCGCCCACGGGAAGAGGAAGATCGTCTCGACGTCGAACACGACGAAGAGGACCGCGATCAGGTAGTACCTCACCGAGAAGCGGTGGTCGAACGCCTCCGTCGGCGACGCGACGCCGCACTCGTACGGCGAGAGCTTCGTCGGGTTCGGGTTCTTCGGCCTCAGGAGCGACATCGCCGCGAGGCCGGCGATCGGAACGATGGCCGCCATGATCGCGAAGTACAGGATGGGCAGGTACGACGCCATGGACGGGTTCATGAGCACACCCCTCGCGATCCGCCCGCGCCTGAACACCACCCGGCTTCGGTCAAGACGAGGAGGATTCTGTGTTTCGGTCCCGGCGATGTCAAACGATGCAAAGGCATCACGCGGGGCGTGTCCAGGACGCAAGAGCGGAGCCGAGCGAGGTCCCCCGCGAGGCGATCAGGACGCGGATCGACTCACCCATTCCGCCCGGCTGGACGAGCGCCGCCGCGGCCCGGCGGTCCGCCTCGCGCGCGGCGTCGGGTGGCGAGGCGGGGTCCACCGCGAGTTCCTCGAAGATCCCGCCCGCGGCGAGGACGCGCGACTGGCTGACCGGCCCCTCGACGGAAAGACCGGCGGCGGTGAACGCGTCGGCGAGCTCCGAAAAGTCGACCCACGCCGTCAGGTCTCGCGACCCGGGGTCCGTCAGGACGTCGCGCGTCACGCCGTGCGAGACGAACGCTTCGAGCGTGCCGTTCGCGCGCGCGGCGGAATAGAGCGCACGGGCCGGAGCTCCATAGTCGAACACGAGAAGAACTCCTTGCGTCAGACGCGCGGCCAGGGCCGAAGCAAGACCTGCCGCGCCGATGCGAATCTCGAGGTTCTGATTTCTTTGAAGGTGAATGCCGCACGCACGGAATCGTTCGAGCAGCTCGGCGCCGTCTGGGCACTCCGCGAGGCCCCACGCGAAGCCCTCGCCGCCCGGCGCGAGCGTCACGACGCGCTCCAGCAGCCTTTCACCTTCGAAGAAAAGCGCCCTCACCGGCAGCGCATCGAACAACTCGTAGCAGACGACGAGACCGGAGAGGGAAGAAGAAGAGGGGGCTTCTTCGAGTGAAGAGAGCCATGTCGCCTCGGGTACACGCTCGGCCGCCTTGCCGCGCCGGATTGCGGAGCGTTCGACACCGACGAGCCGGAAGTCGTCGCGGACGCCCCAGGCGCGAAGGGCCTCGTCCGCGGCGGCGAGCAACTCGCCTTCACCGGCTCCCACGTCCACGACATCCGTCGGCGCGCGCAGCCCGCGCGGCGCGCCCTCATCCCCTTTCAAAGAAATCTTCTCTTCTTCTTTTTTCTTCCCCTCCTCGCGGAGGCGCCGCGCAATCCTCGCGATCGTCCGCCCGAACGCGGGATGCCAGGAGGGGCCGGTCACGAAGTCGCCGGACCGCCCGACGCGCCCGGCGCGCTCGTAATAGCCCCCCTCCGGGTCGTAGAGGGCCGCCTCCTGAAACGCGTCGAAGCGGAGCGGGCCCTCGGCGCGGATGCGCGCGGCGAGACGCTGAGCAAGCGGCATCATCGCCGCGAGACTAGCAGCCGGTTAAGATCGCGCGCCGGACCATAAGGAGCACGACGTGACGTACGGGATCTCCGAGACGCCCTCCGGACTCACGATCACGCTCGCCGCGAAATCCCGCGACGAGCTTTACGGCGCCGCCGTGAAGGCCGCCCTCGAGGCCGTCTACGGCGGCGCGCCGCCGGCCGGCGAATCCGACGGCCAGACCTACCCCGTGCAGGGCGCCGGGCTCGACGACGCCGGCATGCTTCGCACGCTCTTCGAAGAGTGCTTCGTGGCCGCCCGGCGAGCCGAGGGCACCCTGCACCCTCCGCGCTGGCTCGCTTTCGACGAGGGCCGCGTCACCGCGAATCTCGCGTTTTCGACGCCGAAGACGCCCGTGAGGTCGCTGACGCCCGCGCTCCACGGAGCGGTCGAGACGTCCGGCGCGTTCCCCGACTTCCGCGCGACGCTCGCGTTCGCCCTTTCCTCAGACTGACGGAACGGTCGCCGCGGCTTCCTGGCGAGCCCGCGCGAGGTCGGCGTCCGCCATCATGTCGACGAGACCCGCGAACGCGACGCGCGGGGCCCAGCCCAGCAGCCGTTTCGCCTTCGACGGATCGCCGAGGAGGAGGTCCACCTCGGCGGGCCGGAAGTAGCGCGGATCCACCTTGACGCGGGGCACGCCGGTCGCGGCCTCCACGCCTGTCTCGTCCGCGCCGGAACCCGTCCAGCGCAGCGGACGGCCCGCGCGCGCGAACGCGCGGTCGCAGAACTCGCGGACCGTGTGCGTCTCCCCGGTCGCGATCACGAAGTCGTCCGGCTCGTCCTGGCGCAGCATGAGCCACATCGCCTCGACGTAGTCGCCCGCGAAGCCCCAATCGCGCTTCGCGTCGAGGTTCCCGAGCCAGAGGACGTCCTGCAGGCCGCACACGATCCGGCCCACGGCGCGCGTGATCTTGCGCGTCACGAACGTCTCGCCCCGCCGCGGCGACTCGTGGTTGAAGAGGATGCCGCTCGTCGCGTGGAGGCCGTAGGACTCGCGGTAGTTGACCGTGATCGCGTGCGCGTAAAGCTTCGCGACGCCGTAGGGAGACCGGGGATGAAACGGCGTCGACTCGCACTGGGGCGTCTCGGCGACCTTGCCGAACATCTCCGACGACGACGCCTGGTAGAAGCGCGGCCGAAGGCCGACCTCGCGCACCGCCTCGAGGATGCGCGTCGCGCCGAGCGCCGTCACCTCGCCCGTGTACTCCGGGACGTCGAACGACACTTTCACGTGGCTCTGGGCGCCGAGGTTGTAGATCTCGTGCGGCTCGACGAGCCTCAGGATGCGATTCAGCGACGACGCGTCGTTGAGGTCCCCGTAGTGGAGGACGAGGTTCCGCTTCGGGACGTGCGGGTCCTGGTAGAGGTGGTCGAGGCGCTCGGTGTTGAACGAGGAGGAGCGCCGGATGATCCCGTGGACCTCGTACCCCTTGCCGAGCAGAAGCTCGGCGAGATAGCTGCCGTCCTGTCCCGTGATGCCGGTGATGAGCGCGCGTGTCGAGGTCGTCATGCGTCGAGTTTATTCGCTCCAAAAGACAAGGGCCCGGACCTTTCGGTCCGGGCCCTTCAAACTTCCCGGCAGCTTCCTACTCTCCCACACAGTTTCCCGTGCAGTACCATCGGCTCCGAGGGGCTTAAC
>JBDTTJ010000131.1:0-8634 GCA_039930645.1 Acidobacteriota bacterium
GTGAAGGCGGCCGAGAAGGCCGTCCGCTCGCGCCTGCCGGACAAGCTCGCGACGACGCTCCTCCGCGACCCGGTCACGGGCGCGCTCTCGCTTCCGGGCGAGACGCCGGAGGCGTTCGCGGCGCGCGCAGCGTCGGGCGCGGAGGCTCCCGCCGCGCTGCGCGAGAGACTGGAAAAGAAGAAGCGCGACCTCGGGGCGGCGGAAGCGGCCGAGCAGGGGAGGTCGATGGAGACCTACGCGTCCATCGGCACGGCGGCGCTCGACGTTCTCGGCGGCCTCCTCGGAAAGAGAAAGTCGCTGCGCGTGAACAAAGTGGGCTCCGTGCTGAGCAAGAAACGCATGGAAGGCACTGCCGAGGCGAAGGTCGAGGGCCTGAAGGCCGAAATCGAGGAGCTCGAGGCCAAGCTCGCCCCGCCGGACGCGAGCCGGTTCCAGAAGGTCGAGGTCGTCCCGGCCGCGAGCAGCGTCGACGTCCTGTCGATCGGCGTCGCGTGGATCTGCTGAGACCCTAGAATCTCTCCATGCCGAAGATCTCCCCGCGGGAATCCGTCCGCGAGCATCCGCTCTATCGCTCCGCGATGGCGGCGCAGCACGCCGCCTACCAGCTCATGCGCGACGTGCCCGCCCCCTCGAAGGCCGACGCCACGCGGCTCCACGCCGCGCTCGTTCACGCGACGACGTGGGCCACGGCGCTCCTCGACGACGGCGTCGCCGAAAAGGACCGCAATGCGGCTCGGGCGGGGTTCGAGGCGTCTGTCGCGAGCGCGACGGAGATGCTCGTCCCCCTCGCGCCTCTCGCGGACGACGCAGGCATCGTCGACACGCTCGAGAAGAGGATGGAAGAGCTTCGAGGGGTGAAGAGCGAGTCGGCCGCGAAAGCCGACCCGGCCGCATGACGTTGCGGCGCCCTCTTCACCTTCCAGGAGAATCCCCGGTCACTCTTCCTTCTTCGTTCCCAGCACCACGAGAACGATCAGGAGCAGGAGGACGATGAGGCCGATGACGATCGTCGTCGTGCGCGAGGAACCGGCAGGCGGTTCGGTCGCGGGCGCCTCGGCCTTGGCCGGAGCGGCGGACGCGGTGGTCGCGGGCGAGGCGGCGGCCGTCATGGCGGGAGCGCCCGTTTCGTGCGCGGCCCCGGCCGTTGCGGGCGCGGGGGAAGTCGCGGGGGCCGGGGCGGCGGGGCTCGCCGTCGTCTGGGCGAAGCCGGCGGACGCGGCGAGAAGGATCACGGCGAGGACGGCGGTGAGCGTGGCGCGACGTTTCATAGTCCGCAAAACTATCGGTCGCGCCGCGGGGCGTCAAGCGGCAGGGCCCGACGCGTGAAGGGGGCCCGCGACCTGCTCCGCCTCGACGCGGCCGTCTTCCTGTCCGGCGCCGCCCTCATGGCGCTCGAGATCGTCGGAAGCCGCGTCCTCGCGCCCGTCTTCGGGACGTCGCTCTTCGTCTGGGGCGCGCTCATCACGACGTTTCTCGCGGCCCTCGCGGTCGGCTATGCGCTCGGCGGGCGCCTCGCGGACCGCCGGCCTCAACCGGAGCTGCTCTCGGCCGTGCTGCTCGCGGCCGGAGCGCTCGTGATCGTCCTCTTCGCCGCCCCCGACGCCGTTCTCGCGGCCGCCAGCGGCGCGCCCGTGCCGGACCGCTTCCGCGCGCTCCTCGCGGCCGCCGTGCTTTTTGCCCCGCCGAGCATCCTCATGGGGGCCGTCACGCCCTTCGCCGTGCGGCTCGCGGCAAAGGACCTCGCCCTCGTCGGCTCGGCCGCGGGCCGACTCTCGGCCGTGTCGACCGTGGGTTCGATCCTCGGAGCATTCGCGGCGGCCTTCTTCCTGATCCCGACGTTTCCGACGCGGCCGATCATCTTCGGCATCGGAGCCGCGCTGCTCGTGTCGGCCCTGCTCGTCCCCGCGTCGCGTTTCCCGCGCCGCGCCGCGTGGGCGTGTTTCCTCGGGTGCGCCGGCGCGCTCGTCTTCCTGGTCGGGCCCGGCTTCGCGAAGGCGCCGGGGCCCGCCGGCACCCTCCTCCTCGAGAAGGAGACGGCCTACCACCGAATCCGCGTGGTGGACCAGGGCCTGCGCCGTGCGCTCTACTTCGACAACAGGCTCCAGGGCTACGCGCCGGTTCGGCCCGGCCTCGAGCTCGGGATCGCGTACACGGACGGCCTCGCGCTTTTTTCCCTCGCGTTCGTCCCGAACGCCCGGCGCGTCGTCATGATCGGCCTCGGCGCCGGAATGCTGCCGAACCTCCTCGCCGCGCGCGCGCCCGAGATCGCCTCGACCTCGATCGAGATCGACCCCGAGGTCGTCGCCGTCGCGCGGAAGTACTTCGCGTTCGTCCCGGATGCGAACGACCGCGTGATCGTGGGCGACGGCCGGCGCGAGATGGACCGCCAGGTGGACGGCGCGGACGTGATCCTGGTGGACGCTTACTTCTCCGACAGCCTGCCATTCCACCTCGTCACAAAGGAGTTCGACGAGCTTTGCGCGCGAAAACTCGGCGACGACGGTGTCCTCGCCGTGAACTTCGGCGGCGACCTGACGGGTGCGCGCAACCGGCTGTTCTGGGCCGCCGTGCGGACGCTCGCCGAGGTCTTCCCGCGGGTGTACATCTTCTCGAATGAACTCAAGGCCGGCGCTGCGACGTTCCGCGGCAACGCCATCGTGGTCGCGACGCGCTCGCCCGAAAGGCTGGACCCCGGCACGCTCGCCGATCGGGCGAAAGGCGCTGCGGAGCGGCTCGGGCGTCCTGCGATTTCCGAATGGGCCGCCCGCCTCTACGAGGGTGAGCTGAGAATCGCCGACGTGCCCGTCCTGACGGACGCGTACAGCCCGACGGACGCTCTCCAGCACCTCGCGCGATGAGCAGACGCGCGGCCGCTCTCTCGCTCTCGTTCCTGGCGCTTTTCGCTGCCTCGTGCGCGGAGCCGAAGCCATCGTCCCTTCAGGCCCGGCTCGCGGCGCGGGCCGAGACGTCGCCCGCCATCGAGGCCGACGCGCGGGCCCTCGCGGCGCTCGGAGCGCGCGTCACCGGCAGCGCCGCGTGCGCGAAGGGAGAGGAGCTCGCGGCCGCGCGTCTCGCGTCTGCCGGCCTTTCGCCCGTTTTCGAGACGTACCCGCGTCCCGAGGGCGCGGCCGTCGACGCGCCGGCGCGCAACGTCCTCGCGGACATTCCGGGCACGGACGCGACGCGCGGGCTCGTCCTCTTCGCGGCGCACCTCGACGGCGTCGCGGTGGGGGAGGGCGCGGCGGACGACGCCGTCAACGTTGCGGTGCTGCTCGAGGCGGCGCGCACGTTGAAGGCGCTCGCGCCCGCGCCGCTCCGGACGATCCGCTTCGCGTTCTTCACGGGGGAGGAACAGAAGATGGCGGGCTCGTCGGCATACGTGGCGGCCCATGCCGCCGAGCCGCACGCCCTCGCTGCCGTTTTCGACCTGGGCTCGGGCCGCACGAAAGGCTTCTACATGAACGGGCGCAAGCAGGAGATGCGCGCCCTCTTCCAGCGCGCCCTGGCTCCGGACGACCGCTGGCGGGCCGTCTTCGGCACCTACGAGATCTGGGCGGGCTGCGACGCCTTCCCGTTCGTGAAGGCGGGCATCCCGGTTCTCACCGCGTTCCAGATCGACCCCGGCTACGCCCGCCTGCACCACACGGCGGCCGACACGGCGGAACGGCTCGACTTCGCGGCGGCGCGCGAGACCGCGGCTCTGGCGGCGGCGCTCGCGTGGGGGGCGGCGGGCGATCCCGAGCCCGACTTGCCGCGGCATTCCCCGGACCAGGTCAAAGAGCTCCTGGCGAGGCACCGGATCGCCCCTTAGTGCGTCGTTTCCCCCGTCCGGCTGGCCCGAAGCTGGACCAGATCGGCCTTGAGGCTCTCGAGGTCGCCGAGAAGGCTCTCGAGATCGGCGGGCGGGATGCCGCTCAGGGCCGGAGAAGTCAGGAGCCCCTGGACCTCGTCCAGCTTGGCCTCGGCCAGTGAGAGAGCCTCCGCGACGTCCTTGCCGGACATGTCGAGGAAGGCCTCTCCGACGAGGGAAGGCACGGAAACGGCCGCTTTCCGGAGGCGGGTGCCGGCCTCCGTCCCCTTGGCCCCCGCGGCCTCCACGGCCGCGTAGATCGTGTGGGCGAGGGTCATTCCTCTCTTCCAGAGCGGGAGGTTCTTGTACTCGCCGGCCATCCTGCCCCTTTATACGCCCGGAGGCTCCCGGACGTTCCCCCCGAACTGATGGGTTTGCTTCATATGAGGTCGATTTGACCCGGTGCTAGGCTGCCTCGCCGACGGCTCCGCCGCAAAATTGAGAGGCGCCGGGGAAGGAACCATTCATGCGACGCAAAGTGACCGTGATCGGGGCAGGAAACGTGGGCGCGACCGTCGCCCAGCGCATCGTGGAGCAGAACCTGGCCGACGTCGTCCTCGTGGACGTCGTCGAGGGCGTGCCGCAGGGCAAGGGACTGGACATGTTCCAGTCGGGCGCCGTCGAAGGGTTCGACATGAAGATCGTCGGCACGAACGGCTACGACGAGACCGAGGGCTCCGACCTCGTGATCGTCACGGCCGGGCTCGCCCGCAAGCCGGGCATGTCGCGCGACGACCTCCTGAAGAAGAACGAGGAGATCGTGAGCTCGTGCATCGCGAAGACGACGCGCGGCTCGCGCGACCTCAAGGTCATCGTCGTCACGAATCCGCTCGACGCGATGTGCGAGGTCGTCCGCCGCGTCACGAAGCTCCCGAAGCAGAACGTGATCGGCATGGCCGGCATCCTCGACAGCGCCCGCATGCGGGCGTTCATCTCGATGGAGCTCGGCGTCTCGATGTCGAACATTCATGCGACCGTCCTCGGCGGCCACGGCGACACGATGGTCCCGCTCCCGCGCTACTCCACCGTCGCGGGCGTCCCGATCACCGAGCTCATGTCCGCCGAGAGGGTCGCGGCGATCGTCAAGCGCACCGCGGGCGGCGGCGCCGAGATCGTCAACTTCCTCAAGACCGGTTCGGCCTACTACGCGCCGTCCTCGGCCGCCGTCGAGATGGCCGAGGCCATCTTCAACGACCGCAAGAAGATCCTTCCGTGCGCCGCGTACCTCGAGGGCGAGTACGGCATCAACGGCCTCTTCGTGGGCGTCCCCTGCGTCCTCGGCGCCGGCGGCATCGAGCGGATCATCGAGCTCAAGCTCACCCCCGAGGAGTCCGCGGCTCTCAAGAAGTCCGCGGCCTCCGTCCAGGAGCTCGTCGGACTCCTGACCGTCTGATTCCGCGTCCCATCTGAGGGGAGGAGAAACGCTCGAATGGCTTCGCCCGCAACTCTCCTGGGTTCCTCGGTCGGCAAGAAGATCGTCATGGCGGTCACCGGGATCGTCCTGTCGCTCTTCGTCCTCGGCCACATGGCCGGCAATCTCCAGGCGTTCCTCCCGAACGGCCCGGAGGCGCTGGATCATTACGGCGCGTTCCTGCGCGAGCTCCTGCACGGCACGGGCATCTGGTTCGTCCGGGGCGGGCTCCTCCTCGCGGTCGGGCTTCACGTCTGGGCGTACCTCATGCTCACGCAGAAGAGCTGGGCCGCCCGGCCGCAGGGCTACAGGGTGAACGACTTCGAGGAAGCGACCTTCGCCTCGCGCTCCATGCGCTGGACGGGACCCATCCTCGGCGCCTTCATCGTGTTCCACCTCATGCACCTGACGATCGGCAACCTGCACCCGCACTTCGTCGAGGGCAAGGTCTACCAGAATCTCGTCACGGGCCTCGCGCCCGTGCCCATCGCGCTCTTCTACGTCCTCGCAATGGGCTGCCTCGCGTTCCACCTCTGGCACGGCGCGTGGTCGATGCTCCAGACGCTCGGCCTCTCGCACCCGAAGTACCTCGGTGCGCGGAAGGCCTTCGCCGTCCTGTTCACGATTCTCGTCGCGGGAGGGTTCGTCCTCGTGCCACTCGCGGTTCTGGCGGGGGTGCTGAAATGATCGAACTCAAGTCGAACGTCCCCGACGGTCCCCTCGAGAACAAGTGGGACAAGCACCGCTTCGACATGAAGCTCATCAACCCGGCGAACAAGCGGAAGTACTCCGTGATCGTCGTGGGGTCGGGTCTCGCCGGCGGCGCGGGCGCCGCGTCCCTCGCCGAGCTCGGCTACAACGTCTCGTGCTTCTGCTACCAGGACAGCCCGCGCCGCGCCCATTCCATCGCGGCGCAGGGCGGCATCAACGGCGCGAAGAACTATCAGAACGACGGCGACAGCATCCGCCGCCTCTTCTACGACACGGTCAAGGGCGGCGACTTCCGCGCCCGGGAAGCCAACGTCTACCGGCTCGCACAGGTCTCCGTCGACATCATCGACCAGTGCGTCGCGCAGGGCGTGCCGTTCGGCCGCGAGTACGGCGGCCTCCTCGGGAACCGCTCCTTCGGCGGCGCGCAGGTCTCGCGCACGTTCTACGCGCGGGGCCAGACGGGGCAGCAGCTCCTTCTCGGCGCCTACCAGGCCCTCGAGCGCCAGATCGGCCTCGGCAAGGTGACGATGTACCCGCGCCACGAGATGCTCGAGGTCGTCGTGATCGACGGCCGGGCCCGCGGCATCGTGACACGCGACATGGTCACGGGCGCGATCGAATCGTACGCGGCCGACGCCGTCATCCTCGCGACCGGCGGGTACGGAAACGTCTTCCATCTTTCGACGAACGCGACCGGGTGCAACACGACCGCGATCTGGCGCGCGTACAAGAAGGGCGCCGCGTTCGGAAACCCCTGCTACACGCAGATCCACCCGACGTGCATTCCCGTCACGGGCGACCACCAGTCCAAGCTCACGCTCATGTCCGAGTCGCTCCGCAACGACGGGCGCATCTGGGTCCCGCTCAAGAAGGGCGAGATGCGGCCGGCGGACCAGATCCCCGAGTCCGAGCGCGACTACTACCTCGAGAGGAAGTACCCGAGCTACGGCAACCTCGCGCCGCGCGACATCGCGTCGCGCGCCGCCAAGCAGGTCTGTGACGAGGGCCGCGGCGTCGGCGAGACGCGCTACGGCGTCTACCTGGACTTCAAGGACGCGATCGCGCGCCTCGGCGAGGACGTGATCCGCGATCGGTACGGCAACCTCTTCGACATGTACGAGCGCATCACGGACGAGAACCCCTACAAGGTCCCGATGCGCATCTACCCGGCCTCGCACTACACGATGGGCGGGCTCTGGGTCGACTACAACCTCATGTCCACGATCCCCGGCCTCCACGTGGCCGGCGAGGCGAACTTCTCCGACCACGGCGCGAACCGCCTCGGAGCGAGCGCGCTCATGCAGGGTCTTGCGGACGGCTACTTCGTCCTCCCGTACACGATCGGCAACTACCTCGCGTCGACGAAGAAGGACGCCGTCGACACGAAGCACGCGGCCTTCCGGGACGCCGAGGACGCGGTCGGCAACCGCATCAAGAGGCTTCTGGCCGTGAAGGGCCACCGGACGGTGGACTCCTTCTCCAAGGAGCTCGGGAAGATCATGTGGGAGTACTGCGGCATGGCCCGCAACAAGGCCGGCCTCGAGACCGCCCTCCAGAAGATCCCCGCCCTGCGCGAGGAGTTCTGGAAGAACGTGACGGTCGTCGGCCACCCCGAGGAGCTGAACCAGTCCCTCGAGCGGGCGGGCCGCGTCGCCGACTTCCTCGAGCTCGGCGAGCTCATGTGCCTCGACGCGCTCAATCGCGAGGAGTCCTGCGGCGGCCACTTTCGCGAGGAGTACCAGACGCCGGACGGCGAGGCCGTCCGCAACGACGAGAAGTTCTGCCACGTGGCCGCCTGGGAGTACACCGGCGAGGGCAAGGCTCCGGTCCGCCACGTCGAGCAGCTCGAGTTCCAGAACGTCCACCTCGCGACGCGGAGCTACAAATGAGACTGACGCTGAACGTCTGGCGCCAGAAGAACGCGAAGGCCGAAGGAGCGTTCGTCACGTACGACGCTCCGGACATCAGTGCCGACATGTCCTTCCTCGAGATGCTCGACATCGTCAACGAGCGCCTCATCCTGAAAGCCGAAGACCCGATCGCGTTCGACCACGACTGCCGCGAGGGCATCTGCGGCATGTGCAGCATCGTCATCAACGGCAACCCGCACGGGCCGCGCCGCGGGACGACAGCCTGCCAGCTCCACATGCGAAGCTTCAAGGACGGCGACTCGATCACGCTCGAGCCGTGGCGGGCGACGCCGTTCCCGGTCGTCAAGGACCTCGTCGTCGACCGCTCGTCCTACGACCGCATCATCGCGGCGGGCGGATTCGTCTCCGTGTCCACGGGCAGCGCGCCCGACGGCAACGCGATCCCGATTCGCAAGAGCTGCTCGGACCGCGCGATGGACGCGGCCGCGTGCATCGGCTGCGGCGCGTGCGCGGCCGTCTGCCCGAACGGGTCGGCGATGCTCTTCGTCGCGGCGAAGGTCTCGCACCTCGCGCTGCTCCCGCAGGGCCAGCCCGAGCGCTATGAGCGCGTGCTCTCGATGGTCGCGCAGATGGACGCCGAGGGCTTCGGCACCTGCTCGAACCACGGCGAGTGCTCGCGCGTCTGCCCGAAGGAGATCCGGCAGGAGTTCATCGCCCAGCTGAACCGCGACTTCTTCAAGGCGACCCTCATGTCGCGGCCGAAGGTGAAGGAAGCCGGCAGCGGCTAGACG
>JBDTTJ010000132.1:0-8594 GCA_039930645.1 Acidobacteriota bacterium
TGCTTAGAAGGTGAAGAGCCCAGGAGGCCGGCCGCAGCCGGCATGCCACTCGCCGGGCGCGGCCCGCGCGCCGCCGCCCTCTAACCCTTTCTAAGAAAACTCTTTATCTTCCTTCTCTTCCAGTCCGTATTTCTCTATCCGGGAATAGAGCTGCGCGCGCGTGAGGCCGAGGAGCTTTGCGGCCTTGCTCTTGTTGAAGCGGGCCTTGGCGAGCGCCTCTTTCACGTATTCCTTCTCCAGCAACTCGAGGTCGACGCCGCCGGGGGGGAACGCGCGGCCTCCGGGGCTCGCCGCCGCTCCGGCCCGGGCGGCTTCGTGCCCGGAGACGGAGATGGGAAGGTGGGCCGCCGTGATGAGGTTGCCGTCGCAGAGAATCGCCGCGCGCTCGAGCGCGTTCTTGAGCTCGCGGACGTTGCCGGGCCACGGGTAGGCGAGGAGGAGATCCTTCGCCTCCTTCGAGACGCCCGCGACGGGGCGGCCGATCGCCGGCCCGAGCTCGGCCAGGAAGACCTCGGTGAGCGGGAGGATGTCCTCGACGCGCTCGCGGAGCGGCGGCAGGGCGATCTCGAACACCGAGAGGCGGTAGAAAAGGTCCTCGCGGAAATCGCCGCGCGCGATCGCCTTCTTGAGGTCGCGGTTCGTCGCGGCGACGATGCGCGCGTCCGTCCGGAGCACCTTCGTCCCGCCGAGTCGCTGGAACTCCCGCTCCTCGAGAACGCGCAGGAGCTTCGCCTGCACGGCCGGGCTCATCTCGCCCGCCTCGTCGAGGAAGAGCGTGCCGCCGGCAGCCTGCTCGATGCGGCCGGGCTTGGCCGCCGTCGCGCCCGTGAAGGCGCCCCGCTCGTAGCCGAACAGCTCGGACTCCAGGAGCTGGTCCGGGAGCGCGGCGGCGTTGATCGCGACGAACGGCCCGGAGGCCCGCGACGAGGCGCGGTGGATCGCGCGCGCGAGGATCTCCTTGCCGGTGCCGGACTCGCCCGTGAGGAGGACGGTCGTCTCCGTCGGCGCGACCTTCGAGACCTGAACGAGGATGCCCTTCCAGCTCTTCGCGACGCCGACGATCCGGCCGAAACCCTCGCGAGAGGCCAGCTCCTCGGTGAGGGACGCGACGCGCTGTTCGAGCTTCTTCGCCTCGCTCACGGCCTCGGCCGCGCGGCGCGCCTCGCCGGCGAGACGCTCGTGCGAGAGGGCGAGCGCCACCTGGTCGGCGACGTGCTGGGCGAGGGGGACGTCGCTCTCGCCGTACGTGCCGGGCGTCCGGGAGAAGAAGAGGAGGCCGCCAGCGAACTGCCACTGGCCCTCGAAAAAGATCGGAACCCTCAGGAGTGAGCGCACGCCGTCGGCCGAGAGGTGGCGGCACCTGTCGGAATCCCGGTCGAGCTCCTTTTCGACATCGTGAACGATCTCGGTCGACCAGACGTTCGCCCGGTCCCGGTCTTCCTGCGAGAGCCGGATGGGCTCGCGGACCTCGGGAAACCCCGTTCCCGAGACGGCGTAGACATTCACGGCCGTCCGGTCCTCGTTCAGGAGGCCGATCGCCATCCGGTCGTGCGGGACGACCGGCCGGACGACCTCCGAGATCGCGTCGAAGACCTCCCGCACGTCGAGCGCCCGCGCGAGGACGGGGGAGAGCGCCTGGAGCGCCTCGTATCGCCGGCGCCGGTCCTGTTCCCCCGCCGCGAGGCGCGCGTGGGCGACGGCCATCGCGACGACGTCCGCGATCGGGGCGAGGAGGTCGAGGTCGGAGGCGTGGAAAGCGCCCGGCGCGAGGCTCAGGACCGAGAGGTAGCCCATCGCCCGCGAGCCGGTGCGAAGCGGGGCCCGGAGCATCGCGCGGACGCCGGAATCCGACAGCTCGCGGTCGCGGGGGAACGCGCGGTCACACGCGGCGACGACGTCGTCGATGACCCCCTTGCCCGTGAGGGCCTTCCAGAGGCCGGGCGAGTACTCGGTGCGCGGCACCATGCGCGCGTACGAGCGGCGAGTCTCGTCCGTGATCTCGGCGCCCCCGATCGAGTAAAGGACAAAGCCGTCGCCTTCGTCCGTCAGCGTGACGGTCATCGCGTCGAACGCGAGGACCGCGCCGGCCGCCGTCGCGATCCGGTGAAAGACTTCGTTGAGGTCCAGCGTCTCGCCCGCGACCCGGGCGATTTCGGACAGGACCGCCACGAGGGCGGGAGCGGCTTTCGGCGCAGGCATGGGAGCGTCATTCTAGGTCCCCGTGCCTCGTCTACACTCGGGAGGAATGCCGGTCCCCGCCAGCGCCGCCGCCCTCGCCGAAGGCGTGCTCCTCGGCCGCGTGCCCGCCGTCGCGCGGGCTATCTCCTGGGCCGAAAGCGCCGATTCCCGGTTTCCCGAGCTCCTCGCAGCTCTGTTTCCGAAGACGGGCCGCGGCCGCGTCACCGGTCTGACGGGCTCGCCGGGTGCTGGGAAGTCCACGCTCACGGCCGCGCTCGCGCGCCGGGCGCGCGCCGCGGGCAAGAAGGTCGGGATCATCGCGGTGGACCCGTCATCGCCCTTCTCGGGGGGCGCGATCCTCGGCGATCGCATCCGGATGCAGGACCTCTACACGGATCCCGGCGTCCTGATCCGCTCGATGGCGACGCGCGGACATCTCGGCGGCCTCGCGCGCGCCTCCGCCGACGCCGTCGACGTCCTCGACGCGGCAGGCTTCGACGAGATCCTCGTCGAGACGGTCGGCGTGGGGCAGGACGAGGTGGAGGTCTTCCGTCTCGCGGAATCCTGCGTCGTCGTCCTCACGCCCGGGATGGGCGACGACATCCAGGCGATCAAGGCCGGCCTCATGGAAGTCGCGGACCTCTTCGTCGTGAACAAGTCCGACCGCGACGGCGCCGACCGCGTCGTCATGGAGATCCTCCAGATGCTCGAGCTTGGCGAGCACGGCGCGTGGGTTCCTCCGGTCCTCAAGACCGTCGCGACGACGGGCGCGGGCCTCGACGAGCTGGAGGCGAAGCTCGGGGAACACCGGGCATTTCTGCTCGGACCCGAGGGGAAAAAGAGACGGCGCGATCGGACGCGCATGCGCATCGAGGGTCTGGTGAAGGAAGATTTTCTTAGAAAAGTAGAGAAGCTGCGGGGCAGCAGCGGAGCACTCGACGAGGCGGCGAATCGCGTGGAAGCGCGCGGAGAAGATCCGATCGCGGCAGCCAGGGGCCTGGTCGCGCGCATCGACGCGAGCGCCGCCGGAGCCCAACCCTCCTCACCTTCAAAGAAATCTCTGTCCTCTTCTTCTTCTCTCGTCTCCCGTATTTCTCATCTGGGGATCTCCGTCCACTCCCTCGAGCAGGGTGGGAAGTTCTGGGACCTCCTCGGCCTCGTCGAGGAGCACCGCGAGGAGGTCGCGTCGCAGAAGGTCGTGACGTCGTTCCGCGCGGTCGGGGAGTCGCACCTCGAGCTCCTCGAGCCGACGTCGCCCGACAGCCCGATCGGCAAGGCGCTCGCGACGCGCGGGCCGGGGATCCACCACCTCTGCCTCGAGGTCACGGACGTCCGCGCGGCGCTCGCCCTGCTGAAGGCCGCGGGCGTCCGCCTCGTCAACGAGGAGCCGTTCGACGGCGCACACGACTGCCTCGTCGCGTTCGTCCACCCGTCCGCGACGGGCGGCATCCTCCTGGAACTGTCGGAGAAGAAGAAGAACACGGGGTGACGAATCCAGCTTATGTCGGTGCTATTATGTCGGTCGTGAAAGAAGGCGCGTCCATGCGGCGCACGACCGTCATGCTTCCCGCCGACCTCCGGCGCCGCGCGTTCCGCCGCGCGAAGGAACAGGGTGTGTCCTTTGGGGTGGTCGTCCGCGAGTCGTTGGACGCCGCGCTTCCGGCCACCGAGGGGGTCGGGGGCCACGATTCGTTGTTCGCGGACGGCGACGTGTGGCGGGGCCGCGTCCCGGCCACCCTCGCGCGCGACCACGACACCTTTCTCTACGACGCCGAGCCGTGATCTTCGTCGACACGGGCGCGTTCCTCGCGCGCTACGTCGCGGGCGACCAGTACCACGATGCCGCGGTGCGCGCCTGGAAGCGGCTGGAGCGATCCTCGGGCGTCCTCTTCACCTCGAGCTTCGTCGTGGACGAGACGCTCACCCTCCTCGCGAGGCGGGCGACATACGCATTCGCGGCCGCGCGGGCTGACGCCTTCTACGGTTCGCGCATCCTCTCGATCCTCCGCCCGGATGCCGCGGACGAGGCCAACGCCGTGGAGCTGTTCCGCAAGTTCGCGGATCAGCGGGTGAGCTTCACGGACTGCGTGTCGTTCGCCCTCATGCGCCGGCACCGGCTGACGAAGGCCTTTACGTTCGACCGTCATTTCGCGGACGCCGGGTTCGAGATCTGGCCCGCCTCGCCCTCGTTCAAGGCGCGCGGGAAGAAGGGCTAGTTCGGGCTCGTCGTGTCCGCGACCGGCGGCGCCGGCCGTAGCACGTCGCGCACGTCGCGGCCGACGATTACGAAGAACCGCTCGGTGTAGCTCGCGACGCTTCCGACGCGCGTGTCCTCGAAGATCTTCTCGACGCGGTGGAGCGGCACGAAGAGCGTCGTGACGCCCAGCTCGGCATCGGCGCCCGGCCGCTGCTGGCGGGCCCATTCCTCGAAGAGGTCGAGCTCGAGGCCGCGGAGCGTCAGCCCCGCCGGCGAGAGCGCTTCGAGGAGGCCCCAGTACTTCTCCTTGGGCGCGACGAGATGGACGAGGACGAGCGTCCCGGCTTCCACGCGCCCGCCCTAGAAGATGACGTTCGAGACGAAGAAGCGGGAGGGCGTCACGCGGCCGGTCAGGAGGTTGTCCGCGTCGTTCGGGCTCAGGTCGAAGCGGGCCGCCGTCTCGCCCGTGGACGTCGTGAACGCGACCTCGGCCTTGTCGAGCGGCTTGCCCGCGGCGCGAGACTCCTTGAGGCCGCGTGCGCACGCGACGAGGGCGAGGAACACCTGCTGCTCGGTCTCGGTGGTGGCCGTCACCCGAACGCCGGAGGGAATCTGCGTGAGCTTGACGCCCTTCACGCTGCTCCCGTCCATGGCGCGCATGAACGCCTCCGTGATCTGAGGGTCCATCACGATCACCGGGGGCTCGGCCGCGTGGGCGGCCCGCGCGCCCGCGCGCATCTCGCCCTCGGCGGGGCGCTGCTTCACGAGCTCGCCCGGCTTCGCTTCGGGGTGGGACGAGTCCATGCTCTTCTTGCCGTGCTGCTTGATGTACTCGGAGAGCGACGGCTTCTTCGCCTCGGGGTTCGGCAGGGAATTGCGCGAGCCGTTCGGTTCGTCGAGGGGGTAAGCGTTGCCGAGGCCTTCCTTGTTCACCCTGTCGCTGCGCTCCTGGTCGAATTCGTCGAGCGCGATGGACTGGGGGCTCCCGAGCGGCGTCAGGAAGTTCAGACGCTTGCCCTTCAGGGCAGGCTTCTCCTGCGCCTCGATGCGCTTGCCGTCCTTCGTGTAGATGACGTAGGTCGCCGTGGCGGTTCCGGCCCAGCCGAGGGCCAGCGCCAGGAGGAGGGTGGCGGCGCGGGCATTTCCGTAACGGGGCATCGGGACCTCCGGGGCCGCGCGGGAATCGGGGAATCGCGGCGAGATGAAGTATAAACGCGGCCGAGGGAACGCCAGCCGTGCTCATCGTCATGGACCGCACCGCCACCGGGATCGACGTCGAACGCGTCGTTGCCGCGGCCGACAAGCTCGGACTCAAGGCGCACCCCATTCCGGGGGCCCAGCGCACGGCCATCGGCATCACGGGGAACAAGGGCACCGTGGGGCCGGCGGCTTTCGAGAACCTCCCGGGCGTTCTCGAGGTCATTCGCGTCTCGCACCCCTACAAGCTCGTCTCACGGGAATTCCATCCCGAGGACACGATCGTCTCGATCGGCGGCGTGCCGGTCGGCGGCACGCGCCTCGTCGTGATGGCGGGTCCCTGCGCCGTCGAGAGCCTCGAGCAGACGGTCACGATCGCGAAGGCCGTCAAGAATCTCGGTGCGCACCTCCTGCGCGGCGGCGCGTACAAGCCGCGCACGTCCCCGTACTCCTTCCAGGGACTGGGCGAGGAGGGGCTGAAGATCCTCGCCGCGGCGCGCCAGGCCACGGGGCTTCCCGTCGTGACCGAGGTCCTCGACACGGCCACCGTCGACCTCGTCGCGCGTTACGCGGACTGCCTCCAGATCGGCGCGCGCAACATGCAGAACTTCGAGCTCCTCAAGCTCGCGGGCCGCTCGGGCAAGCCCGTCCTCCTCAAGCGCGGGATGTCGGCGACCCTCGAGGAGTTCCTCCTCGCGGCCGAGTACGTCCTCGCCGAGGGCAACCCGAACGTCGTCCTGTGCGAGCGCGGCGTGAGGACGTTCAACGACTTCACGCGCAACACGCTCGACCTCGCGGTCGTGCCCGCGGTCGAGCGCCTCTCGCACCTGCCGATCCTCGTCGACCCCTCACACGGCACCGGACGCCGCGACAAGGTCCTGCCGATGTCGCTCGCGTCCGTGGCGGCCGGCGCCGACGGCGTCGCGATCGAAGTCCACCACCGGCCAGCCGAGGCGCTCTCGGACGGCCCGCAGGCTCTCACGCCGGACCTGTTCGCGAACCTCATGGAGAAGCTGCGCCCCGTCGCCGCCGCCGTCGGGAGGACGCTTTGAGCGCCCGCGCAATCCTCCTCCTCGAGGACGGCCGGAAGTGGGAAGGCCGCGCCGTCGGGGCGGCCGGAACGTCGTTCGGCGAGGTGGTCTTCAACACCGGAATGGCGGGCTACCAGGAAACGCTCACGGACCCGTCCTACCGCGGCCAGATCGTCGTGATGACGGCGTCGCACATCGGCAACTACGGCCTCAACGACGAGGATGTCGAGTCGGACCGCGTCCAGGTCGCCGGATTCGCGGCCCGACACTTCCCGGACCGCTTCTCGAACGCGCGCGGCAAGGAGACCGTCGCCGAGGCTCTTGCGAAGGCCGGCGTCCCGGGGATCGACGGCCTCGATACGCGCGCTCTCGTCATGCACCTCCGAAGCGCCGGCGCGATGCGCGGCGCGATTTCTTCCGACGTCGCATCGGACGCGGACGCCGGGGCGCTCCTCGAGAAGGTCAAGGCGCAGCCCGCAATGGCGGGCGCCGCCCTCGCGCTCACGGTGTCGACGCAGAAGGCGTACGACTTCCCGATGCCTCCGGGGGCCGCCGTCAAGGGGCGCATCGCGGCGATCGACTACGGGATCAAGACGAACATTCTCCGGATGCTCGCGGCCCGCGGCCTCAAATCCACGGTGTTCCCCGCCACGACGAGTGCGAAGGAGATCCTCGCGCAGGAGTTCGACGGCGTCTTCCTGTCGAACGGGCCGGGCGA
Organism: Acidobacteriota bacterium; assembly: GCA_039930645.1. Classification (GTDB taxonomy): domain Bacteria; phylum Acidobacteriota; class Thermoanaerobaculia; order UBA5066; family UBA5066; genus Fen-183. The sequence continues at coordinate 7,322 of JBDTTJ010000132.1, forward strand.
CCCGGACGCGCTGCCGGGGCCCGTCGCGAACGTGAAGGAGTTCGTCGCGTCGGGAAAGCCGGTCTTCGGGATCTGCCTCGGGCAGCAGCTCCTCGGCCTCGCCGTCGGCGGGACGACGTTCAAGCTCAAGTTCGGCCACCGTGGCGCGAACCACCCGGTGAAGAACCTCCAGACGGGGCACGTCGCGATCACCTCTCAGAACCACGGGTTCTCCGTCGCGGCCGACTCGCTTCCCGAGAACGCCGAGATCACGCACGTGAACCTCAACGACGGCACCTGCGAGGGCTTCCGGCTCACGGACAAGCCCGTCTTCGCGGTCCAGTACCACCCGGAGTCCGCTCCCGGCCCGCACGACTCGGACGCGCTCTTCGACGAGTACGTCAGCCTCGTGACACGCCAGACAGGAGGATCCCCATGAGCGCTCGTTCGCGCACGGCTCTCGCTCTTTTCGCGGCCTATGGCCTTCTCGCCGCTCCGGCCGCGCGCGCGGTCGACGGCAAGGCCGAAGGAACCATGACGGTCAACGGCAAGACGACGAAGCTCGCGCACGCGTACGCGCACGCCGTGAAGGGCTTCTTCGACGCGACGAAGGAAGACGTCGAGGTGATCCTCACCGACGTGCCGCTCGAAGCCAAGGCGCTCGAGGACCAGTTCGAGCGCATCAAGATGGCCGATGCCGGCAAGCTCCACGCGTTCGAGATCAGGCTCGATGCGGACGGCAAGCCGATCTCCACGGCCTTCCGGGACAACGGCTTCAAGAAGGCGAGCCCGAGCGGACTTTCTTCCGCCGACGTCTTCACGAAGAAGGTCTTCGACGGCAAGACGGTCGAAGGAAGCTACAAGAGCGCGAAGGAGAGCGAGTTCTTCGGAGAAACCTACAGCTTCGACGTCTCGTTCAAGGCCGACGTTACGCACGCACCGAAGGTCGTCCCGCCCACCGCGGCCGAGACGGCGGCCGCGCAGAAGACCCCGCAGGCCGCGGTCTACGCGGACTTCCTGAGGGCCATGCAGAAGGAAGACCTCCCGGCGCTCAAGAAGCTCTTCACGAAGGAGCAGGCCAGGAATCTCGACGACCCGGAGGCGAAGAAGATGGTCGGGATGGTCAGGATGATGTCCCCGACCGGGATCAGGGTCCTCAAAGTCGTCGAGACGGGCGACAAGGCCGACCTCGTCGTCACGGGCAAGCAGGACGGAAGCGTCGCGAGCGGCGTCGTCCACATGGTCAAGGAAGGCGGCGCCTGGAAGGTCCAGCGGGAGGAGTGGAAGAACTAGA
>JBDTTJ010000133.1:0-8554 GCA_039930645.1 Acidobacteriota bacterium
ACGCGTTCCGCGAGAACGTCGCGCCTCCTCCTCCGCCGTTCCGGCTCGTCCACGCGGGCGCGCTCGACGAGCTCAAGGGCCAGGACGTCGTCGTGGAGACGCTCGCCCGGCTTGCCGCGGGAGGGATCGACGCGCACGCACTCTTCCTCGGCGACGGCCCGGCGCGTGCCGGCGTCGAGGCGCTCGCCGCGGCGCGCGGCGTCACGGCCCGCTGCACTTTCGCGGGCCAGGTCGAGGATGCGGGGGCGCGCTTCGCGGCCAGCCACCTCATGCTCCTGCCTTCGGCGAGCGAGGGCGGACCGCTGGTCCTCGTCGAAGCGATGGCGGCCGGATGTCCCGTCGTCGGGCACGACGTCGGGGGTTCGCGCGAGATGGTCGCGGACGGGGCCGCGGGCGTCCTCGTGCCGTCGCTCGAACCCTCCGCGTGGGAGGAGGCCGTGCGCGCCCTTCTGCTCGACCCGGAACGCCGGGCCCGGCTCGTCGAAGCAGGGCGCGTGGCCGCCGGCGCGCGCAGGATCGAGCGGACGATCGCCCGCGTCGAGGAAGAGCTCCTCGCGACCCTGGGAGAGAGTCGGTGAAGACGCTCGTCAGAGCGACGAACTGGGTCGGCGACGTCGTCATGTCCCGCCCCGCGCTCCGAGCGCTCAAGGCCGCGGACCCGTCGGGACGGCTCGCCGTCCTCGCGCGGCCATGGGTCGCGGAGTTGTACCGCCTCGCGGAGGAAGTGGACGACGTCCTCGTCGACGAGGACTCCGGACGTCACGCGGGCGGTCCGGGGCGCGCGCGGCTCGCGGCCGAGATTCGGGACGCCGGCTTCGACCGGGCCGTGATCCTCCCGACCAGCTTCTCGACCGCGCTCGTTCTCGCGCGCGCGGGCGTCCCGGAGCGCATCGGCTACCGGGGTGAAGGCCGCGGCCCGCTCCTCACGCAGGCGCTCCGCCTCGACCTCGCGGCCGGCGAGCACCAGGTCTGGAAGCACCTGCGCCTCGCGGCCGCCGCGGGCGCATCGCTCCCCGCGGCGCCGGACGTCTCGTGGGACGCGGCGAAGGAGGTGCGGGAGTCCGCGCGCCTTCGGCTGGCCGAGGCCGGCCTCTCCGGGCCGTTCGTCGCCGCGCACGTCGCATCCTTCGCGCACGCCGCCAAGCGCTGGGACCTTGCGCGTTTCGCCGACGTCTTCGACAACCTCTCCGCGCGCGGGCTCTCGGTCGCGCTCCTCGGGAGCGCGGGCGAGAAGAGCGTCAACGCGGAGGCGGCGGCATTCGCGCGGAAAGCGCGCGTCTTCGACCTGAGCGGGAGGACGACGCTCCCGGAGGCGCTGGGCGTTCTGGCGGCCGCGCGACTCTTCGTCGGAAACGACTCCGGCCTCGCGCACCTTGCGAGCGCGGCCGGGACGCCGTCCGTCGTCGTCTTCGGGCCGACGGACCCCGACGCGACGCGGCCGTGGGACGGGCCGCGGACGGATGGCATGCCCGTCCGTCTCGCACTCGCGCGCCGGAGGACGCCGTGCGCGCCGTGCGGCTGGGCGGTCTGCCCGATCGACCACGCCTGCATGACGGGTGTGAGCCCGTCCGACGTCGTCGAGGCCGCGCAGTCGGTTCTCGACTAGCGATACCGGCGCAGCCGGATCGTGACGGCGCGGACGTAGAGCGTCTCGCAGGCGCCGGGGCCCGTGTCCGTCCGCGTGAGGCTCGTCTTCCAGACGAACCCGTCGGGCCCGGCGACGTCCACGAGATCGCCCTCGAGGCGCACGACGTCCCCGCGCCTCACGTGCGCGAGCGCGGACGCGACGCGGCTGCTCGCCGGAATGAGGTGCGTGTTCGCGGTGTGCGACGAGACGTAGGACACGTCGAGCGAGTCGTCGCAGCGCCAGTTGTAGAAGCGCCCCGTCTGCAGGTAGGAGATGCGCGACCACGCGGGCTCCTTCGTCGCCGCGCCCCACGTCAGGACGAAGTCCCACGGGATGAGCGCGCCCGACGCGCCCGACCGGTAGCGCTCCGTCGCGCCGACGCGCGCGGCGACGTCGTAGGCGGCGCGAGGCGTGATCCGGAACGTTCGCCGCCCGCGCGTCTCGGCGAACGCTTCGTTCGCGGGCTCCCCCTGGACGGGCTCCTTGAGCGCGTTCGGGCGCGGGGCGCCTTCCCAGGACAGAAGAGCGAGCGGGATGCCCGGCAGGAAGCGGTCGACGGCCAAGAGCGCGACGAGCGCGATCGCCGCCGCCTTCAGGATGGCCGCCGCGCGTCCGCCCACGTCAGGCGCGGTGGGCGCGGCGGGCGCGCTCCTCGTCCACGAACCGGCACATCAGGTGGAGCGCCGCGAGGTGCAGCTCCTGGACGTGGGCCGTTTCGGTCGAGGGAACGACGATCCCGACGTCCCAGTTCGCGGCTTCGGCGCGCCCCTTCTCGCCCGTGAGGAACACGGTCGAAAGACCGCGCGACTTCGCGGCGGCGAGCGCCTTGAGGACGTTCGGGCTCTTCCCGGACGTCGTGAGGCCGACGGCGACGTCGCCCTTCTTCGCGAGCGCCTCGACCTGCCGCGAGAACACGACGGAGTAGTCGTAGTCGTTCGTGCAGGCGGTCAGGATCGCGATGTCCGAGACGAGCGCGATCGCGGGGAGCGCGGGCCGGTCGTCCTTGTATCGCACGACGAGCTCGGCCGCGAAGTGCTGGGCCTGCGTCGCGCTGCCTCCGTTGCCGAACGCGAACGTCGTCTTTCCGGAAAGCGCCGCGTCCGCGACGAGCCGGGCGGCCTTCTCGACGCCGGCCCCGATCGAGGCCTCGGCGCCCGACGCCAGGGCCGCGAGGTCCGCGAAGTACGCGCGCATCAGCCGTCTCCCTTCATCCGCGCGACCATCGACGATGTCGAGCGGCCTTCCACGAGCGGCACGAGGACGACGCTTCCACCCGTCGACTTGACGAACGGCGCGCCGACCACCGTCCCTTCCACGTAGTCGCCGCCCTTCACGAGAACCTGCGGGCGGATCTCCTCGATGAGGGCCTGCGGCGTGTCCTCGTCGAAGACGACGACGAAGTCGACGGCGTCGAGGCCGCCGAGGACCTGGGCGCGGTCGGACTCGGAGAGGATCGGCCGCCCCTCGCCCTTGAGCCGTTTCACGGAGGCGTCGCTGTTGATCCCGACGACGAGGACGTCGCCCTTCGCGCGCGCCTCGGCGAGAAGCCTGACGTGACCCGGGTGCAGCAGGTCGAAGCAGCCGTTCGTGAAGACGACGCTCTTGTGAGCGCGCCGGAGCACGGCCGCGACAGACGCCACGTGCGCGCGCCCGAGCACTTTTTCGTGCGGCGAGGCGACGAGCCCTTCGAGGAGGTCGGCCCAGTGGACGGGCGCCGTCCCGACGCGCGCGACGGCGCAGCCGGCGGCGCGGTTCGCGACCTCCGCGGCCCCGAAGAGGTCGAGGCCGCAGCCGAGCGCGACGCCGAGCGTCGCAAGAACCGTGTCTCCCGCGCCCGTCACGTCGAACACCTCGCGGGCCCGCGCGGCGATCCGGCGCGGGTCCTGCCCGCGGACGAGAAGCAGCATCCCCTCCTCGGAGAGCTTCACGAGGAGCGCTTCCAGGCCCAGATCGTCGCGGAGCTTCGCGCCGAGGCGGGCGACGGCGGGCAGGTCGCGCGCTGTCTCGCCGGTGACGGTCTCGAGCTCCCTGCGGTTCGGCGTCACGACCGTGGCGCCGCGGTAGCGTGCGTAGTCCTTCCCCTTCGGGTCGACGAGAGCCGGAATCCCCTTCGCGCGCGCCGCCTCGAAGAGGGCGGACATGACGGCGGGCGTCAGCGTGCCCTTCGCGTAGTCCGATACGAGAAGGACGTCCGCGGCGGCGACCGACGTGCGGGCGGCCGCGACGAGCGCGGCTTCCGCGGAGGCCGAGAGGCCGGCCGGCAGCTCTTCGTCGACGCGGAGCATCTGGCGGCCCTCGGAGACCATGCGGCGCTTCACGGGCGTCGTGCGCCGCGGGTCCACCACGACCGTGCCGGACGCCCCCGCGAGCGTCGTGAGGCGCCGCGCGAGCCACGCGCCCTCCTCGCCGGGGCCGACGGCGCCGAGCGTGCCGGCGCGCGCGCCGAGCGACGCGAGGTTCTCGACGACGTTGCCGGCTCCGCCCGCGCGCCGGCTCATGGACGCGAGCGCGAGGAGCGGGACCGGCGCCTCGGGAGCGACGCGCTCGACGCTCCCGATCCACGTCTCGTCGAGCATGAGGTCGCCGGCGACGGCGACCGTGACGCTGGGCGAGGCCGCGGCAAGAACGGCGATTTCCCGTGGTGTCACGGCGGTTTCCTCCGGTGAAGCTGTTCGAGCGCTTCGGCGAGAGAGCGAGCCAGTATCGCATCCGGCGCGCGCTCACGGACCTTCGCGCGGTGCTCCCGCCCGTGCCCCGTCAGGACGTGGGCCTGCGCCGCGCCGAGAGCGACGCCCGCCCCGACGTCGTCCCACTTGTCGCCGAGGACGGCCGAACGCCGCGCCGAGAGCCCGTGCGCGGCGAGCGCGCGCGTGTGGAGGAGCGTACCGGGTTTGCGACACCGACAACGGACGGAGAGCTCCGGCACGACGCCGCCCGGATAATGCGGGCAGACGAGGACGCCTGCCACGGGGACGCCGCGCTCCGCGAGCCGCCGGACGACCTCCGCGTTCACGGCGTCGACCTCGTCCCGCGTCAGGACGCCGCGCGCGAGGCCCGACTGGTTCGTGACGACGAACAGGAGCGTGCCCTCGTCCGTGAACGCCTTGAGACGCCGGGCCGCGCCGCGCGCGAGGCGGACGCCGCGCGGGTCCTTCAGGTAGCCGCGCTCGACGATGAGCGTTCCATCGCGATCGACAAAGAGCGCGTCCCAGCGCGGGCGCGTCCTCACCGATACGCGTCTCAAGTGCCTCCGGCGAGAGCTTTCTTCACGGCGTCGCCGAACGCCCGCTCCGACTGCGGGCCCGCGAGCTTCGCAACGAGCGCGCCCGTGCGGGAGTAGACGAGCGTGTAGGGGACCGTGCCGTTCCAGCCTTCCTGGTCCACCGCATCGACGAAGTTCTGCGGATCGTGGCTCTTGGCCTGCCAGCAGACGAACGGAACCTTTTCCTTCGCGAGATACCTTTCGACGGCCGGCGTCGCCTTGAGCGAGTCGACCGAGACGAGGACGACGGCGACGTCCTTCGCCGGGAACTTCTTCGCCGCGGCGACGAGGGCCGGCATCTCCTCGCGGCACGGGTCGCACCACGTCGCCCAGAAGTTCACGACGAGGACGCGCCCCTTCTTCGGTGCGACGATCCGCGCCTTGTACTGCTCCGGCCTGACGAGCTTCACCGGCTCGGCCGCCGCCGGCGATGTCGCAGAGGCCAGCGCGGCCAGCGCGGCCACCGCCACGCCCGTCAGGAGGCGCGCGCCGGGTCTCAAACCCGCTTGATCGTGCATCCGAAGGCCTTCGTCTCGGCCGCGGGCACGGGCTTGCCCGCGAGGATCGCCTCGAGGGCGTTGCGGAGGTCGGGCGACTTCACACCCTTCGGATCGTCTTGCGACTCGTCGATGCGGCCGTGGTACAGCAGGTCTCCCTTCGGCGCGATTACGAACACCTCGGGAGTCTTCTGCGCGCCGTAGGCGTCGGCGACCTTGTTTCCTTCGTCCTTCACGACGGGGAACGTGAATCCGTGCTCCTTCGCGTGCGCGGCGACCTCGGGCGCGAGCTCGGCCTTGTTGGAGTTGATCCCGACGACGTCGATCCCCTTCGCGGCGTATTCCTTCCCGAGCGCGGCCATGCGGTCGTTGTAGGCGTTCGAGACGGGGCACTTCGTCGCGACGAAGATCACGGCGACGGCTTTTTTCCTCGCGAGGAGGTCCTTCAACGCGACCATTTTGCCGTCCGACGCGGACGGGAGCGTGAAGTCGGGCGCAGCGGCGCCGATCTTCAGGTCGGCCGCGGGGGCGGAACCGGCGAAGAAGAGAACGGAGGAGACGACCAGCAGTTTTTTCACGAACGGGCCTCCACGAGCTTGACGAAAGCCTCTTCCGAGGCGGCGGCGAGACGGGATTCCGGCAGGTCGATCGCGGGATCGCCGTTGACGGTGACGGTGAGACGCCCCGGGACGACGCGGCCGAGAAGGGAGACCGCGACGCCATGCCGGCGCGCGGCGTCCACGAGGTTGCGCTCGCGCCCGGGCGCGAACGAGACGAGTGCGCGCCCGGCCGACTCCGCGAAAAGCGTGCGCGTCGGAGACAGCGGGGAGCCTACGTTCACGGCGGCGCCGTAGCCGCCCGCCGACGCCTCGGCGAGCGCGACCGCGAGGCCGCCGGACGAGAGGTCGTGCGCCGAGGAGATCATGCCGTCGACGGCGATCTCGACGAGGAGATTCACGACGGCTCGAACCGACGCGAGATCGAGCGAAGGGCACGGGCCCTCGTCTCGTCCGAGGACCGTGGCCAGGTACTCGCTCGCGCCCATCTCGTCGCGGGTCGTGCCGAGGAGAGCGACGAGGTCCCCTTCGTGCGCGAAGCGCGAGCCGAGGGCCGTCGAAACGTCCTCGAGGAGGCCGACCATTCCGACCGTCGGAGTCGGAAGGATCGAGACGCCGTCCGTCTCGTTGTAAAGGGACACGTTGCCGGAGACGACGGGCGTCTCGAACGCCCGGCACGCCCTGGCGAGACCACGAATGGAAGCGACGAACTGGCCGAGGATTTCGGGTCGTTCGGGGTTCCCGAAGTTCAGGCAGTCCGTGACGGCGAGCGGGCGCGCGCCGACGCACGCGAGGTTCAGCGCCGCCTCGGCGACCGCGTGGGCGGCGCCGGTCTCGGGGTCCGCCGCGACGTAACGTGGGGCGACGTCCGTCGTCGCGGCGATGCCCTTCGTCGTCCCGGGCACGCGCAGGACCGCGGCGTCGCCGCCGGGCCCCGCGACCGTGCTCGTCCTGACGCTCACGTCGTACTGCTCCCAGATCCAGCGCTTGCTGCAGAGGTTCGGCGACGCGAGGAGGGCGAGAAGCGCGGCCTCCGGAGCGGGCGCGCCGTCGAGAGCGACCGGCGTTGAGGCGGGCAGCGGCTTCGGCAGCGTGTACGGGCGCTGGTAGACCGGCGCCTCCTCGACGAGCGGCCCGATCGCGAGGTCCGCGGCGACCTCGCCGTTCCACAGGAGCGTCATCTTCGGCTCGGCCACGACGACGCCGATCGTCTCGACGTCCACGCCCCACTTGCGGAACACGGCGGCAACCTCGGCTTCGCGCCCCTTGCGCACGACCAGGACCATCCGCTCCTGCGACTCGGACAGCATGAGCTCGTAAGGCGTCATCCCCGTCTCGCGCATCGGAACCTTCGAGAGGTCGAGGCGCATCCCGACGCCGCCGCGCGAGCACATCTCGAACGTCGAGGACGTGAGACCCGCGGCGCCCATGTCCTGGATCGCGACGACCGCGTCGCCCTCGAGGACCTCGAGGACGGCTTCGAGGACGAGCTTCTCGACGAACGGGTCGCCCACCTGCACGGTCGGCCGGCGCTGGGCCTTCGCGTCGTCGAAGACGTCCGAGGCCATCGAAGCCCCGTGGATCCCGTCGCGGCCCGTCTTCGAGCCCGCGTAGAGCACCGGATTGCCGGGACCGGAAGCCTTCGCGCGGAAGATGCGGTCCTGCCTCACGAGGCCGACGGCCATCGCGTTCACGAGAATGTTCTTGTTGTAGGCCGGATGAAAGAACGTCATCCCGCCCACGGTCGGGACCCCGATGCAATTCCCGTAGCCGCCGATCCCGCGCACGACGCCGTCCACGAGGTCGCGCATGCGCGGCGCCTTCGGGTCTCCGAAGAAGAGCGGATCGAGAATCGCCACGGGCCGCGCGCCCATCGTGAAGACGTCGCGCAGGATCCCGCCCACACCCGTCGCGGCCCCCTGATACGGCTCGATGAACGACGGGTGGTTGTGGGACTCCATCTTGAAGACGACGGCGAGACCGTCGCCGATGTCGACGGCCCCCGCGTTCTCGCCCGGGCCCTGGAGGACGCGCGCGCCCGTCGTCGGAAACTCCTTCAGGAAGGGTCGCGACGACTTGTACGAGCAGTGCTCGCTCCAGAGCGCCGAATAGATCCCGAGCTCGAGGAGGCGGGGCTCGCGGCCGAGGATCGCCTTGATGCGCTCGAACTCGTCCGGCGACAGGCCATGCTCCGCCACGACGGCGGGGGTGAGTGGCGCGGCCGCGTTCCCCATCGAGGGCGTAGTTTAACGGCTCGGCATCTTCGGCGGGCCGGGGTCCGGTCCCCGCGGTTTCCAGCCCCGGAGCGGGCGCACGACGACCTCCGCCTTGAGGAGCGCGGCCCGCACGGCGCGGCCGATGTCGCGGGCTCCGGGCGTGTCGCCGTGGAGGCAGAGCGTGTCGACCGTGAGGTCGTGGAAGCTCCCGTCGGTGGTCTTCACGCGGTGCTCGCGGACGATCGACAGGGCCTGCGCGACCGCCGCCCTCGGGTCCGTCACGAGGGCGCCCGGCTCGCTCCGGGGGACCAGGCTGCCCTCGGGTCTGTAGGCGCGGTCCGCGAAGCCCTCGACCGCGACGACCATCTCGAGGGCGGCGCCCTCCTCGAGCAGCT
>JBDTTJ010000134.1:0-8526 GCA_039930645.1 Acidobacteriota bacterium
CGCACGCTCCTCGACGACGGGCTCGTCCTCGAGAAGGTGACGTGCCCCATCGGCGTCCTCCTCGTCGTCTTCGAATCGCGGCCCGACGCGGTCCCGCAGATCGCGTCACTGGCTCTCAAGTCCGGGAATGCGGCGATTCTCAAGGGCGGGCGGGAATCGGCCCTGTCCACGGCGGCAATCCTCGGCGCCTTCTCGAAGGCGTTCGCCGCCTCTTCCGGCGTTCCCGAAGGCGCGCTGCAGTCCGTCGGAGGGCGCGCCGACGTGGACGCGCTCCTCGCGCTCGACGACGACATCGACCTCGTGATCCCGCGCGGCGGCTACGACCTCGTGAAGCACGTCAAGGCGAACACCCGCATCCCGGTTCTCGGGCATGCCGAGGGCGTCTGCCACGTGTATGTGGACCGCGCGGCCGACGAGGCGATGGCCACCGCGATCGTCCTCGACGCCAAGCTCCAGTACCCGGCCGCGTGCAACGCGGCCGAAACGCTGCTCGTCCACCGCGAGGCGGCCGCGAAGTTCCTCGTTCCGCTGCTCACGAGGCTCGGGGAGGCCGGGATCGAACTCCGGGCCTGCGAGATGACCAGCGCCCTCGCGCCGGCGCTCGCCCTCTCCCCCGCTTCCGAGGAAGACTGGCGAACCGAGTACGGCGCGCCCGTCCTCGCCGTGAAGATCGTCGAGTCGCTCGACGAAGCGGTCGACCACGTCAACCGCTTCGGCTCGCACCACACCGAGGCGATCGTGACGGACGATCCCGCCGCCGCCGAGGCGTTCCTCGCGCGTGTGGACGCTGCCGGCGTGTTCCACAACGCCTCGACACGTTTCGCGGACGGCTTTCGGTACGGCTTCGGTGCGGAGGTCGGGGTCTCGACCTCGCGCCTCCACGCCCGCGGCCCGGTCGGCCTCGACGGCCTCGTGACGCACAAGTACGTCCTCCGGGGCACCGGCCACATCGTCGCGACGTACAGCGGCAAGGGCGCGCGGCCCTTCCGGCACGAGAAGCTCGGCTAGACCCTCACTCCCACTCGATCGTGCCGGGGGGCTTGGACGTCACGTCGTAGACGACGCGGTTCACGCCGCGCACTTCGCCCACGATCCGGCGCGCGACCTTGTCGAGAAGATCGTGCGGAAGGCGCGCCCAGTCGGCGGTCATGAAGTCCTCGGTCGTGACCGCCCGGAGCGCGAGGACGCTCTCGTACGTCCGTCCGTCCCCCATGACTCCGACCGTCTTCACGGGCAGCAGCACCGCGAACGCTTGTGCCGTGCGGTCGTACCAGCCGGACTCGCGCAGCTCCTCGATGAAGATCGCGTCGGCCTCCTGCAGGATGCGCACGCGCTCGGGTGTGATCTCGCCGGGCATGCGCACGGCGAGACCCGGGCCCGGGAACGGGTGCCGGTAGAGCATCTCCTTCGGGATCCCGAGCTCCTCGCCGAGGCGGCGCACCTCGTCCTTGAAGAGCTCGCGGAGCGGCTCGACGAGCTTGAACCCGAGCTTCTCGGGGAGGCCGCCCACGTTGTGGTGCGTCTTGATGACGGCCGAGGGCCCCTTGATCGAAACGGACTCGATGACGTCCGGGTAGAGCGTCCCCTGCGCGAGCCATTCGGCCCCGTCCACGGCCTTTGCGTTCTCCGTGAAGACGTCGATGAAGAGGCCTCCGATGATCTTCCGCTTGCGCTCCGGCTCGACGACGCCCGCGAGGGAGTCGAAGAACCGCTGTGATGCGTCGACGCCGACGACGGGAAGGCCGAGGTGGCGGAACGCCTCGAGGACCTCGCGTCCTTCGTTCTTGCGGAGAAGGCCGGTGTCGACGAAGACGCCGCGAAAGCGCTCCCCCACGGCTTCGCGCAGGAGGACGGCCGCGACGGTCGAGTCCACGCCGCCCGACAGCGCGCCGAGGACGACACCGCTCCTGAGCTCTTCCTTGAGGCGCGCGATCGTCGCGTCGCGGAAGCCCGCCATCGTCCAGGACGGTTTCGCGCCGCACACGTCGTAGAGAAAGTTCTCGAGCATTTGAGCCCCGTGCTCGGAGTGGTGGACCTCCGGGTGGCCCTGGACGCCATACAGGTTCCGGGCCGCGTCCTCGAACGCCGCGACGGGTGCGTTCTCGGTCGTCGCCGTGACGGAGAAGCCCGTAGGGGCGGTCTCGACGTGATCGCCGTGGCTCATCCAGATCGTCTCGACCGGCCCGAGTCCGCGGAAAAGACGGCCGCCCGAGACCTTCACGTGCGCGCGCCCGTACTCGCGGCCCGGCGCGCTCCCGACCTTGCCGCCGTAGCGCTGCGCGAGCCACATCATCCCGTAGCAGAGGCCGAGGACGGGCACCTTCAGCTCGAAGAGCCCGGCGTCGCCCTGCGGGGCTTCCCTGTCGTAGACGCTGGAGGGCCCGCCCGACAGGATGATCCCCTTTGGCGCGAGCTTCGCGACCTCGGAGGCCTTCGCGTCGAACGGCAGGACGACCGACCGGACCCGCGCCTCGCGGATCCGCCGGGCGATGACCTGCGTGTACTGGGAGCCGAAATCGAGGACGACGACGGTGTCCGTGGCGGCGCTCACGCGGCGGAGTATAGAGGCGCGGCCGGCCGCGTCAGGCCGCGGCGCCGACCCGCCGGGCCACCGCCCGCGGAAGCGCGGACAGACCCGCGGCGACGAGGCCGAGCGCCACCGCTCCGAACGCTGCGATCACCACGAAGAGGGGTGAGACGTTGACGCCCCCGGGCAGCTCGCCTCCGTGCGCGACCCGGTGAAGAAGGACGCCGAGGGTCAGAGCCGCCGCGAGGCTCACCGCGACGAACGCCCAGCGGCTCTCGGGCGGGGGAACCGCGGCCGGACGCTTCGCCTTGGCCTTTCCCCAGAGCGGCGCCGCCGCCGAGACCCCGGCATCGGCCACGAAGAGAAGAAGGCCGGTCACGAGGTACGGCGGCACGAAGAACACCACCGAGGTGAGAATGAAACGGATCAGCGGCCGCTTGCTCACCCAGCCGCCGAGCGAGTCCACGAGGAACGGGTACGCGACGAACGCTGCGGCGGCGCCCGGATGCGCGACCAGGTACGCGATCAGGACGAGCAGGAACGCGCCCGGCAGGACGAGCAGGAACGCGCGAGCCGTGCGGAACATCAGAAGGAAGCCGCCGCGGCCAGCGGCTGCGTGGCGCCGGCCCAGAACGCCAGGACCTTGCGGACGTACTCTCGCGTCTCGCGGTAGGGCGGAACACCCTTGTACTCTTCCACGGCGCGTTCCCCCGCGTTGTAAGCCGCCAGAACGAGGTCGGCGCGCGTATCGCCGTAGCGCGACGCGAGCTCCGCGAGGTAGGCCGTCCCGCCGCGGATGTTCTCCTTCGGGTCGAACGGCCTGTGGACGCCGAGACGGCGCGCCGTCGCCGGCATCAGCTGCATGAGCCCCCGCGCGCCCTTGCGCGACACCGCCGTCCGAACGCCGTTCGACTCGGCGCGAATGACCGCCGCGATGAGGGCGGGGTCGACCTTGTGCTCTTTCGCCGCCGCGAGGATCTGCGAGGAATAGGGGGAAGGAGAAGAGAGAGAAAGAGATTCCGAGAAGGCGCGAAGAGAGCGCACGGCGGGGGCACCATCACCGCCCGCGAGGCGCTCGTCTCGCTCGGGAGCCGGGGATGGCCGTTCGTATTCGTCGTCGACGATGCGGTCGACGACCTCCAGCGACACCGTCATCGAGCCGCCCCCGATGAGCTTCATCGAGACGCGGTCCCCGTCCCCGTCCTCGCCGCCGGACACGACGGCGTACGAGGCGACACGCACGTGCCGCCCGTCCCCGAAGACGACGAGGGTGGCGGCTGCCGTCGACGCCGCACCAAGAAGCGCAAGCGCGAGGCCGACAGCGCCGGCCCCTCTTACCCTTCTGAGAAATCTTCTCTTCTCGTCGTGTTCTTCGAACATAACCGTTCTGGCTACGCCCTCGGGTGCGTCCGGTCGTAGACCTTGCGCACTCGGGAGCGGGAGACGTGGGTGTACGTCTCGGTCGTCGCGATGTCGGCGTGGCCGAGCATGAGCTGGACGGCCCGGAGGTCGGCGTCGTGGTCGACGAGGTGCGTCGCGAACGCGTGGCGGAGAACGTGCGGCGAGACCGCGGCGGCCGCGATGCCTGCCTTCAGCGCGGCGGCCTTCAGCGCGAGGAAAACGGTCTGGCGTGTCACGGGCCGGCCCTTCGTGCCGGGGAACACCCAGCGGCTGCCCGCACCCCCCGTGTCGCGCCCCTCCGCGAGCCAGCGCTTGACCCAGCGCCCGGCCGAGTCGGCGATCGGCACGATGCGCTCCTTGCTGCCCTTGCCGCGCACGAGGACGAAGCCCTCGGCGAGGCGCAGGCTTTCGATCGGCAGCGCCGAGAGCTCCGAGACGCGCAGGCCGCACGCGTAGAGAATCTCGAACATCGCGCGGTCGCGCAGGCCCTTCGGCGTCGCCACGTCCGGCGCGTCGAGGAGCTTCTGGACCTCGTCCTCGGAGAGGACCTTCGGCAGCAACACCCAGCGCCGCGCGTTCGTGAGGTCGGCGGTCGGGTCCTCGGGAACGACCTTCTCGGCCGCGAGAAAGCCGTAGAGGCCTCGGAGCGCCGAAGTCTCGCGCGCGAGCGTGCGCGGCGACATCCCCTCGGCGCGGCGGGCCCCGAGGTACGCGACGACGTCGCCGCGGGACACCTTTCCAGGATCGACGGACTTCTCGGCCAGGAACGCCCCGAAGCCGGCGAGGTCGCGCCGATAGGCCTCGAGCGTGTTCGCCGCAAGGCCCTTCTCGGCCGAGAGGTAGTCCAGAAACAGCGGCAGGTGCCGTTCGAGGAATACGCCTTCGCGGGCGCCGGCGGAAGACCTCACGTCAGGATTTTACGGAAGCCGCGGGGCTCGCGTCGCGGGCCCCCCCCGGCTCGCCGGCCTCCGGGAACGAGCCCAGGATGGCGCGGATCTCCGCGTCGGCGAGTACGTGGTTCGCGAGCTTGGCGGCGCGGAGGATCGCCGCGACGCGGTCGGGCTCGGCCTCGAGCCCGCGCTCCCTCAGCCAGGCGACGACGTTGGACTCCCCCGACATCGGGCCCACTTCGATGATCTGCTTGAGCCCGAACATCCCGGCCGGCACCCCGGAGTAGACGCGGTCGGCGAGCCAGTCGTCGCCCTTGGCCCGCGCCTTCACGATCGCAGCGGCGTGGCCGCCCGTCCCGGTCCGGAAGGCGTCGCGCCCGACCACCGGGTAGCCATCCGGGATGGGGACCTGGACGTATTCCGCGACCTTCTGGACGTACTCCGCGAGGGCCGAGAGGTCGCGGTCGATCCAGCCGAGGAGGCGCAGGTTCACGAGCATCTGATCCATCGGCGTGTTGCCCACGCGCTCGCCGAGGCCGAGGCCGCACCCGTGCACGCGGTGCGCGCCGGCGCGCAGGGCGGAGAGCGAGTTCGCGACGGCAAGGCCGCGATCCTGGTGGCCGTGCCAGTCGATCTTCACGGCCGGGTTTTCGCGCGCGACGAACTCCGCCAGGAAGCCGACGAGCGCTCCCGTGCCTTCCGGCGTCGCGTGCCCCACCGTGTCGCAGGCGCAGATCCGCGTCGCGCCGGCCTGGATCGCGGTGCCGTAAAGCGCGACGAGGTCCTCGGGCCTGGCTCGTGTCGTGTCCTCGGTGACGTACGTGACGAGGAGCCCCTCGCGCACACCCATCGTCACGGCGTCGCGGGTGAGCTTCATCATCTGCGAGAGGTCCCAGTCCTCCACGTACTGCCGGATGGGCGACGACCCGATGAACGTCGTCATCTCGAGGGTCCGGCCCACGCGCTGGGCGATCTCGACCACGGGCTCGATGTCGGCCGGGAGCGTCCGCGCCGCGAAGCCGGGCTGCAGGGAGAGTCGCGCCTCCGTCACGAGCCGCGCCAGCGCCTCGCCCTCCGCCCGCGCCGTCGGGCCCGCGGCGGGGATGCCCAGCACCGCGGTGTCCACGCCGAGGCGCTCCATGAGGCACACGAGTTCGAAGCGCTGCTCGACGGTCGGCGCCACCGCGGACGGCGACTGAAGGCCGTCCCGGAGGGTCTCGTCGACGAGCTCGACCGGGACGTGGCGGGGCCGGCCCTCGCCAGCGGCGCGATTCCAGTCGTAAACGAGACGGCTGCGGTCCATCGGGCCTTTCGGGGCCGGGCGGCTGTTCCCCAAGCGGGTGCACCCGGCTTACACTGGGGATTATGGATTCGATCGGGATTATCGGCTACGACTCGTTCCACTTCGTCGTCTCGGACCTCGCGCGGAGCCGGCGGTTTTACGCGGAGGCGCTCGGGTTCACGGAAGTCGCCCGTGCGGGCCGGCAGAAGGTCGAGCGCGGCGGCGAGGAAGCCTCCGTCTTCGGCGCGGGCCAGATCCGCGTCCTCGTCTCGACGCCCGTGCGCAAGGACTCGCGTGCGGCGCGTTACCTGAGGATTCATCCGGACGGGATCTCCTCGCTCGCGTTCCGCGTGAAGGACGTCGAGGCCGCCTGGAAGTTCCTCGGCGCGCGCGGGGCCACGTTCCTTTCGGACGTCCAGACGGACGAGACGCCGGAAGGGGCGTTCCGGACGTTCAACATCGCGACGCCTCTCGACGACGTCACCTTCCGCTTCATCCAGCGGGACGGGGACACCCCCCACTTCGCACCCGGCTTCGAGACGGTGGGCGACGGCAAGCCGAAAGAGAACCCGCACGGCTTCGCGACGATCGACCACGTCACGTCGAACGCCTACACGATGCTCCCCGTCGTGAACTGGTACCGCGACGTCCTCGGATTCACGCACTACTGGGACGTCGAATTCCACACCGCAGAGGTCGCGGCGGCCCGGCCGATGGCCGGCTCGGGCCTGCGTTCCATCGTGATGGCGGACCCGGGCAGCGGCGTGAAGTTCGCGACGAACGAGCCCATGCGCCCGTTCTTCCGCGAGAGCCAGATCAATCGCTTCTGCGAGGACCACCACGGCGCTGGCGTCCAGCACGTCGCGTTTCTCGTCAAGGAGATCATTCCGGCCGTCGAAGCTCTACGTGAGAAAGGCATCGCCTTCCTGCCCGCGCCGGGCGCGTACTACGACCGCCTGCCGAAACGCATGGCCGAGGTGAACATCTCGAAGCTCCGGGAGCCCATGGACCTCCTTCGCAGGAACCACATCCTCGTCGACGGGGCGGACGAGAAGTACATGCTCCAGATCTTCATGCTCGACGCGATGGCGATGTACGGCGACGAGACCGCCGGGCCGTTCTTCTACGAGCTCATCCAGCGCGAGGGCGACCGCGGCTTCGGGTACGGGAACTTCCGCGCGCTCTTCGAGTCGATCGAGTCGTCCCAGCGGTCCGGTTCGTCGGCCCTCGAGGTGGTCGGGTGAGATGAAGAGCAGAGGTTCTTCGAATGACTAAGAGTCGGACCCCCGCATGATCGACCGGATGCAGCTCGGGGACGTGCCTGCCAAACCGCACGTCGCATTCCGCTCGTCCTCGGGCGCCCTGCGCTTCGAGGAGTGCCTGACGCGGCGCGGTTTCGACGGCGAGTACTCGATCCTGTACCACGAAGGGCCGCCGATGACGGACTCCCTCATCGGCCCCGCGGCGCCCGGCCGGTGGGACCGCAAGGCGCCGGTCCTGGCGGAGCACCAGCCGCTGCGCCGCAGGCTGCTTCTCGGCGAAAAAGCGCCCGAGGGCTATACGCCGGTCCTCTTCAACGAGGACGTGACGGTGTCCTTGTTCAGGATCCCCTTGGCGGGCGAATCGCCAGACGGGTTCTCGAACGGCGACGGGGACGACCTGTATTTCTTCTATGAGGGTGAGGGAACGCTGGAGTCGCCTTTCGGCGATCTCCCCATTCGAGGAAACGACTATCTCGCCATTCCCCGCGGGGTTCCGCATCGCTTTCGCATCTCTTCCCCACTCGAAGGAATTCTCTTCGAGATGCGCGGCGGATTGCACCTGCCCCGCGAGTTCAGAAACCCCGTCGGCCAGCTCCGGATGGACGCGCCGTTCACCCACCGCGACTTCGTGCGGCCCGTCTTCACCGGGCCGCGCTCCGGCCCGAAACGCATCCTCGTCAAGAAGGACGACGCGTTCGTCGAACGCTTTCCGGTCGCGTCGCCTTTCGACGTCGTCGGGTGGGACGGCGCCGTGTGGCCGTTCGCGTTCGACATCCTGAAGTACCAGCCGAAGACCGGCCTCGTCCACCTGCCCCCCACGATCCACTCGACCTTCGCGGGTCGCAACGCCCTCGTCTGCTCGTTCGTGCCGCGCGTGACGGACACGCACCCCGACGCGATCCCGTGCCCGTACCCGCACACCTCCGTCGACTGCGACGAGATCATCTATTACGTCCGCGGCAACTTCACGAGCCGCAAGGGGGTCGGCCCGAAGGCCGTCTCGCTCCATCCCGCGGGCGTCCCTCACGGCCCGCACCCGGGCGCGTACGAGGGCTCGATCGGCACGCGTTCGACGGACGAGCTCGCCGTCATGATGGACACGTTCGCCCCCCTCCGCCTCACACAGCAGGCGCTCGCCCTCGAGTCGCCCGGGTACCACGACAG
>JBDTTJ010000135.1:0-8518 GCA_039930645.1 Acidobacteriota bacterium
GCCGAGACCAGCGACGGGAGGTCGACGCGGGTCGCGTTCCCCCAGGCGTCGTAGCCGCGCGCAAGAGCGATTCCGGACAAGCCCACCGCTTCCTGGGACGGAAGCCCGCGCAGGTCGTATCCGGAGAACGCGACGGCGGTGCGCGGGTCGGCGACGCCGCTCGGGAATGTCGCACCGGACCCGGTGACCCGCGCCGCGCGCCCCAGGCGCGAAAGCCCGTCGGCGAACTCGGTGACGTCGGCGTCGTCGGTGAGACGGAAGCCCGGAGTCAGCGCGTCGCGGACCGTCCCCGCGTCGACGACGCGGCGCCTCAGGAGGCGGTTCGCGGCGTCGTAGTCGAAGCCGATCTGGAGCTGGGACCCTCCGACGGGGAAGCGCGTTGTCCACAGCTTCAGCATCCCGTCGGGCTCGTAGGCGAACGTCTCGGGAAGGGAGCCGGGCCTCGTGCGGCCCCCGAGTCGGCCCAGCTCGTCGTACGCGAGCGTCGTCACGTCGAGGCGCCCCGCCACCCCCGAGACGCGCTTTTCGCGCATACGGGAGAGCGCATCCCAGCCGAGCAACGTTTTCGCGCCGGACGCGGGCCCGGTGGCCTCGAGCACGTTCCCCCAGCCGTCGTACGTGAACCGGGTCGTCACATCCCCCACCGAATGTTCAGTCACGTTGCCGAGCTCGTCGTACGTCAACGCCACGTGGGTTCCGTCCCCCGCGACGAAGTCTACGACCCGGCCCAGGACGTCGTATTGATAGGACTCATTCGACTTGACACCGTCGGCTTTATCGGTGCGTTCGATCGAGGAAGGCCTAAGAGTCGTCGCGGTGAACCTGTACTTGCGGACGTTGCCGACCGCGTCGGTCTCGGTCTCTACGAGGCCGGCATCGCCCGCATACGTGATCGAGCGCTCCGTGCGGGGCGCCGCGGCGACGCCTCCGACGGACCCGGTCGTCATGACCGACGTCTCGCGACCGGCCCCGTCGTACTCGTACGTCGACTTCCGGAAGTCCGACTCGTTCGCCGAGAGCAACGTCGTCACAGTCTTCGGACCGTAGGGCAGCCAGACGGACGTCGCCTTCGCGAGCGTTCTCTTCTGAGTCCCGCCCTTGCCGTCGTCCGCGAAGTCGAAGACGACTTCCTCGGTCGGATGGCCCATCGCGTCGAATTTCCGCTCGACGAAGGCCCCGGTCGCCAGCGCCTCGCGGAAGACCCGGCCGAGGCCGTCGACCTCCGACCAGGACGCGCCCCTGTCGCCGTCCGTGCGGTAGACCGGCCTGCCCATCACGTCGTAGAGCACGCGGCGCTCCCCGCTCTTCTTGCCGCCGCTCTCCTCCCACGACGCCTCCACGCGCCCGGTGGACGGCGTGTAACGGAAGCGGGTCGTGACGGGAACGTCCCCGGCGCCGCCCTGCCCGCGCGTGACGCCGTTGAGGAGGCCCGTGGCCGCATCCCAGTCGTTCTCGACGGCCACGACGTCTCGCACCGGTTCACCGGCGCCCGGCGCCGCCGCCCGCGTGCGGGTGACCTTGACGACCTGCTCCCGCGCATCGTATTCGTAGCGGGTGTCGACATTCTCGCCGCCCTGCTTCAGCCGCTCGCGCACGAGGTGGCCCGCGGCGTCGAACGCCTGTTCGGCCCGCGCGGGAACCGTCCGGAAAGCTCCCGCGTTCCCGCTGCCCGTGACGGCCGCGGACTTCACGCGGTCCCACGCGTCGTACTTGTATTCGGTGACGGGGCCGCTCGTCGTCGAAACCTGCGACGGGTTGCCTCGCTTGTCGTTGAAGTCGTAGGTGTTCGTCCATTTCACGTCGCCGAGCGCGGTCTCCTTCGGGAAGCCGTTTTCCTTGCTGGGATCGTCTTCGCCGGGCTTGTAGCTCTCGGTTACCTTCGGCGCTCCCGTCACGCCGGGACTATTGGCCCCCTTGCGCCGGCCGAGCTTGTCGTACGTGACCACGATCTTCTGACCGTCACCGAGCCACCCGGTGTCGAAGTTGATTTCGGCGCCCCCCGGGTCGCCCGGCACATCCAGAACGAGCCTGTGGAACTTGCCGGGTTCCATCTCGACCGAGAGATCGAAGGGCACGTTGTCCCGATAATCCGTGATCTCGACGGTGGAGCTCTGCGTCGAAAGGCCCGCCGCGTCGGAGCCGGTGGTGCGCCTGGTGCTGGACGGAGTGGCGGCCGCGAGCCGGACCCCGCCCTTCGGGTACGTCAGGTTCGTCTCGCCGCCGTCCGCCGCGACGACGCGATTCACGCGCCCGTCGAGCTCGTACCCCCATTTCGTCTTCGGCGTCTTCGAGGCCGGCGCGAGGCTGGCCGAGGGGAAGCCGGCCGCCGGCTCGGGCGCGGCGAAGGTGGGGATGTTCGAGCCGTTCTCGAACGTGTCGATCCGTCCTTCGGGCGTCAGCTTGTACGTGAGCACGCGCCCCCACGGTGGCGTCACCTTGACGCCAGAGGCGAGGAAGGGATGGGACGGCGCGGGCGTCGGGTCGAAGGCGTAAGGCAGCACCAGAGCGCCGGTCGAATTCGGCACCGTGAGCGTCTTCACGCGGCCCGTCGCGGGGTCGTATGCGAGCTCGAAGCGAGGCGCCGCGGCGTCGAGGAACTGCGGCAGCGTGACGCTCTTCAGGCGCGTGGTGCCGAGCTTGTCGTGCAGGGGCGCCGAGGCCGACACGGAGCTCGGGTCGTACGCGTAAGCGATCTCCGGTGTCACCGCCGAGGGCTCGTTCTGGCCGGGCTGGAGCGCGTCTACTTCCGGCAGCTTGACCTTCAGCAGCCGACGGGACTCCGGGTCGGCCGTGTCGAATTCGAACGAGACCTTTCTCTGCGCGCCGAGCGTGCCGAAGTCCTTCAGCGACGTGAGGAGGCCGTAGGTCTCCTTCTTCTTCGGGTCGCGCCCATAGTCGAACGCGTACCGCCGCCCGTAGTCGTCCTCGGCCGAGACGAGATGGCGCGTCCCGTCATACGTCAGTCGGAGGGTGTTCTCGCGAGTCGTCGAGCCCTTCGGCTCGCGCCGGAAGCGGTCGCTCACCTCGGCCAGGGTCCCGTCCTCATTGAAATAGACCAGTCCGTGTGACTGCGTGACGATCCGGTACGCCTTCCCGTTCTGGAGGCGCTGGAGGTTGAGATAGAGACCCTTCGGGATGCAGTAAGACGTCCCGTTGAGGTCCGTCCCTCCTCCGTCGAGCTCGGTCTCCGGCGGACACTTTCGGCCGTCGCCCGTTCCGGGAGGCTGCACGTACTCGGGGGGGCAGTCCTTCTCACAGGCCGGGTGGAACGTGAAGACGCGCCCGCCGCCGTCGTGGTACTGCACCTCGCCGAGGTAGGAGTACACCTTCGGGTTCTTGTCCGGGTTACTCGTGATGACGGGCGGGATGAAGCGCAGGTGCGCGAAGAGGCTCGCGCTCCACGGCGCCGCGCCCAGCGGCCCGTAGCCGAGCGCCCCCGAACGGTAGGAGCGCTCGAAGGAGAAGTCGACGCCGCGGCCGGCCGCCGCAAAGTCGGTCGCCGCAATGAGCGCTTCGCCGGGGCCCAGCGCGACGCCCACGCCCGCCTCTCCCTGCCACGTCGCGGAGTTGAGGGCCGGCTCGGCGAGCGTGGCCTGCGCCGCAGACGGCACCGCGTCCGCCCATGCGTCCACGGTCACGGTTGCTCGCGGCGCCGGATACGCGTCCTTCCGCGCCTCGAACCAGTCCAGCGCCGCCTGCGTCTGGGCGTCGGCGCCCGCGTCCTCCACGAAAAGCTGCGCCCTGAGGATCGGACCAGCGAGGAGGTCCTTGACCTTCATCTTCTTCGGATCGATCTGCGACGGCAGGCGGCAGCGCCGGCAGGCCGCACCCTCGCCCGCGGTGTCGTCCTCGCTGCTCTTCAGCGTGTCGCGGTAGCTCTCCGCCGCGCGCGGATCGGCCACGAGCGCCACGACTTCGTCGGACTCGTAGAGGTTGTACGCGGTGCTCAGGGCGCCGCCCGTCGCGGCTTTCCCGTCTGCGCCCCGCACGTCCGTGGTGCCGAGTCGCCGCAGCGTCACGAAGACCGATGGCTCGGGCCAGCCCTTTCCGCCCGGGGGCATCGGCGCCGCGCCGACGTCGTCGCGGGTGAGAAGGCTCCGATCGGGAAGAATGCGGAGAGACTGGATCCGGGCCTTCAGGACGGAGCCGAGCGCGCCGGGAAGAGAGGTCCGGAGCTTGAACGCGGGCGTGAGGATTTGTTCGTCGTCGTCGGAATTGATGCGCTCCGCGGCCGCGCTGGAGCGCACGGGCACGCCGAGCGGCCGGAGCGTCGCGGAAGGACGGATGACGGGAAGCCCGGGCTGGCCGCCCGAGGACGGGGGCGACGCGGGGTCGCGGTAGACACCGGCGAACGTGAACGTGAGATCGTCCACCGGCAGCGCGAATCCGCCCCTCGTCACGCTCGATCCGGAAGCGCCTCCCACGACTCTGGCGCCCCACGTGTAGACGAGCCCGTCGCCGGCCTCGTCAAACCCGAGATGGTTCGTGTCCCACGGAGCGACCATCGAGAAGAGAAGACGCGGATCGCCCTCCGGCTCCGGGACCGGCGCGTCGTCGAGGCCGTTGGACGTGGGCCCGCCGTTCGCCCGGGACACGTCCCAGACGTCGATGATCGTGTTGCTCCTGTCGTCGGTGCCCCCCGCGAAGAGCCGCCGCCCCGAGGGGTCCATCGCCAGGCGGAACACCGTGTGGCCTCTGGCTTTGAAGCGGCCGACGAGCGGACGATCGTCCTTCGCCGCGTCGAACGTGGCGATGCCCGCCGAGCCAAGCGAATAGAAGAGGAGCGTCCCTTTCTTGTTCTCGCACGCCTTCTCGGCGCAGGGGGACGGGTCCTTCTCGAAGCGCCCTCCTTCCTTCCCCACGATGCCCCGGTCCGTCCAGGCGACCGTCGGCACGAAGAGAACGTCACGGTAGAACACGCTCACGCGGCTCGGAAGCAGCTTTTTCAGGAATTGGACGTCGGCGGGCGTCCTCCACTCGTTCGGCGACGCGATCGGCGTGATTCCGAGCGCCTCGGGCGATTTCTGCGGGGACGTGCTCCGCACCGCTCCGTAGTGGGTGAGCACGGAGTCGACGCGGATGTCGACGCCTGAAACGCTGACGGCGAGAGCCGGCGTGTTCGTGAGGCCGTCGAGCCGGGGCGAGCTCGACGCGTCAAGGGCGTTGGCGGGTACGACGCCGTTCACGTAGATCGGGATGTCCGCGGCCTCGTAGCGCGCGACGCGGCGCCCGCACTGCGACTTGTTCGCCTGCGCGCTCGTGAGCTCGGGCCGCTCGTAAAAGCGGTTCAGGTCAACGACGCTGATGCCGCTCCCCACGATGGCCACGTAGGCGAAGGCCTTGCGATTGAAGCGTGCGCGGATGCGGTCGCCCTTGCGGCCCCGGACGTGAGGCACCGTCGCAGCGACGTTCCACGCCACGTCCGCGGAGAAGACCTGACCCGTCGAGAGGTTGTCGACCGAAATCCGTTGCCACTTGTAGTAAGGCTCGTCGTTGCAGACCGTGTCGGGCGGCTGTGGGAAGAGGCCCCGGATGGACTCCACGTTGGCCTCGAGGTCGAAGAAGCCGTCGGAGTCGGGGGCGGCATTCTTCGGTCCGAAGCGCGCCACGAAATCGCTCATCTCCCAGGAGTCGCGGTCGTCCGGCATCGTCCGGTCTTCGACCAGCACCTGCATCCCGGCCGGCGTGCCGGTCGGCAGGCTGCCCGCAAGCGCGAGGAACTCGCTCGGCGAAATGCCGCCGAGGCTGCCCGTCGCGAACGCAACCTTGACCCCGCCAACGGCCGACGCGAAGCAACCCAGGTTCTGCTGCCACCCGCTCGGCTGAGCCCCGACGGGGCACTTGCCCTGCGTGGCCGCCCACACGTCCTCGACGCGGATCGCTTTGACGGTCCAGCTCGATCCCACGAGCTCGTTCACGAATAGCCGGTTGTGGCCGTCCGTCGCGAACGCGCGCATCTGCGTCCCTGCCGAGGGGGCGAGGTAAGCAAACGGCCTCGGGGCGACGGATTTGTCCGCCGTCAAGGACAGGTCGATCGCGAGGAGATTCCCCGTGGCCGAGCCCACGAGGAGCGTGTTGCCGAACTTCATGAGGTCGCGCGCGGAATCGGTGTCGCCGAGGGACGTGAAGCTCCGCACCTCGGGCGACGGGCTCGGCGGCGCGGCCCGCGTTGCGAACCAGAAGCGCTTCGGAACTTCGTTCGGCCACAGGGCGGGTACGGGGTCTCCGGCTGCCGTCACTTGCGTGCCGTTGAACTTCAGCCGGTCCTTGTCGAGCACGAGCTGGAAGACGTGCCCGCGGGGGAGCAGGCCGCCGGGAGAAAGCTCGAGCGTGCGGTCCGACGCGGTCAGCGTGGGCGTGAGAGGAATCGTCGGGCCGCTGACGCAGCCCGAGAACGGCTCGATCGGACCACAATCGAAGAGCCTCGCGACGAATGGCTTGTCGGCGTCGGCGATTTTCTTCGCGGACAGGTTGAAATTGATCGAGATCGGCCTGCCGAGAAAGACCTCTGGCTCGAGATCGCCAGGACCGACGACCACGAGGAGCTCGTCACCGGGCGTACCCGCCACGGAGACCGGGAGACCCTGTCCGGCCGGCGACTCGGAGCAATTGTCCTGTTTCAGGTTGCAGAGCTCGAGGGACGTGCCTTTCGGCGGCGGCGGCGAGAGGGCTTTAAGGGTTGTGGAGCCCCCTGAACCGGTCGCGTCCAGCTGGACCTCGAGAGAGATTGTCTGACCGTCTTCCGGCGCGCGGAATGCGTAGAACCGGAACGGATAACCATCGAGGATGCGAAGAGGGATCGGAGCGCGCCCATCGGGGAAGGTCTTGAGGTCGAAGAATCGCGCCGTGTCCGGGTTGATGGGCCCGTACTCGGCCGTGTTGAGCACCCATCCGGTGGAGACGTCGCGGGCGACGAGCGTGAAGGGCTTTCCGGTGATCATGGGCAGGATGTACCGCGCGTCGGCGGTGAGGGCCGCGAAGACCAACGCGTCGGCGAGCGAGCTGTAGAGCACGAGGAAGTTCGCGCCGACGAGCGCGGGCATGATGCTGCCCGTCAGCGCGGAGAGTTGGAGCGTGGCGCCCACGATGAAGACGGCGTCCGCGCGCACCCTGAATTCCGCGGCGATGGCCCGAACCAGCTTCTTCGAGATCGCCTGCGTGTGCCGCGCCGACAGCGCCTGCCTTCCGCCCGTCGTGGCGATGGCGGCCGCGTCGGGCGGGTCGTCTGGCTGGTCGGCCTCCAGCGTCGAGATGAGCTTGCCGCCCTTGCCGTCGTCCACGAGGCGGCCGACGTCGAGGATCCTGAGCTTCCGGCCCCAGGGCGTGTCGTAAGGCACGCCCGCGAAGGCGAGACCGCCGACGGGCGACGCCGTTGCGACGGGGATCCGGACGCGCAGCGTCTCGTTCGCGGTCCCGTCGAAGTCCACGCTCAGGGCGGCGGCCACCTCGAGGCCTGGGTTCACGGCGACGCCCGAGAAGTCGAGCGGGCGCTTCGTGACCGTGACGAGCGTGGGCACGTCAAAGGCGCCAGCGGGCGCCGTGACCTCGACTCCTTCCGCGGTCGTGAACACGGTCTCCTCGCCCGGGCTCGCGACGAAGCCCTTGCCGTCCGGTGTCGTGAACGGGCCGAGTCTGAACGTCGCGGCCTCTGCGCCGGTCGGATCGATCACGTGCAGCCAGACGCGGCTCGAAATCGTGACGGGAGACGTGGGAGGGCAGCCCGCGGTGAGGGTGAAGCCGCCGGCGCCGTTCGCGGGCTGCGTGACTCTCGACGGGCAGATCGGACCCTCGACGTCGGCCCAGACCGACCACGGCGCCGTGCCGCCGGTGACGAGCGGCAGCGCGCCGTCGGCGCCGACGATCTGGGCCGTGCCGTTCGCTGGGACGAGGAGGCGGATCTTCTCGGGATGGATCGCGCCGCCCGTCACGAATTGCGTGGAGGTCGTGAAGCTCCAGTCGACGGGCAGCGTCCCGCCGTAAAGCGTGCCCGCCGTGTCGCGCACGCCGCCCGTGAAGCGCGCGGCGATGCGCCGGCCGGGCGGGAGCGGTCGCGCGGGCGTGAAGACGACGGTCGTCCTGTCGGGCGAGAGCGCGACCGCACCGTTGAAGAGAAGGCCCGTCGGCGCACCCGCCGCGTCCGCGAGGGAGACGGAGAGCGTCGCCGCGATCACGCTGGCCGGGTCGATCGCCGCGCTGAACGCGATCGACACCGTGGAGCCGACGGGCTGGTCCGCCGCGCCGCTGGCGGGCTGGAGCGCGCGGATCTGCGGCGGCGTGGGCGAAAGGACGAGGTCGAGCGTCGCGATCTGGCCCTTCGCGAGCGTCAGCACCTGGCCAGAGCCCGAGAGGCCGAGCACGGGATGAAGCGCCGTAAGCGTCGGCGTTCCTGCGGGCGCGGGCACGGCGTACGGGCCGCCAGGCACAGACAGGTTGGCCGTGCCCAGCCCCGCGGCCGCGACGCGTGAGCCCGCGATGCCCGCGCCGTTCGGCGACGTTACGCGGCCCGTCACGAAACCGA
>JBDTTJ010000136.1:0-8482 GCA_039930645.1 Acidobacteriota bacterium
CCGTCCTCGAGGTCGTGCGCCTGCTGCGCGTACTCGTCGGCCCACGCGACGGCCTGGCCTTCGAGATGGCCGCCCGAAGAGAGGTTCAGGCCTTCGGCGTCCACGTCGGGGAACGGGAAGTCCCGCCGCCACGTCGTGTGCTTGAGGATTCCCTCGCGCGTGTCGTTCGTGAGGTTCAGGCCCGGGTGTTCGTAGCGTTTCTCGAGGACGTCCACCACGCGGACGGCCTGGTAGTTGTGCTTGAACGCGCCGACCTGCGCCGCGAGCTTCGGGTCGAGCGGGAACGCGGGCTCGGTGCCCGTGAGGATGCGGTTCAGGACCTTCTCGCCCGAGTGGCCGAACGGCGTGTGCCCGAGATCGTGCCCGAGCGCGCAGGCCTCCGCGAGGTCCTCGTTCAGGCCGAGGGCCCGTGCGACCGTGCGCGCGACCTGCGTGACCTCGAGCGTGTGCGTGAGGCGCGTCCGGTAGTGGTCGCCTTCGAACGGGATGAAGACCTGCGTCTTGTGCTTGAGCCGCCGGAACGCGCGCGAATGGATGATCCGGTCGCGGTCCCGCTGGTACTCGGTCCGGTAGTCGTAGGTCTTGCCTTCCTCGGCGAGAGGGTAGCGGCGTACGGCGCGCGAGGCGCGCGACGCGTAGACGGCGAGGCGCGCATCCTCGAGCGCCTCGAGAGCCTTCTTGTCGTACGCGGGGACGAGGCTCTTGCCGGGGGGCTCGCTCACGGGGGCATCTTACGGATTCAGCCGCGAAGCGCGAGGACTTCCCCGGCGAGGTACAGCGATCCTGTCACGAGAATCGGCGCGGAGCCGCCCGCGGCCTCGAGGCGCGCGAGTCCCTCGGCGACCGACGGCGCCGTCTCGAGGTCGATCCGGCCGAGGCGTTCGGCGAGCCGGCCCGCGCCTTCGGCGCGCGGCGAGGCGGGGGCGACGAGGACGATCCGGCGCGCGCGGGCGGCCAGCGGCGCGAAGACCGCGGCGAGGTCCTTGTCGGCCATCCCGCCGAAGAGGAGGTCCACCGCACCCGCAAGGCCCGAGGCGTCGAGGTGCGCCGCGAGCGCGAGGGCGCCCGGCGGGTTGTGCGCGCCGTCCACGAGGAGCGGCCTCCGGCCCGGAGCATCGATCCGCTCGAGCCGCCCGCGCCAACGAGTGGCCCCGAGCCCGCGCGCGATCGCCGCGTCGTCGAGCGGCGCGACCGCGCGCGCGGCCGCGACGGCGAGCGCGACGTTGCCGAGCTGGTGCGCGCCCGCGAGCGGCGAGAGGCCCTCCCAGTGAGGCGCGGGCGGGATTTCGACGAGGCGCGCGCCGACCCGGCGAGCCTCGGCGTGCAGCACGGCGCGCGGCCCCTCCTCCGTGCCCTCCGTTCCGAGGAGCGCGGGCTGCCCCTTCCGGAAGATGCCGGCCTTCTCGCGCGCGACGTCCTCGAGAGTTGGGCCGAGGACGTCGAGATGATCCGCCGCGACGTTCGTGACGACGGAGACCTCCGGCGTAAGGACGTTCGTTGCGTCGAGCCGCCCGCCGATCCCGACCTCGACGACGGCGACGGCGACGCGCGCGCGGCGGAAGAGCTCGAGCGCCGCGGCCGTCATGGCCTCGAAGTACGTCGGCCCCCTGTCGCCAGGCGCCGAGACGGAGGCGACGAGAGAAAGCACGGAGTCGAGCGCGTCGAAGGAGACGTCCCGATCCAGAAGCCGCACGCGCTCCGTGACGGACACGAGGTGCGGCGACGTGTAGAGGCCGCACGGCACGCCCGCGGCCGTGAGGATCGCGGAGACGGAAGCGGCCGTCGACCCCTTCCCGTTCGTCCCTCCGATGAGGATGGAAGAGAAAGATAATTCGGGATTTCCCAGAAGGGAAAGAAGGGAACGCGTGCGCCACAGGCCCGGCCGGATCTTCTGCGGGCCGAGCGCATCCAGCCACGCCAGCCCCGAACCCGCGTGGACCGCACTCAAGCCACGTCCCCTATTCACCTTCTAAGAAAATCCGAATCCGAATCTTTGCCCCCCGGTCCCGGCCGTCAGCTCGTCTGGAGCAGTCGCAGGACGCGCGCGAGAGTCGCGCGCATCTCGGGACGCGGGACGACGAGGTCGACGAAGCCGTGCTCCTGGAGGAACTCCGACCGCTGGAAGCCTTCCGGCAGCGTCTGGCGGATCGTCTGCTCGATGACGCGCGGGCCCGCGAAGCCGATGAGCGCCTTCGGCTCGGCCATGTTCACGTCGCCGAGCATCGCGAAGGACGCCGTGACGCCGCCCGTCGTCGGGTCCGTCAGGACGGACACGTACGGGATCCGCGCGGCCGAGAGGCGCGCGAGCGCGGCGGAGACCTTGCCCATCTGCATGAGCGAGAGGATTCCCTCCTGCATGCGCGCGCCGCCGGACGCGCTCACGATGACGTAGGGCTTGCGCTCCTCCAGGGCGAGCTCGGCGCAGCGCGTGAGCACCTCGCCGACGACCGAGCCCATCGAGCCGCCCATGAACGCGTAGTCGAGGACGGCGACGACCGCCGGGATGCCGTCGATGTCGCCCTGCGCGGCCTGGATCGCGTCCGGCCGCCCCGTCTTCGACTCGGAGTCCCTCAGGCGGTCGCGGTAACGCTTGCTGTCCTTGAACTTCAGCGGGTCGACCGGGCGCACGCCCTCGAAGAGCGGCTCGGCGCCGTCGCCGAGGAGGAGCCTGATCCGCTCGGCCGCCGGCATCCGGAAGTGGAACCCGCACTTCGGGCAGACGCGCACGTTCCGCTCCAGCTCCTTGAGATAGAGCGTCTCGCGGCAGCCCTCGCACTTGAGGAACAGACCCTCGCCGAGCGAGGCCGAGGTCTTGGGGTCACGCGGGGCGCGCGGGCCCTTGTCCTTGCGAAACCACATGGGTAAGTGGGGGATGTTACCGCGCCGGAGGGGGCCCGAACGAGACGAGAGGCTTGCCGCCCGCGCCGGGGGAGACGCACGCCGAGACCGCGAAGAGCTCCGAGAGCAGCCGGCCCGTGAGCGTCGTGCCGACCGGACCCTCGGCGAGGACGCGCCCTCCGGCGAGGAGAACCGCGTCGTCGGCTCCCTCGGAGGCGACGTCGATCTCGTGCGTCGAGAAGAGGACGCTTCCGCCCGCGGCGGCGCGGCGGCGCATCGCGTCGAGGACGAGAAAACGGTGGCGCGGGTCGAGGTTCGCGGTCGGCTCGTCGAGGAGAAGAACGTCCGGGGCGCCCGCGAGGACGCGGGCAAGGAGCACGCGCTGGCGCTCGCCGCCCGACATGGCGCGAATGTCAGCGTCCGCGAGCGCGGTCGCGTCCATCTCGAGGAGCGCGGCCTCCGCCGCGGCACGGTCGCCCGCGCCCGGAACGCCGAAGGCCGAGAGGTGCGGCGTGCGGCCGAGGAGGACGAGGTCGCGCGCCCGCATCGGAAAGAGCGGCTCGAAGCCCTGCGGAAGGTAGCCGATCGCGCGCGCGGCTTCCCTGCGCGGCACGGACCCGAGGCTCCGCCCGGCGAGTCGCACGTCGCCGGCCTGCGGCTTCAGCACGCCTGCGAGGGCCTTCAGGAGAGTCGACTTGCCCGAACCGTTCTCGCCGAGGAGGACCGACACGCGGCCGGGCGCGAGGCCGAGCGAGACACCCTCGAGAACGGCCTTCCCGCCGTACCCGGCCGAAAGCCCGTGAGCCTCGAGCCGCGGCGTCACGGGCGGGCCCTCAGGAGGATGAGGAACGCGGGCGCGCCGAGAAGAGCCGTCACGGCGCCGACGGAAATCTCGGCGGGCGCGAACAGGGACCGCGAGAGGGCGTCGGCCGAGACGAGAAGGGCCGCGCCTCCGAGGAACGACAGGACGAGGAGCGCGCGGTGGCCGGGCGCGAGCCGGCGGACGGCGTGCGGAACGAGGAGGCCGACGAAACCGATGATCCCCGTCGTCGCGACCGCGGCGGCGGCGAGGAGCGAAGCGGCAAGGTACGCGATGCGCTTCACCGTTTCGACCCGGACGCCGAGCGTGG
The DNA here is from genome assembly GCA_039930645.1 of Acidobacteriota bacterium. Taxonomy (GTDB): domain Bacteria; phylum Acidobacteriota; class Thermoanaerobaculia; order UBA5066; family UBA5066; genus Fen-183. Next base: position 3,969 of record JBDTTJ010000136.1, read on the forward strand.
CGGCCGTCTCCTCGCCGAGCTGGAGCGCGTCGAACGCGCGGGCGAGCGGAAGGAGGAGGACGAGGCCGAGCACGACGTAGAGCGCGAGGGCCTTCACCGCGCCCGGCGTCGCGCCCGCGAGAGAGCCGAGCATCCAGAACACGAACGACTGCGTGTGCGCCGCGTCGCCGAAGGAGAGGAGAAAGAGGAGGATCGCGGAGGCGAGCGCGTTCACGACGACGCCGGAGAGAAGCAGGCGTCCCCTGTCCAGCCGTCCGCCGACGGACGCGCCGGCGCCCACCAGGAGGACCGCCACGAGCGCTCCGAGAAAGCCCGCGAGCGGGAGCGCGAACGAGCTTCCCCACGCTCCGCGCGCGCCGAGGCCCAGGAGCGCGCCGAGGAGCGTGCCGCAGGCGGCGCCGCCCGAGACGCCGAGGAGATAGGGGTCGGCGAGCGGGTTCCCGAGGAGCGCCTGAAGAGCCGCGCCCGAGACCGCGAGCGCCCCGCCCACGAGCGCGCCGAGAAGCGCGCGCGGAAGCCGCAGCTCGCGCACGATCGTCACGGCCTGCGCGTCGCCGGAGCCGAAGAGAGCGTTCCAGACCTCTCCGGGCGAAAGCCTCACGCTCCCGAAGAGGAGCGAGGTTCCGACGAGGGCGAAGAGGGCGAAGAGGAGAACCGCCGCCGCCGCCCACGCGGAGCGGCCGTCGGGGGCCCGCGTCACGGCGCGCTCCCGAGAGCCGCGAGCGCTTCGAGCGCGTCCACGAGACGCGGTCCCGGCCGCTCGAGGAGGTCGCCGGGCAGCGTCGCGACGCGCCCGTCCCTCACCGCGGGCACGACGCGGAACGCGCCGCCTCGAAGCGCCGCGCCGAACGCCTCCGCGTTCTCGGCGGTGGCGGGCCGGATGACGAGGTCCGGATTCCACGCGGCGAGCGTCTCGAGCGAGACGCGCGGCCAGTCGCCCGCGGCCGCCGGGGCCGCGTTCGTGAATCCGGCGCGGGCGAGAACGTCGCCCACGAACGTCGCCCGGCCCGCGACGACCGGCGGGTCGGGCCACACGAGGACGAGGGCGGTCTTCCCGCGGTGCGCGCGCCCGCGCGCCTCGGCGGCCGCGATGCGGCCCTTCAGCGACCCGACGAGCGCCGCGGCCTTCTCCGGCTCGCCGATGGCCGCACCGACGCGCGCAACGTCGTCGAGGACGCCGCCGAGCGTCGTTCCGCCGGTCACGAGCACATTGAGACCCATCGAGGTGAGTTTCTCCCAGGCAGCCCGGTCGGTTCCGTCCCGTGAGACGACGACGAGGTCCGGCGCCAGCTGGACGACGCGCTCGAGGTCCGGCGCGAAGCCGCCGAGCCGCGCCTTGCCCGCCGAGCCGGGCAGGTCGCGGGCGAAGTCGCTGACGCCCACGACGCGCGGCGCCGCGCCGAGAGCGAAGAGAATTTCCGCCGCCGAAGGGGCGAGCGCGACGATGCGCCGGGGCGGAGCGGGAGTCGGAACCGGGGCGGCGAGGAGGGCCGCCGACAGGAGGAGCCGGAGGCTCAGGATTCCTCGGCTTCCTCGAGGTCGTTCGGGACGCCCAGCCTCAGGCACGCGGCCGCGTACATCTGGCGCGCGGCTTTCTGGGCGTTCTGCAGGTCGGCCAGCCGTTCCTTGACCTTGGAGAGCTCGGCCTGGATGTCGCCCTCGAGCTGGTCGATCTCGGCCTTCGTGACCGACCGCGTGTGCTCGTAGAACTTCTTCTGTTCTTCGGAAAGGCTCATGCGCAACTCCTCGGGCGAACGGTCACGGACGAACGGCGATCGGGAAGGTCTTCCACATCTTGACCTTCACGCCGTCCTTGGTCGCCGGCTCGATTGTCGCACCCTTCAGGGCGCGGGCGGCCGCATCGTCTGCGAACTTGTAGCTCGAGGGCCGAATCAGGCGGGTCTCGAGGATCGTCCCCTTCTCGTCGACGAGCGCCATCAGGACGGGAGTCCCGATCGAGCCGTCCGGGGCGCGCTTGACCTGCCGGGCCTGCATCGGCAGGCCGCTCATGGGCCCAAGGCGCACGAGCTTCGGCTCGACGACGCCTTCACCGGGGCCGACGAGCTCGCCCTCCTTGACGGGCGCGGTCGTTGCGACCGGGATCACCGGCGCCTTCTCGGGAGCGGACACTTCCGTCGGAACCGGCGCGGCGGCCGCGGGCTCCTGTTTCGGCGGCGCCGCGACGACGGGCGGCGCCACCACGGGCGGCGCCGCCACGGGGAGGGGCTCTGGCGCCTTCGCAGCCGCCTCTTTCGGGACCTCGCTCGAGGTCTTCGCGGGCTGCAGCGTCAGGACCGCGGGAGGCGGTGCGGCGCCCGTCCTGGCGGCGCCCGCCTGCTTCGCGGCCTCTTTGGCGGTCTTCTCCCGCTCGGCTGCGAGTCGGCGCGCCTCCGCCTCGACGGCCTTCGGGTCCACGACCCGGGGCCCCTCGGGGGCGGGAGCGGGGGCCGCGGCGGAAGCCGTATCCGGCGCGGGCGCCGAGACTTCGGTCTTCGGCGCGGGCGCCGGCGGAGCGCCCTTCGGGCCCGACCACCTGTCCTTCGTCATGAAGAGCGCGACGCCGACGAGCGCGGCGGCCGCCAGGCCGATCCCCGCGACGAGGCCCGTGCGGCTCCCCTTCGACTCGCCCGCCGCCGGGATCGACGCCGGGGCCTCGGCGGGCGCGCGCGGCGCCTCGCGGCGCGGGACCGAAGCGCTCTCGCGTGGCGCGGGAACCGGAGGCGTGTACGGGACCTGCATCTCCCCCGTCTGATGGATGAGGAGGCCTTTGCCCTTCTTCAGGAGCACGGGAGCCGCCGCGGGTGCGGGCACCGAGTCGCGCGCCGCGTCGAACGCCGCGTCGATCTCGTCGCCCGTGGGGGACGACTCGGGGGACTCGAGGAGACGGTGGAGGTAGATGGCGACGTCCGCGGGCCCGGGCGACGGCTGGAACGCGTAGAGGACCGCGTGGAGGTCCTTCTCCATCTCGGACGCGTTCTGGTAGCGCTCCTGCGGGCTTTTCGCGAGCGCCTTGAGGACGATCTGGTCGACGCGCCTGGACACCTCGACGCCGCGGGCGGACGGCGCCTCGACCTCGCCCTCGCGGACGCGCTCGAGGATCGACATGTCCGTGTCGCCCTCGAAGAGCGGCGCGCCCGTCAGCATCTCGTAGAGCACGGCGCCGAGCGAGAAGACGTCGCTGCGGCGGTCCACGCGCTTTCCCCATGCCTGCTCGGGCGACATGTACTGGAGCTTGCCCTTGAGCGCCCCCGAGATCGTCGTCGAGACCTTGCTTGCGGCCTTCGCGATCCCGAAATCGCAGAGCTTGATGTCGCCTTCGTAGCTGATGAGAATGTTCTGCGGCGAGACGTCGCGGTGGACGAGGTTCAGCTCCGTCCCGTCCGCCGCGGGTCGGCGGTGGGCGTAGTCGAGCGCGTTCGCGATCTTGGCGGCGACGAAGAGCGCGAGTTCCGGCGGCAACGGGTAGGACCGCTCCTTGCCGAGCTTCAGGAGCGTGCGGAGGTCCTTGCCCTCCACGAACTCCATCGCGATGTAGTGCCAGGCGTCGACCTTGCCGAGGTCGTAGATGTGCGTGATGTTGTTGTGGTTGAGCTGCGCCGCGAGCTTCGCCTCGTCGACGAACATCGTGATGAACGCGTCGTTCGCGGCCATGTGCGGGACGATGCGTTTGATCGCGACGATCTTCTCGAAGCCCTCTTCGCCACGCATGCGGGCCTTGAAGACCTCGGCCATTCCGCCGGAGCCGATCTTTTCGAGGAGCTGGTACCGCCCGAACTGACCGGGCGCGGGCGTGACGCGCCGCACCGGGGCGGCGGGCGCCACGACGCGCGGTGGCGCAGCCGGCGCCAGCGCCGGGGCAGGCGCGATAGGAGCCGGCCCCGCGGGCGCGGACGCGGGCCGCGGCGCCGGAGGCTCGAGGGGCGGAGTCTTGAGCCGCAGCGTTTCGCCGGAAACCTCCCGCGAGACCGGGCGCACCGCCTTCGAAATCGGCATCAGTCCGGAGAGCGTGTCCTTGAGGAGCTTGTCCACCGAGGCGCTCTGGGCGGGGTCCATCGACCGGGCGGATCCGGACGCGGCCGACTGAGCGAGCGCGCCGAGCGCCTGCTCGACGTTGACGCGTGCGGTCCGCTCCGTCGGGGCGGGACGCAGCGGCTCGTCCGCGGCGGGGAACGGGTCGCTCACGGGCTTCCTCGGAGGGGGCATGAGCCCAGAGAGCGTCTGCTCGAGACGCTTCTGGAGGACCGGGTCCGCCGCGGGCGACGATGTGCGCTTCGCCGGTCGAGTCGGAAACGCCGGGTTCGTGGCGGACGAAGGGCGCGGCGCCGGCATGCCGGTCGCGACCATTGGGGACGGCACGGTGTCGTTCGAGCCGCCCTCGCCGAGCCCGGTCAGGACGTCCGAGAAGATGTCGTACGCCGAGAGGAGAGGCGCGCCGGGGTCGCTGACGCCCGCGGGAACGGACATGTCGAGGACCGGGCGCAGGCCAAGCGCCATCGCGACTTCGGCCTGGAAGA
>JBDTTJ010000137.1:0-8447 GCA_039930645.1 Acidobacteriota bacterium
TTGTCGCCCGGAGCGCGAAACGCCGCTCGTCGTATCGTTGGGCCGCGTGACCGCCCCTCCGACCCGCCTTTCCGTGCCCTTGTGGATCGCGGCCGCCGCGGCCGCGATCTGCCTCATCGCGGCGGCGGGGCGCGACTTCTGGTCGCCGGACGAGCCCGATTTCGCCGAGCACGTGCGGGAGATGCTCGAGCGAAAAAGCCTCCTCCTTCCGTACGAGAACGGCAGGCCCTACTCCGAGAAGCCGATTTTCTACTACTGGGCGGTCGCCGCGACGACGCCGTTCACGGGCGGCGACGTGTCGCCCCTCGGGACTCGTGTCCCGTCCGCCCTCGCGGCGGCGGTCCTCGTCTTCGGCGCCGCGGCGCTCGCGGGGCGGCGCGGGGGGGAGAAGGAATCGCTCATCGCGGGCGCCGCGACGGCGGTCGCGCCGATCGTCTTCTGGCAGGGGCAGTACGTGCAGGTGGATGCGCTCTTCTCAGGGTTGCTGATGCTCAGTTTGCTTGCTGTTTTTTTCCTAGAAGGTGAAGAGGGGAAGCCCCCGGCGCGCCGCTGGCGGTGGGTCCTGCGGGTGACGCTCGCGGCCGCGGTCCTCACGAAGGGGCCCCTCGCCGTTGTGCTCGTGGGGCTGGTCGTCCTCACCCGCTGCGTGCTCCGCCGCTCGTGGGCGCCGCTGGTCGCCACGCACCCCTTTCAAAGCATCTTCATCTTCTTCCTTCTCGTCCTTCCCTGGTACTTCTTCGCCGCGCGCGCCGGAGGCCCCGCCTACGCGTACGACCTGATCGTCAACCAGAACTGGAACCGCTTCTTCCGGGCCTTCGACCACATCCAGCCGTGGTGGTTCTACTTCGAGAGCATGTGGAGCGACTTCTTCCCGTGGACGGCGCTCGCGCTCGCCTCGCCGCTCGTCCTCGCGCCGCGCGGGATGTTTCGCGAGCGGCCGGAGCTCGGGTTCTCCGCTACCGTCGCCGCGGTCTGCTTCGTCTTCCTGTCGACGTCGCAGGCCAAGCAGGGCAAGTACCTGCTCGTCGCCTACCCGTTCGCGGCAGTCCTCGTCGCGGCGCTCGTCGCGGCGGCCGACCGCCCGCGCGACCCGCGGGACGCGGCGCGCGGCTACGTCCGCGGCTACGTCGGGCTCGTGGCCGCGATCCTCGGCGCCGGGGCGGTCGCACTGGGGCCTGTCGTGGCGCGCCGGGCGCCGGAATTTTCCGCCCTCGTGCCGCTCGTCGCGATCCCGCTCGGCGTCGGGGCGCTCGGGACGTTCTTCGTCCTCTTGCGCCGGCGCGAGGCCGCGCCGGCCGTCCTCGCGCTCGCCGCGGCGGTCGCGGCGGGAGAGATTGCCGCCGGCGCCTTCGTCCTGCCGGCTCTCGACGTCCTGAAGACGGGCCGGCCTTTCTACGAGCGGATCCGCCCGCGCGTCTCCGCGGGCCAGCCGCTCGCGTACTTCGGCGGCACGTACCGGTGCTACCCGATCCTCGTCCTGCGCCGGAGGACGGAGCACTTCAAGACAGACCGCGACCTCGCGGACTGGCTCGAGCGGACGCCCGGCGCGCTCGTCCTTGCCGACGAGAGCGAGCGGCAGTACTGGAAGGACGAGCGGCTCTCGCGTCTCGTCGTCCTCGACCGGCAGCGCGTGGGCGGAGACGTCGCGCAGCTCCTCGCGCTGCGATGACGAGCCTCGCCGACTCCGTCACGTTTCCGGCGGCCGGAGTGAGGCACCCCGGGCGGCACGAGGTTCTCGAGGCCACGTTCTTGCGCGGCCGAGAGCGCATCGAGGCCGTCGTGAAGAAGGTTCAGGTCGGCGACGGCCGCGACCGGGCACAGAGGTCGTGGGAGGTCGCGCGGGCGCTCGTGACCCGCGGAATCGACACGCCCGAGCCTCTCGCCGTCGGCCTGGTCGGCGGCGAGGGCTGGTACGTCGCGCGCCGGCTGGAGGGCGCCGAGCAGATCCGCCGCTGGTTCCTGAAGCGCGACGGCGCCGGTTCGCCTCCGCCTTCGCTGCCGTACGGCTTCGAGGAGATCGTGACGGCGCTCGCACGTCTCGCGCGGCGGCTGCACGACTCGGGCGTTTTCTTCCGGGACTTCACGGACGGAAACGTTCTCGTCACGCGGGGAGAGTCGGGGCCCCGACTCTGGCTCGTGGACCTCGACCGGGCCCGGGTCGGGGACGCGCCGATTCCGTTTCTCCCGCGCTGCCGCGATCTCGCCCGCCCGGGGCTAAACCGGCCCGAGGACCTCAAGCTCCTTCTTTTCAGGTACTTCGAGCCCGGGCCGGTGCCCCCGGCCGCCGCCTTCTGCGTCCCGGCCCTGCGCCGGCGAATCGTCCTCTGGGACGACTTCAAGGCCCGGGTCCGCCCGTGGCGGAAGTGACGGGGCGGCAAGGGCTTATCCTTGTAAACCTGCACGGGTTCGGAGGCGTCCAACGCCCGTGAAGGCAAACGCGATGGCAAAGGTCCTCAGCTTTCCTCACCGGGCGGACGGACGCGCGAGCGTGACCGACGAGCTCCGTCAGGAGGAAGAGTCGCGCGCTCGAGCCGAGCGCCTGGCGGCGGAGGCGGACGTCATCGCCCGCGTCGTCGCGGGGGACGTCGACGCGTTCGAGTACTTCGTGAAGACGTACCAGAAGCGGATCACGCGCTTCGTCTTCACGCTCCTGCGCGATCCTTCCGACGCCGACTGCGTCGCTCAGGACGTGTTCGTCAAGGCGTTCCGCGCCCTCCCCGAGTTCAAGGGCGAGTCCGCGTTCGAGACGTGGCTCACCCGCATCGCGATCAACACCGTGCGCGACCGCATTCGCCGCCGCCGCCCGGTCGTGTCGTTCTCCGACTTGCGCGACCTCGACGACGACGACGGCCCGGAGATCCCGGCCTCGCTCGATCCGGCGGACGGGACGTCGCCGGAGCGGGACCTCCTGTCGGGAGACATTCGGCGGCGCATCGCCGACGCGCTCGTCACGCTGTCGCCGCGGCAGCGCTCGATCTTCGTCATGAAGCACTACGAGGAGAAATCCATCGCCGAGATCGGCCACGCGACCGGCCTCGACGAGGGGACGATCAAGTCCCACCTGTTTCGCGCGGCCCGAAAGCTGCGCGTCTGTCTGGAGGACCTGCGATGAGCGCCACCCATCTGAGCGCCGACGAGATCGCCGCGCGCGTGTTCCCGGAGGAGGGCGGCCCCGCCGCCGTCCCGGCGCACCTCGCCAGCTGCGCCGGGTGCCAGGAGCGCGTCGCGCGCCTGCGCGAAGCCTGGCTCCTCGACCGCGGGGCCGTCTCGGGCTACGTGGACGGCCTGCCCGAGTCGTTCTGGTCCGCGCAGGCGGAGCGCACGATGGAGGAGATCCGCTCGTCCGTCGCGCCGAAGGCCCGGGTTTCGAGCGTCCGCCCGGGCCTCATACGGCATCCGTTCCTCGCGTTCGGGAGCCTCGCTGCCGCGCTCGTCCTCGTGGCGACCGCGACGGTTTCTCACTTCGCGTCCCGGCCGCCCGCCGTCCAGAGCGCCGCCGCCTCGAGCCCGACCCCTTCGTCCGTCGACAGCTCCGACGAGGAGCTTCTCCGCGCGATCGACCGCGTTCTCGACGACTCGTCGCTCACGCGCCTCACGGCCGAGGAGGCGCTGTGAGCATGCGCATTGTCCTGGCCGCGGCGGTGGGCGCCGCGCTCGCGCTGCCGGCGTTCTCCCAGATGCCCGAGACGCCGCCTGGCAAGTGGTGGAAGCGGCCGCGCGTCGTCCAGATGCTCAAGCTCACGCCCGAGCAGCAGGAGAAGCTCGAGGAGATCTTCGCGCGCAACCGCAAGTCTTTCGTGGACCTCAAGGCCGACGTCGAAAAGAACCAGATCGACGTCGAGGAGCTCGTCACGAAGAAGGACGCGGATTCCAGGAAGGTCTCGGCGGCGGTCGACGCGCTCGAGCAGTCGCGGATGAAGCTCCGCAAGTCGATGACGATGATGTTCCTCGAGCAGAAGGCCGTCCTCACGTCGCAGCAGTGGGCGTCGTTCCTCGAGCGCCGGGACGAATGGCGCCGCGAGCGCGGCGAGGAGAGGCGGCGGGGCGAGAACGAGCGCCGCGGCGACATGTCTGCGGACGGGGCGCCCGCCCCGCCCCGATCCTCGGCCGTTCCGCGGCCACCGCAGTAGGGCTCAGGGCGCCGGCGTTCCGAGCGCCTTCGGCGCGCCGCCGCGCCCGCGCGCAACCGCGAGGGCGGCGAGCGCGAGGATCCCGGGGAGCGCGAGGAAGACGGCGTACGGGATCGCCGTCGGGCCCCCGGCCTGGAGCCTGTACGCCAGCGCCGTCGCGCCGCCGATCAGGAGCGCGCCCGGGATCAGGCGCAACGGCTTCCAGCGCGCGAAAACGACGAGTGCGAGGGCGAGGAACCCGCGGCCGGCCGTCACGCCTTCGACGAACGTCGGCGACACCGTGAGGACGAGGACGGCGCCGCCCGCGCCCGCGAGCGCGCCCGCCGCGAGCGACGCGGCGCTGCGGACGCGCACGACCGAGCCGCCCAGCGCGTCGAGCGCGAGCGGATTCTCTCCGGCGGCCGTCACGGCGAGGCCGGGACGCGTCCGCGCGAGGAAGAGCTCGAGGAGGATCGGCGCGAGGAACGCGAAGAGGACCGCGGCCGGCAGCCCGAGGAAGACGGGTGGCAGCGTCGCGATCTCGAGGACCGAGCCCGTCGCGCCTGCGAGAAGGCGGTAGCCGAACGCGGTCGCGCCGTATCCGACGAGGTTCCACGCGGTGCCGACGAGGACCGGATCGGCGCGCCCGGCGACAGCGAAGAGCGCGAAGGCGGCGCCCGCGAGGACGCCCGTGAGCACCGCCGCGGCGAGCGCCCCGTGAGGGCCCGCGCCTCTCTGCGAGGCCGCGAACGCCGCGAACGCGCCGAGCAGCATCGTGCCTTCGACACCGATCTGGATCGAGCCCGCGCGCTCGAGCAGCAGCTCGCCGGCGGCCGCGAGGAGGAGCGGGGCCGCGAGGAGAATCGTGATCGCGAGCAACCCGCTCACGAGCCGCTCCTTCCGGCGCGGGCGCGTGCGGCGAGTACGGCCAGAACGAGGACGCCGGGGACGAGCGCCGCGAGCGCCGCGGGCACGCCGGTGTCGCGCTGCATCGCGGACGATCCGGCCCCGAGCGCGGCGAAGAAGACGCCCGCGAACGCGGATGCGACGGGCTGCGCCTGGCCGAGCAGCGCGGCCGCGAGGCCGGTGTAACCCACCCCGGTCGCGAACGGGTCGTAGAGCCGCCCCGTCACGCCGAGGACCTCGAGCCCGCCGGCGAGGCCCGCGAGCGCGCCGGAACCGGCGAACGCAAACAATTTGAGGCGCCCGTCCGCGAGACCGATCGCGCGGGCCGCGGCGGGTGCGAGGCCGACGGCGCGGAGCTTCAGCCCCAGTGGCGTCGCCGCGATCAGGACGGCGAGAACCGCCACGGCGAGGAATGCGACGAGCACGGCGGCGGTCGCGCGGCCTCCGGAGAAGAGCGGCTCGAGCCTCACGGCGTCCGGGAGCGCCCGGCTCTGCGGGTAGTCCCCGGTTGGATCCCGAAGGGCGCCGCGCACGAGGCCGCCCACGGAGGTGGCGGCGATCAGGTTCAGGAGGATCGTCGAGAGGACCTCCGGCACGTTCCGCTTCGCGGCGAGGATCGCGGCCGGCAGCACCCAGAGCGCGCCCGCGAGCGCCGCGGCGAGAAGGATCGCCGCCCGCGCGACGAGCGGCATGCCGGCGAGCGCGGGGCCGACGGCGGCGGCGGCGGCGGCGCCCGCGAGAAACTGGCCCTCGAGGCCGATATTCAGGACGCCGGCCCTCAGCGCGAGGCAGGCGCCGGCGGCGGTGAGGACGATGCCCGTCGAGCGCAGGAGCGTCTCGCCGATCGCGGCGGAGGAGCCGAGGCTGCCGAGAGTGAGGGCGCGGAGCGCATCGAGAGGAGAGGCGCCCGCGAGGGCCGCGAGAGAGGCCAGCGTCGCGAGGGCCGCGGCTGCCGCGGCGGCGGGCACGAGAACTCGGCGCCGGACGCTCACGCTCCGAGCCCCGCCATGAGCCGGCCGAGCGCCGTGGGCGACGTGCCGGTCGCGACCGCGTCGGAGAGGGCCCCGCGCGTCACGACGCGCACGCCCCCGCGGTAGTCGAAGGCCTCATCGGGATCGGACGTCACGACGAGGGCCGACGCCCCGGCCGCGCAGGCCTCGGCGAGCCCGGCGCGCACGGAAGCGGAGGCGGCGAGGTCGAGGCCGCGGGTCGGGTGGATCGCAACCACGAGACGGGGCGCTCCCGCGAGCTCGCGCGCGAGGACGAGCTTCTGCTGGTTGCCGCCCGAGAGAGCGCGCGCCGGGGTGGAAGGGGAGGGCGCGCGCACGGCAAACGCAGAGATCCGCTCGAGCGCATGGGTCCGCATCGCCGCGCGGTCCAGGACGTATCGTCCCGGAGGGTCCGGCAGCGCGAGGTTCTCCGCGAGATCGAGGTCGAGGACGAGCCCCTCCTCGCGGCGGTCCGCAGGCACGAACGCTCCGCCGGCCGCGCGGAACGCGAGCGGGTCGCCGAACGAAGGAATCGCGGCCCCGCCGACGCGGACCTCTCCCGCGAAGGGCGTCAGCCCGGCGATTGCGGACGCGATCGTGTCCGCCCCGTTGCCGTCGATGGCGAGAAGGACGAGGAGCTCGCCGGGGGAGAGAGAGAACGAGAGAAACTCTTGCTTCGGCGGTGTGCCGGCCGGCCTGAGATTGCGGACCTCGAGGTTCGTGTCAGGGCGCTTTTCTTCGAAGGTGAACGGGGGGCGTGGCGCGCCGGAGCGGCCTCCCGAGCCCGCGATCAGGAGCCCGCCGATCTCCGCCGCCGTCGTTTCGCCGATGAGGCATTGCTTGACCGTCTTGCCGCGTGCCAGAAGCGTGAGGCGGTCGGCGCCCGCAAAGACCTCGGCGAGGCGGTGCGTGATGAGGACGATCGCGGCGCCGGCATCGGCCTGTCTCCGCAGAGCGGCGAAGAGCGCCGCCGTCTCGTCCGGGGACAGGACGGCCGTCGGCTCGTCGAGGATGAGGACGTCCGGTCCGCCCGCGAGCGCACCCGCGATTTCGATGCGCTGGCGGGTGCCGACCGGCAGGGTATCGACGGGGTCGTCCGGTCCGGCGAGCTCGAGGCCGAATGCCTCCGCGAGCCGCGCGACGCGCGCCCGGCGCGCTCGCGCGCTCTCGACGAAGGGCGCGTTCCGGTCGAGGAGCGCGAGGTTGTCCGCGACGCTCGCGGCCCCGACGAGGAGGTCGTGCTGCGGCACGAGCGCGAGGCCCGCGTCGCGTGCGTCCCGGGCGCGCGCGAAGCGGACGATCCGGCCGCCGCGCAGGATCTCGCCGGAATCGGCCGCAACGCGTCCCGCGGCGATCGAGACGAGCGTCGACTTGCCGGCTCCGTTCTCGCCGAGGAGCGCGTGGATCTCGCCGGGAAAGACCGTGAGAGTTGCTTCTGAAAGGGCCTGGGTCGAGCCGAATCGCTTCGAGATTCGGTTCAGCTCCAGCGCCGCCACAGGATTCTCGTTCCTCAGAAGTTTCCTCTCGGAACTGTCAGCGTGCCGGAGCGGATCTTCTCTTCCGCGGCCCTAAGCTCGTCGCGCACAGGCTCGGGAATGGCTGCCGCCGGCGACAACACGAAGGAGACGACGCCGGTTCCGAGGCCGTAACGCAGCGGTTTGCCGTCGAACGTTCCGGTCTTGACGCGCTTGGCCGTCTCGAGGAAGGCGCGCGGCATGTCGATGACCGCGGACGCGAGGACGGAAGGGGAGAGCGCGTTCTGGTCCTTGTTCGTGCCGAACGCCGCGATCTTCCGCTCCTCGGCCGCCTTGAAGACGCCGAGCGCCGCGGCGTCCGCGTTCTGGAACAGGGAGTCGGCGCCCCTGTCGGCGAGGGCGAGAGAGGCGGCCTTTGCGCCCGCGACGTCCTCGAACGAGCCCGTGAAGACGGACGTCGCCGTGCCGGCCGGGCTCGCAGCCTTGAAGCCCCCCTCGAAGGCGAGGAACGTGGACTTGATCGACGGGAGCTCGACCCCGCCCACCATGCCCGCCTTTCCCGACTTCGTCGTCCGACCGGCCAGGAGCCCGCAGAGGTACGCGGCCTGCTCGAGCTCGAAGACGATCGGCGCGAGGTTCGGGGCCGTGCGCGAGCCGGACGTCGTGACGAAGACGGTCCTCGGGTACTCCTTGGCGACGCGCGCGGCGGCGTCCTGGAACTCGAAGCCATGGCCGAAGACGAGGCTCGTCCCCTTCGCCGCGTAGGCGCGGAACTGCTCCTCGAACTCGGACGGCGACTTGACCTGCACGTGCGAGATGCCGGCGCCCATTTCCCTTTCGATCGCCTTCAGGCCCTCGTACGCGCCGGCGTTCCACCCGGCGTCGGAGATCGGCCCGGGGGTCAGGAGCGCGACCGTGAACGCCGGAGCGGGCGGCTTCGGCGTGTCCTTCGGCGCGGCGCAGGCGGC
>JBDTTJ010000138.1:0-8309 GCA_039930645.1 Acidobacteriota bacterium
CGCGGGCCGGCGCCTCGTTCGGCCTGATAGCCTCCTGGCACGATGGCGGAGCGCGCGGACGTCGCGATCATCGGTGCGGGAGTCATCGGCACGAGCGTCGCGTTCCAGCTCTCGCGGCTCGGGGCGTCGCGCGTCGTCCTCCTCGAGAAGGAGTCGCTGCCCGGCACGGGCTCGACGGCGAAAGCGAACGGCGGCATCCGCGCGCAGTTCACGACGGACGTCAACGTCGCGATGTCGCTCGCCTCGATGGAGATCCTCGACGCGCTCGAGGACGAGATTGGCGAGCCTCCGATGTACCGCAAGGCGGGCTACCTCTTCCTGACGGGCGATCCGAAGAAGCTCGCCCAGATGGAGGCGGCGGCCGCATTCCAGAGCGCGCGCGGCGTCGCGGTGGAGGTCCTCGACGCGGCGGCGGTGCGCGCGCGGGCGCCGTACGCGGAGGGCCCGATCGTCGGCGGGACGTTCGGCCCGCGGGACGGCTTCATCGACCCCGGCGGCCTCACGAACTTCTTCCTGCGTGAGTCGTCCCGGGCCGGCGTGAGGACGCTCTATGGCGCGGGGGTTACGGAGATTCTCCGCGCGGGCGCCGGCTTTCGGCTGGAGACGGGCGTGGGAGTCGTCGAGGCCGGCGCCGTCGTGATCGCGGCGGGGCCGTGGACCGGGCGCGTCGCGGCCCTTGCGGGCCTCGACGTTCCCGTCGAGCCCGTCCGCCGGCACATCTTCGTGAGCGGCCCGTGCCCGCACCTCGCGCCCGTGATCCCGATGACGATCGACGCGGACAGCGGCGTCCTCGTGCGACGCGAGGGAAACCGGGTTGCAATCGCGTGGTCGAACGCGGACGAACCGCCGGGGTTCAACGCGGCGTTCGACCCGGACTTCTTCCTCCGCTTCGCCGATCCTCTCGACGCCCGGTTCCCGTCGATCGCCGCGGCCGGGCTCGACATGCACATGAGCTGGTCCGGGCTCTACGAGGTCACGCCCGACCACCACGCGGTCGTGGGCCCCGCGCCCGGGCAGCCGGGGCTCTTCGTCGCGTCCGGCTTCTCGGGCCACGGCGTCATGCACGCGCCGGCCGCCGGGCGCGCGATTGCCGAGCTGGTCCTCCGGGGGCGGAGCGAGACGGTGGACGTCGGACCGCTCGCGCTCGACCGCTTTCGGCGTGGCGCTCTGATCCACGAGACGATGGTCCTCTGACGGCTCGGGCGCGCCGGTTCAATGAAGCATCTGAATCAGCACGATTTCGTGTGATCTACCGCCCGGGCAGGGCGATCATTCCGGAATCCATTTGGGCCCCGGACGCGCAACCCCCGTCGATGCAAGGGAGTCTGTTGCGTCCCGCGGCTGGCACCGGACTTGAGTTGATCGACTGTGGTCCCGATGACGGGACAAAACGGAGGAGAAGAAAATGAAGAAGACCACCACCGCCGTCGCCGCCATCGCCGCTCTCGTGCTGGGCAGCTCCGCCTTCGCGACCATGGACATCATGAAGGTCTACAAGGGCGGAGTAGACGGCAAGGGCGCCAAGGACCCGAAGGCGACCTGCGCCAGCTGCCACAAGGAGAAGATGCCCAAGAAGGAGACGGCCGCGCTCAACGAGCTGGGCGACAAGGTCAAGGCCGCCAAGGGCAAGGACGGGAAGATCGACTGGTCGAAGATCCCCGTCGTCGAAGAGAAGAAGTAACGGCGTTCTGCGGTCCGATTCGCGCCCCCGGCGCTCCGCGCCCCGGGGGCGTTTTTCATTTCGTCAGGGCCTGCAGGGCTCGCCCGCGGCCGGCGCCGGCCCCGGCTTCGCCTCGAGGAGCTGAATCTTCGGCGGCTGCGTCGGCGCGAGCGTGACGTTCAGGACGATCTCGCCGCGCTCGCACGCGAGGGTCCACGCTCCGCGCATTGCGTTTTCGGCCTCGAGGGCGCGGGGTACGCAGGCGCCGTGCTTCGCCCGCAGATCCGCGAATTCGCCGCGCCGTTTCTCCTTCGGCCTGTCGAGGACGAGGTTGTCGGCGGCGAGGCCGTCGAAGGCGGCGTCGTCCCACCGGGCGTACAGCCCGTTCACGGCGCCGTACGCCGCCCGGAGGGCCGGGGACGGCTGGGGGACGCGCGCCTTGAGCCCGCCGCCCGCCGCGAGAGCGTCGAGGGCGTCGCTGAAGATGCCGCTCCAGCCCGCGTACCTGAGGTTCGCGAGCGCCACGAGCGCGACGCCGTGCTCGGGCAGCCAGAGCATGAGCGAGCCGTAGCCGGGCAGGCCGCCGCCATGTGCCACGACGTGGCGGAAAGAGCACGACGTGCGGTCGTTAAGGCCGTAACCGTACCCGCCCGCGGTGAGGCGCAGGGGCTTGCCGTCGGCCGCGGGCCTCGCGGAGGCGCTCGTGGCGCGCGCCGCCTGTTGCATCTCGCGCAGCGAAGCGCGCGAAACCGGGCCAGCATCCGCGTCGTCGCGCGGCGGCCAGGCCGAGAGAAAGTACGCCGTGTACCGGGCGAGATCGCGCACGGTCGACAAGAGCCCGCCCATCGCCCCGAATGCCCCGTCGCCAAGGAGCGGCTCCTCGACGGGGGTTTCGCCCTCGAGCCGCATGCCCCTCACGAGGCGCCCCGGCGGGACGGCCGAAGCCTCCCAGTAAGTCGAGGTCATCCCGAGCGGCTTCAGGATGTTCGCGTCCACGTAGTCGCGGTAACGCATCTTCGACACGTTCGCGACGACGCGCCCGAGAAGCGCGTAGCCCGTGTTCGAGTACTCGAACGCGACGCCCGGGGCGTTCGAGAACGGGATCCCGGCGCGCGCCATCGCGGAGAGGAAGCTGTCGCTTCGCGCGAGCTGCCGGTCCCCCCAGGGGTTGTCCTCGGGAAAACCCTCGGAGTGCGTCAGGAGGTGGCGGATCGTCAGGACGGGAGAGTCCGCCGTCGCCTTCGGCAGCCCGGCCAGCTCGGGCACCCACTTCGCGACCGCGTCGTCGAGCGCGAGCTTGCCCTCGTCTCGGAGCTTGAGGATCGCGAGGGCCGTGAAGCTCTTCGTCATCGACGCGATCCGGAAGACCGCGTTCGCGTCCACGGCGCCGCCCGCCGGCCCGTGCGCGCCCCACCCGTTCGCGAGAACGAGCTCGCCGTCCACGACGACGCCGAACGCGGCGGCCGGGAACCTGTTCTTCTCGACGGCCGCGGCCACGGCTTTCTCGGCTGCCGGCAGCGCCGCGAGAAGCCTGGCCCGGCGCGCGGGGTCCGCGAACGCGGCCGGCGGGACGTCGGCGGACGCGCGCGCGGGCGGCGCGGTCGAAACGAGGAGCAGGGCGACGGGCAGAAGAGCGGCGGCGCGACGGTAACGCATGGAGCCTCCAGGGAGGGCTGGCGCGAGGCCGGCCGCGTTCAGGACGCGAGCGGTTCGAAACGGGCCGTGAAGTGGCGGAGGACGCGCGGGGCCGACGTGATCCGGTAGCCCGGGAGCACGGCCGCGTTCCGGGCGACCTCGAGGACGACCTCCGAGACGTAGTCGACGTGCGACTGCGTGTAAACGCGGCGCGGGAACGCGAGGCGCACGAGGTCCATCGGCCCCGGCTCCTCGCGCCCGTCGGGCTTCATCCCGAACATCACGGTGCCGATCTCGACGCCGCGAATGCCGCCCGTCTCGTAGAGGGCGTTCGCGAGCGCGATCCCCGGGTACTTCACGGGCGGAATGTGCGGGAGCAGCGCGCGTGCGTCGAGGTAGACGGCGTGCCCGCCGGAGGGGCGGATCATGGGCACGCCGCCGGCGTCGAGCTTGTCGGCGAGGTACTCGATCGAGCGGATCCGGTACTGCAGGTAATGCTCCTCGACGACCTCGATGAGCCCCTGCGCGATGGCTTCGAGGTCGTAACCCGCGAGGCCGCCGTATGTCGGAAAGCCCTCCGTGAGGATCGTGAGGTTCCGCGCGTTCTCGGCCCACGCGTCGTCGTTCATGGCGAGGAAACCGCCGATGTTCGCGAGGCCGTCTTTCTTGGCCGACATCGTGCAGCCGTCCGCGAGGGAGAACATCTCCTGGGCGATGGCCTTGGGCGTGCGGCCCTCCTGCCCCTTCTCGCGGCGCTTCACGAAGTACGCGTTCTCGGCGAACCGGCACGCGTCGAGGAAGAAGGGCTTCTTGTAGCGGTCGCAGAGCGCGCGGACGCCGCGGAGGTTCTCGAGGGAGACCGGCTGGCCGCCGCCCGAGTTGTTCGTGACCGTCACCATGACGAGCGGCACGCGGTCGCCGTCCTCGGCGAGCGTCTTCTCGAGCGCGAGAAGGTCGATGTTGCCCTTGAAGGGGTGGACGAGGGACGGCACGCGGCCCTCGGCGATCACGAGATCCCGCGCCTCGGCGCCCTCGACCTCGATGTTCGCGCGCGTCGTGTCGAAGTGGTTGTTGTTCGGGACGACGTCGCCCTTCTTGAGGACGGTGTGGAACAGGATGCGCTCGGCCGCGCGGCCCTGATGCGTCGGGATCACGTGCTTGAAGCCCGTGAGGTCCTGGATGACGTCTCGGAACCGGTAGAACGACCGGCTGCCCGCGTAGGACTCGTCGCCCTGGATGAGCGCGCCCCACTGCGCGGCCGACATCGCGCCCGTGCCCGAGTCGGTCAGGAGGTCGATGAGGACGTCCGCAGCGGGCAGGAGGAAGACGTTGTAGCCGGCCTCCGCGATCGCGCGGCGGCGGTACTCGGGCGTCGTCTCCTTGACGGTTTCGACGGACTTGATCCGGAACGGCTCGATGATCGTGCGGAAATTCATCGTGGCCGCAGGATAGCGCGGAGGGGCCAGGCGCGCCGGCGCTCAGCGCGCGGGCGTCACCGCGGTGTAGCCGACGGTGACCCCGCGGTCCGGGGACGCGCGGACTTCGATCTTCGTGCCGGTCGCGTCGGCGCACTGGCCCCCCGTCACCACGGTGACGACCTTCCCGTCCGCGACGAGCTCGATGACGGGGTCGGAGTCGCACACGCAGACGCGATAGGTCGCGGGCACGGTGCCGGAGTAGACGGTCTTCGTCGACTTCGCCTGGACCTGCACTTCCGTCATCTTGCTGCAGTCGCGGCCGGCGCCGGCGAGAGGAAGAGCCGCGGCGAGGAGGAGCGCGAGCGCCACGGCAACGGGGGCTTTCCTCATGGGGAGATCCCTCCACTTACAAGGTGCGTCCGGGCGCCGCCGCAACGCCATTGAAGCAGTTGCTTCATGGCCGGCCCCGAAACCGCGAAATCTCCTGGAAAACGGCTGAGAACGCGGGATTCCATGGCCCTACGTTCGAAACGTCCACTCCAACGGACGGAAAGGACGAACCCATGAGATCCCGGACCGGATTCTCCCTCCTCGCGGCGGTCTTCGCCGCCCTGTGTCTGCTTCTGCCGAGTCCCGCTCCCGCCTCCGGCGGCAACCCGATCACCGTCATGACGTGGAACCTCTACTTCGGCTTCGACGAGGGGCCGCTCTTCGCGGCGGCCGCGACGGGCGACATGGAGCTCATCGCCGTGGCCGTGAGCGACGTGTGGGCTCAGGTCCACGCGACCGACTTCCACGTGCGCGCGGCCGCCATCGCGAAGAAGGTGAAGGCCGAGAAGCCCGACCTTCTCGCGGTCCAGGAAGCCGTCCAGTACGTGCGGCTCGACGGCACGACGGGCGACCCGATGGAGTTGATCGACCACGTCGAGATCCTCGTCGAGGCGCTCAAGGCCGAGGGAATGTCCTACGAGGTCAAGTCGGTCGTCGAGGACACGAACGCGATGCTCCCGGACGCCGAGGGCAACTTCGTGTCGCTCCTCGACCGGAGCGCGATCCTCGTGCGCGTCGACCTCCCGCCCGGCCAGCGCCGCCTCGCGGTCACGAACCCGCAGCACGGGACCTTCTCGCTCCTCGCCGAGCTCTGCATCGTCACGGCCGAGGACGGGTCGTGCGCGGTCCCGCTTCCGATCAAGCGCGGCTGGGCCTCGGTCGACGTCGGGACGAAGGGCGAGCGCTTCCGCTTCGTCGTCGCCCACCTCGAGGACGTGCCCGCGCCCGTGGCGAACGAGGAGCCCTCGCCGCTCGAGCAGCTCCAGCTCGCGCAGGCGGCCGAGCTCGTCTCCGGAGAGAAGGGCCCCTTCGCGACGCCCCTCCGCGTCCTCCTCGTCGGCGACTTCAACACGGACGGCGCGGCCGGCTGGCCGACGTACCGATTCCTGACGGCGCCCGCGCCCGACGGCGCCGGCCTGAGAGACGCGTGGCTTCTCCTTCATCCCAAGGAGCCCGGCTACACGTGGGGATCGAACCCCGACCTCCTCGCGCCGGTCGCCGCATTCAACCAGAGGCTCGACTTCGTTTTCCTGAAAGGCGACTACGGCCTCGACCTCGTGAGCGCCAAGACCGTGGGCGACACGCGCGGAGACCTCGCCTCGACCGGCCTCTGGCCCTCCGACCACGCCGGCCTCGTCGTGAAGCTGGTGCCCTGAATTCCTGAAGGAATGGAAGAAGGAGACAAGCGTGCCAAACCGAATCCGGCTCACCTTCGCTCTCATGGTCGCGGCGGTCCTCGCGTTCGTCGCCCCAGCGGCCACAGCCGCGAACGACAAGGACGCGGTCACCGTCATGACCTGGAACCTCTACTTCGGTTTCGACGAGGCGGGGCTGTTCTCCGCCTCGCCCGAGGAAATTCCCGGTGCCGTGAGTGCCGCGTGGGCGCAGATCCACGCGACGGACTTCCGTCTGCGTGCTGCCGCGATTGCGAAGAAAGTCAGGGCGACCCAGCCCGACCTCTTCGCCGTTCAGGAAGCCGTCCAGTACGTGAAGCTCAACGGCGGGACGTTCGAGCCGATGGAGGTCATCGACTACATCCAGATCCTCGTCGAAGCTCTCGCCACCGAGGGCCTCGCCTACCAGCCCGTAAACGTCCTCGAAGACACTTCGGTGACTCTTCCGGACGCCGAGGGCAACTACGTTCAGCTCCTCGACCGGACGGCGATCCTCGCGCGCACGGACCTGCCGCCGGGGCACTTCAAGCTGTCGAACCCGATGAAGGCGACGTTCTCGACTCTCGCCCCCCTTTGCCTCGGGAGTGAATGCATCGCCGTCAAGCGCGGCTGGGTGTCCGTGGACGTAAAGATTCGGAGCGCAAGGTTCCGGTTCGTCACGGCCCACCTCGAGGACGCCGGCGAAGTTCCCAATCCGTTCATCGAGCAATACTTCCAGATTCCTCAGGCTCAGGAGCTCGTCGCGACGTTCCCCTCGAACATGCCGGTCATCCTCGCAGGTGACTTCAACACCGACGGTTACCAGAAGTGGGCGACGTACCAGTACTTCACCGGCCCCGCGCGCGACGGTGCGGCGATGAAGGACGCCTGGCTTGCCGCCAATCCGAGGCAGCTCGGGCTCACGTGGGGTCCCGACCCGAATCTCCTCGCACCGTACCCGCCGTTCACGCAGCGGCTCGATCTCGTCCTCCTCAGGGGCGCCTTCCGCGTCGTGAGCGCCGACGTCGTGGGAGACGAGCGAAGCGACCGCACCTCTACGGGCATGTGGCCGTCGGACCACGCGGGCGTCGTCGCGACGCTCGTGCCGTGATCCGCGACTGAACCCTCCGGCATCCGCGGGCTAGACTCCGCGGATGCCGGCCATCCCCGCGACGAATTCCGCTCTCGCGCCTCCTCCGCCCGCCTACCGGTGGGCGGTTCTGCTCACGTGCAGCCTCGCGATGTTCGGCGCCTACTACGTCTTCGACGCGCTCTATCCGGTGACGCCTCTCCTCGAGAAGGCCTTCGGATTCACAGGCGCGCAGGTGGGCCTCCTCGACACGTCGTACAACGTCGCGGCGCTCCTGACGCTCATCGCGGGCGGCGTCCTGATCGACCGGATCGGCGTGGCCGCGTCGGCCGTCCTCTTCGGCGCGATCGGAGCCGCGGGAGGCATCCTGATCGCGGTTCTCCCGGCAGTGTTCCCGGCGGCGCCGTGGGGCGGAATGATGGTCGGCCGCTTCCTCCTCGGGATCGGGTCCGAGCTCTTCATCGTCGCGGCGACGACCGTGATCGGGCGCTGGTTCAAGGGGAAGGAAATCTCGTTCGCCCTCGCGATCCAGCTCCTCGTCGCGCGTCTCGGCTCGTGGGCCGCCGACAAGTCGCCCGACCTCTTCAAGCCGCTCTTTGCGGCCTGGCAGCCGCCGCTCGTCCTCGCGGCCGCGCTCGGCGTGGTCTGGTTCCTCTTCGCGATCGTCTACGCGGGGCTCGAGCGCCGCGCGGCACGCGTTTACGCCGTGTCGCGCCCCGGCGCGACGGACAAGCTCGTCTGGTCGGACCTCGTGCGGTTCGACCTCGGCTACTGGTGGGTCGTCGGCCTCTGCGTCGCCTTCT
>JBDTTJ010000139.1:0-8304 GCA_039930645.1 Acidobacteriota bacterium
TCGACGCGAAGGCGATCGCGTTCTACGGCCTGAGCCTCGGCGCGATCGACGGCGTGATTTTCGTCGCACTCGAGCCGCGGATCAGGACGGCGGTTTTCCTGGCGGGAGGGCTCAGGTTCCAGCGCGTCGCGCCGGAGGTCGAGCCCTTCAACTTCGCGCCGCGCATCCTGATCCCGGTCCTCCTCGTCGCCGGACGGTACGACTTCGGGCGACCCTACGAGACGACGCAGGTCCCGCTCTTCCGCGCTTTCGGGACTCCCGAGAGGGACAAGAAGCACGTCACGTTCGAGGGCGGCCACGTCCCGCCGAGGATCCAGGCCCTCGTCAAGGAGATCCTCGACTGGCTGGACCGGACTCTCGGCCCCGTCCGCCCGGGTTAAGGCGGCGCCGGCCTCGTCTCGACGACGTCGACGAGCGGGCTCGAGAGGAGCCGCCGCGCGGGGCCGATTCGGGAGGCGAGCGCCGTCGCCGCGCGCGACCCGCGCGGCAGGACGAAGACGGCGGGTCGCGCGGGCGACGCGAGGAGGGCCTCCGCCTCGCGCGCGAGAGTCTCGTCGGGAATCTCTTCTTCGCGGTACCAGCCCGGGTGGGCTGCGACGGCGGACGGGAAGAGGACGACGCGCCCGCCCGCGCCGAGACGCGCGAGGCGGTAGTCCAGCTCCGGGCCCCAGTAGCCGGCCGCCGCGATGGTCTTCCCGGCGCGCGCCGGCGCCGCGAGGAGGCGCGCGAGCGTCTCTCCGTGCGAAGGACCGAGGAGATCGGGCAGCACGCGGACGAGGAACGCGAGGGCGACCGTCCCGGCGGCCAGCGGCACGGCGGCCGGCGCCGACGCGAGGAGAAGCGCGACGAACGGCAGGAACATGACGGCCGTCCGTCCGGGGAGGACCAGTGCGCCGCTCGCGAGCTCACCGAGCGCGAGAAGGACGAGCGAGCCGCCGAGGACGAGGGCGACGGGAGAGAGGACTCCGCGCCTCTCGCGCACGAGGAGTGCCGCGAGAAGGACGCCGCCGAGGACGGCGAGGGGGAGGGTCAGACCGCCGAAGGGCTCGACGCCGAAGCCGAGGTTCGCGGGAAAGTCGCGCGACGCTCCCGCGAACGCTTCGGCGCGCGCCCACGCCATGGACGCGGCCGGTTGCCGGAGCGCGACGGGCAACCACGGCGTCGCGAGCAGGGCCGCGCTTGCGCCCGAAAGCACGAGAGCGCGGCGCGCCGGCGGGCGGGCGCCGAGCGTGAGAAGCGCGAGCGCCGCCACGGGAAAGACCGCGAGGTAGTGCGTAAGGACGGCCGCGGCCGCGGCGAACGCGAGAGCGGCGCCCGTCCCGAAGCGCTGCCGCTCGCGCAGCGCGAGCGCACGCTCGAACGCGAGGAGCGCGAGGAGGGACGCGAGCGCGTACCCCCTTCCCTCGACGCCGTAGAGGACCGCGAGCGGGAAGACGGCGTAGAGGGCGGCCGCGACGAGTCCCGCCGTGGGGCGGCCGAGCCGCCTGCCGACGAGGAAGAGCAGCGGCAGGTGCAAAAGGGACGCGACGAGGGAAAGCAGGCGCACGACGACGTCGCCCGCTCCCGGAGCCGGGAAGGGCAGGAGCAGGACGTGCGCCGCGAGGTAGTGGAGCGGCGGACCCGAGTCCACTCGCAGCGCCGCGAGGATCTCCAGGACGCTCCGGCGCGCGACCGTCAGCGTGAAGATCTCGTCCGCCCAGAGGGGGCGCGCGAAGACCGCCCACGCGCGCGCGAGGACGCCGGCCGCGAACGCGGCGGCGAGCGCCATGCGGGCGGTCTTGCTCAAGCCGGGAAAGCCTAGCACCCGGCGGGGAGGCCGATCAGAAGCCTTTCGCGGCGAGGAGTGCGGCGAAGTCGGCGAGGCGGGCCGAATAGCCCCACTCGTTGTCGTACCACACGAGGACCTTTGCGACGCGCTGGGCGAGGACCATCGTGGATTCCTGGTCGACGATCGCCGAGTGCGAGTCGCCGAGGATGTCCCGCGAGACGAGCGCCTCGTCGGCGACGCGGAGGATCCCCTTGAGGGCGGGCGTCTCGGCGGCCGCCGCGAGCGCGGCGTTGATCGAGTCCGGCGTGACGTCCTTCTGGAGGGTCGCGACGATGTCCGTGATCGAGCCGTCGGGGACGGGGACCCGGAGCGCCATCCCGTCCATCTTCCCCTTCAGCTCGGGGATCACGAGAGCCGTGGCCTTCGCGGCGCCCGTCGACGTCGGGACGATCGAGAGCGCGGCGGCACGGCCGCGGCGGCGCTTGCGCGTCGGGGCGTCCATGAGGGACTGGCTCGACGTGTACGCGTGGACGGTCGTGATCATGAGGTGCTCGATGCCGAAGGAATCGTTCAGCACCTTGGCGACGGGGGCGAGCGAGTTCGTCGTGCAGGAGGCCATCGAGACGACGTGGTGCTTCGCGGGATCGTACGTGTGCCCGTTCACGCCGAGGACGAACGTGCCGTCCGGATCGTCGGCCGGCGCCGAGATCACGACTTTCTTCGCGCCGCCCGCGAGATGCTTGGCGGCGTCGGCCCTCTTGCGGAAGGCGCCGGAGCACTCGACGACGACGTCGGCTCCGCTCGCGCCCCACGGAAGCGCGGCCGGGTCCTTCGAGGTGAAGAACGGGATCTTCACGCCGTCCACGACGAGCTCCTTGTCCGTGTGCGAGACGCGGTGGTCCCACCAGCCGTGGACGGAGTCGTACTTGAGGAGGTAGGCGAGGTCCCCGAGATCCGCGAGGTCGTTGATGCCGGCGACCGTGGCGCCGCGCTGGAGAAGGTGCTTGAAGAGGCAGCGGCCGATGCGGCCGAATCCGTTGATGCCGACGCGAACCGGAGTCGTCATGAAACAAAACCTCCGGGGCCGCGCATGGGTGCGGGCCCCGGAGAGATCTTAAGGGCGGGGGCTTTTGCCGGCCTGAGGCGGGTGCATCAGTCGGTCACTTCTTCGACGCGACCGTCAGGGGGGCCGGGGCAGGCGGCACGGGGTCAGGGTCACGCTCGAGGAGCGCGAAAAGGGCTGACGGCCGCGGAACGCTCCTTCACCACCGGTACGGGATGAGGGCTTTCGCGGCGTCCGTGTCCCAGGGAAGGTCGAGTGCGTCCGGCTCGTCGTGCGTGTAGGGCCGCGTCGGCATGTTCACGACGATGGCCTCCGAGGTCCCGATGTTCTTCCAGCCGTGGTAGACGTCCGGCGGGACGAGGATCAAGCCCGGGTTGCGGTCGCTCAGCGTGATCTCGTTCAGGCGTCCGAACGTGCGGGAACCCGTGCGGCCGTCCCAGCAGACGACGTGCACGAGCCCGCTCGCGACGAAGAGTCGGTCGGACGTCATCCGGTGAAGGCCCCACGCGCGCACTCGGCCCGGAAGGGTCGTGGTCATGTGGACCTGGCGGATCGGGTCGGAGACGACCTCCCAGTCGTCGCGGGCGATCTCGATCACGTGGCCATCCTCATGGGGCACGGGCCGCGTCGGGCGGTATCGCAGGCCCTCGATCGGCTCGAGGCGCGGTTCTCCGCTCGCCCGGACTCCGGAGGCCTTCGGGACCACGGCGCCCTGTCCGACGAATTCTTCCAGGGAATCGCGCATGAGCGCCGAAGCTTACCCCGTTACGACCAGTCGAAGGCCGCGATCGCGAAGTCGAGGACGCGGGGATCCGTCGCGATCCGGCGCCCTCCGCCCGCGGGCGCGAGAGTGAACGTCGCGCCGCGGCCCGCGGCGGCGGGCAGCGCGATCTCGATTCGTCGCCGGTCCGCGAGCTCGAAGCGGCCCGTTTCGACGCCCGACTCGTCGACCACCCGGAGGAGCAGGGGACCGTCCCCCGCACCGGGGCCCGGGTACAGCTCGAGCCACAGGGCGCGGCGCGCGCCCGAGGCGCGCGTTGCCACGAGCTGCGCCGGCCCCCCTGCCCAGCGAAATGGAAGCCCCCACCCGTCACGCTCGAAGTCGTGCCAGCCCATGCCGAGGAAGAGGCCGTCCACCGGAAGTTCTCCGCCGCCGTGGAGCGCCTGCCGAAACCGCAGGGGGCCGACGTCGTCGCGGCGGTTGAGGGACCGGAGACCCGCGGCGTCCTCGAAGAGCGGAAGGGGCGGGCCCGGCGGGGGGGCGCGCCGCGCGGCGACTGGCAGGCCTCGCACGGCGCGCAACGCGTCGACCGCGGCGCCCGGCGCGGCGTCGTCGGGCGTGAAGACGACGGAGACGAGATCGGGGATACGCGCCGCGAGAACCTGCACCGTATCCATGAGCTCGCGGTAGCGGAACTCCGGCTCGCGGGCGAGGCGGCGCCGGCACTCGGCCTGCTCCTCCGACTTCTTCTCGAGATAGGAGTTCTTCCGGAGGCCGGACGGGAACTTGAAGACCGTGAGCTCGGCCACCGGAACGATCGTCTTCCCGAGATCCCAGGCCCGCTGCAGGAGGTCGAGCTCCGGAAGCACGCGAAGCTCGCGGTAGTCTCTCCAGCCGCCGATCTCCCGGGTGAGCGCGGCCCGATGGAGCAGCGCCGACGGCGGCACCTGGAGACGCGAGAGGTGCTTGCCCGGAGAGAGGCCGACGAGGCGGCGGTCGCCCGAGCCCTTCGGGCCGAGAACCTCGGTGACCGAGTAGACGACGTCCGCCCCCGCGGCCTCGAGCGCGTCGACGAGGGTCGCGAGGTGGCTCGGGTGCCAGACGTCGTCGTGCCCGAGGTAGGCGACGTAGGTTCCGCGCGCACGCGAGAGGCCCTCGTTGTTCGGGGCCGACTGGTGGCCCGAGTTCGCCGGCAGGTTGTGCCAGAGAACGCGAGGGTCCCGGAACGACGTCACGACGTCGGCCGAGTCGTCCGTGCAGCCGTCGCCGACGACGAGGACCTCGAAGTCGGCCAGGGTCTGGTCGAGCACCGACGCGATCGAATGCCTCAGGACGGCGCTCCGGTTGTACGTCGCGATGACGACGCTCACGCGCGGCGGGATCTTCGGGTCGAACATTCCTTCCGGCCGAGTTTACGTGCGCCCGGCGCCGGGCCTCAGCCCGCGGGATCGCGGCGGCTCAGGGCGCGGTCCAGGGAGATCGCGCCGGGCCCGAGCGTCAGGACGACGACAGAGACGAAGAAGAACCAGAACGGGTCGGCCCGGAGGAAAGCGTCGAGGTCGTGGAAAACGCCGAAGAGCGCGGGCTGGTCCGCCGTCAGGTACGCGACGAGCATGTTCCCCGCCAGCAGGAGGGAGATCGGACGCGCGAGGAGGCCGACGAGGAGAAGCGCGCCGCCGACCATTTCGAGGCCGCCGATGAACCATGCATTGAGGCCGGGCATTGGGATGCCGAGGGACACGAAGAACCCGGCGACGCGCTCGTGGTTCTCGAGCTTGCCGAGCCCGGTCGTGAGGAACTGCCAGCCCCAGACGAGCCGGAGCACGAGGAGAACGACGTTCCCGAAGGGCGCGAACACCTTCTCGGTGAAGGCGGTCGTCTTGAGGTAGAGGCCGGAGAGGTTCATGGCGTTTCTCGTTGTCAGCGCGCCGCGAAGGCCGTCGCGAGCGCGGGGAGGACGGACTTGCCGAGCCGCATCGCCTCGGCGTCGGTCCCGCTGGTGACGAGGAAGACGAGACGGCCGTCTTCCGCGCTCGTGCCGACGACCGAGAGGCCGTCCCGGTGGCCGCCGCTCACGAGACCCGCGAGTCTCATGCTCGACGCGAGCGTGGAGCCCGGCCGCGTCGCGACGACGGAGACGAGGTCGCCGGCCGCCGACGAGCCGGTCTTCCGGAAGATGACGTGGAGGATCCTCTCGCCCGCGTGGCCGCAGTCGTGCGCGACGATCGGTGAGTAGCCGGGCAGATCGCCCGCGGCCTTTTCGACGACGGCCCGCACGTCCGGGTCGAGCGCCTTCCCGAGCGCCGCGGGCACGGCCGCGGGCGCCTTGTCCCAGCTGCCGCGGAGTGTGCAGTTCTTGTGGTTGAGGGCGGCGAAGAGAAACGCCTTGGCGTCCCGCGCCGCCGCCATGTTCGTGGTGGGCGAGCCCGCGGTGCGGGAGAGCAGGAAGAGCGTTCCCGCGGCGGCCGCGACGACGAGCGAGGCGGCGAGAAGCAGCGACGTCGCGGTCCCGGCGGACGGCGCGGGGGTCCGCGCGACGCGCGCACGGACCTCGGCCTCGAAGCCCTCGCGCGGCTCGGGCACCAGAGCGGCGATCCGGCGGACGATCCCGCGCAGGTTCTCCCGCGCCTTCAGCTCGGCGGCGCACGCGGGGCAGCGGTCGAGGTGCTCGAGCATCTCGTGCGAGAGGTCGACGGAGAGCTCTCCGGCGAGGTAGGAATCCAGCCGGCGGCGTACCTTGGCACAGCCGTAGTCCCTCACGTTCAGGGCGGCGTTCACGGGGTCCCTCCTTGGGCAGCCGCGTTGCCCGCGACGAGCGTCGCCGCGGCCGTCCCGCGCACCTTCTCCCGCAGCGCTGCGCGCGCCCGGGACAGGCGCGACATGACCGTGCCGATCGGCACGCGGAGGATGGCGGCGATTTCCTTGTAGGTGAATTCCTCGACGTCGGAGAGGAGCAGGATCTGTTTGTGCTCGGCCGAGATCGCGTCGAGCGCGGCGGAAACCTCCTCGTCCTTGATCTCCGTGGGGGTGGGCTCTTCGGCGGCCAGCGTCTCGGCGAGAAGGGCCTCGCCCTCGGCGCCCAGCGTGAACGGAACCCTCTTGCGGCTCCGCTGCTGGTTCAGGTTCCAGAGAATCTTGTACAGCCACGCGCGTCCGTTCGTGCCGCGCTCGAATTTCCCGAACGACTTCCAGGCCTGGAGGAAGACCTCGGACGCGAGGTCCTCGGCCTCGGCCGGACGGCGCGTCAGCCTGAGGGCCGCGCGCGAGATCTCCCGGAAGTGCGGCCACGCCTCGCGGTCGAAGTCCTCGCGGATGCGGGACTCGGCGTCGGCCGGGCGCGGGCGGAAGAGGGACATGCGGGCAGTGGCCTCCGAGGATGGATGCCGTGTCGAACAGGCATTATTCCCCGGAGGCTCCGACTTAGAATCCCCCGCAGCAAATGAGTCTTTCCGCAGGGACCCGCCTCGGCCCCTACGAGATCGTCGCCCCTCTCGGCGCCGGCGGCATGGGTGAGGTCTACCGCGCGCGGGACACCCGGTTGGAGCGCGAGGTTGCGGTCAAGGTTCTCCCCGAAGGGCAGGCCGGGAGCGCCGAGGCGCTCGCGCGATTCGCGAGCGAGGCGCGAGCCGTCGCCGCGCTCTCGCACCCCAACATTCTCGCGCTCTTCGACGTCGGCGAGGAGGGCGGCGTTCGCTACGCCGTCAGCGAGCTGCTCGAGGGCGAGACGCTCCGCATGGCGATGGCCCACGGCCCGATCCCGCCGCGTCGGGCCCTCGACATCGCCCGCGAGGTGGCGGACGGGCTCGCCGCGGCCCACGAGAAGGGAATCGTCCATCGCGACGTCAAGCCCGAGAACGTCTTCCTGACGAAGGACGGCCGCGCCAAGGTCCTCGACTTCGGCCTCGCCCGCCACGACGTCTCGCGCCGCGATCCAGGCGACACGCGGTCTCCCACGCTCGCGGCGATCAGCGGAGCGGGCGTCGTCCTCGGAACGGTCGCCTACATGTCCCCGGAGCAGGCGCGGGGAGCCATGGTCGACTTCCGGAGCGACCAGTTTTCCCTCGGCATCGTTCTCTACGAGATGCTCTCGGGCGCCAAGCCATTCGAGGCCGCCTCCGTGCCGGAGACGCTGACGGCCATCATCCGCGACGAGCCGGAACCGCTCGAAAAGAGGGCCCCTCACGTTCCGACGCCGGTCCGCTGGCTCGTTGAGAGGCTGCTCTCCAAGGAGCCTTCCGAGCGCTTCGACGCGACGCGGGACGTCGCGCGCGATCTGAAGGGGCTCCGCGACCGCCTGTCGGCGTGGATCGAGGCGTCGCCGGCGGTGCGGCCGGCCGGGAGGAGCGCGTCGCGCTGGATCCCGCTCGCGGCCGGAGGGGCGCTTCTCCTCGTCCTCGGGGCTGTGGCCGGACGGCGCACGGCGCCGCCCTCACTCCCCCCACCGCGTCTGACCTACATCACGTCGTCAGGGCAGGACGGCTCCCCTGCAATCTCGCCGGACGGGCGGCTCTGCGCCTTTGCGTCGAGCCGCGGCGGCGTCTCGAGAATCTGGCTCAAGCAGCTGGTCGACGGATCGGAGATCGCCCTCAGCGAGGGGCCGGACCGGGCGCCGCGTTTCACTCCGGATTCGACCGGCATCTTCTTCGTTCGCGGGGCGGCGGCGTCCGGAGGCCTCCTCCCGGGAGCGGCCCCGCCGGCCGTCTACCGGGTCTCCGCTCTCGGCGGGCCTCCGCAGAGGGTCGTCGGCGACGC
>JBDTTJ010000140.1:0-8264 GCA_039930645.1 Acidobacteriota bacterium
CTTCGACATCGTCGAGGGGCGCGTCGAGGACCGTTACGGCTGGCTCACGCCGGTCTACGCGGGCGTCGCGGCCGGCCGCCCGTAAGCGCGCGCACCAGAACCCGAGGCATCCCTCCTGCGTACAACGCGGAAAGGGGGACGCATGTCGATTCTGCCCGGAACCGCGCTCGTCGCCGTGCTCTTCGTGGCGGACCCCGTGCCTCCGCCTTCGTCCCCGATTTCGGGCCTTCTGTCCCCGCCGGCAGCGTGTTCGTCCCCCGAATACCGCCAATTCGACTTCTGGGTCGGCGAGTGGACGGTGACGAACGCGAAGGGACAGTTCGCGGGTGAGAACCGGGTGACCGTCATCCAGAACGGATGCGGCGTGCAGGAGAACTGGACGGGCGCCGACGGCGGCTCGGGCACCAGCTTCAACGGCTACTTCGACGGCGACCGGAAATGGCACCAGACGTGGCTCGACTCCCGGGGCGGGCGCCTCGACCTCGCGGGCAGCCTCGTGGGCGGAAAGATGATCCTCCGGGGGCACGTCCCCGCGCGTGGAGAGCCGGACCACAAGGTGCTCCACCAGATCTCCTGGGAGCGCCGCTCCGACGGGAGCGTGCGCCAACTCTGGCAGTCCTCCCCGGACGGCGGGTCGTCGTGGACGGTCGTCTTCGACGGGACGTACGCGAAGAAGGCCGCGGCGGGAGCGGCCGCCCGATGACGTTTGCGACCGAGGACGACATCCCGGAGGGAGAGGTCGCCGAGGTCGCGCCGGGCGTCGTGGTGGAGCGGCGGAGTTTTCTCGCCGCTGCCGCCCTCGCCCTCGCCGGCGTGGCGCTCCCAGGGCGCGCCGAAAACCCGCTGCCGAAGTCGCGTGCGGAGCGCTGGACGCTCGAGGAGTTCCTCGCGGCCGCGCTTCCGGTGGCGCGCGAACTCGTGCGGGACACGTCGGTGGCTGGGCAAGACGTGTACCTGCTCACGCTCGCCTCGTTCGCCGTGCGGCTCGGGGACGTGGCGCTGCCGGAGATGAAGGAGAGCGGCCAGGGCGCCGGGACGACGCTGGGATTCCACCCGTCGGAGCCTCCAATCGCGGTTCTTCACTGGAAGATGTCGCCGGGTTCGTCGATCCGGCTCCATGCGCACACGTACGGGAACGTCTGCACGATCGGCCTCGAGGGCGAGGCGCGTCTGCGGAATTTCGAGATGGTCGGACCGCGGGACTTCGAGGCGAAGGGCACGATTCGAATCCGGTGCTCGAACGATCAAATCCTCGGGCCGGGCCGGACGAACCTCGTGTCGCTCGAGCGTGGCTACGTTCACGGGTTCACGGCGGGGCCGCTCGGCGCGAGAGGTCTCGACCTGACGACACGGATCCAGAACAAGCGTCCGTTCCCGTGGCTCGAGGTCGGAGACAAGCCGGTCGACGCCGCACGCGCGATCTACGAGGGCCGCTGGGTCTCCTGAAGCGCGTCAGGCCCCGCGCCGGATCTTGACGAGCTCGGCGACGATCGCGACCGCGATCTCCTCCGGCGATTCGGCGCCGATGTCGAGGCCGATCGGGCTGTGCGCCCTCGCGAGCTCGTCCTCGGCCCAGCCTTCCCGGCGCAGCTCGTCGAAGAGGACCTTCTTCTTCGCGTTGCTCCCCATCATCCCGAGGTAGGCGATGGGGATGCCGCGTAGCCGCCGGAATGCGCGGCCGTCCGTCACGTGGCCGCGCGACACCAGCGCGACGAAGTCGTCCGGCCGGGGCAGAGGGAGGTCGGCGTAGTCCTCGCTCACGAGGACGAGAGCGGCAGTCTCGGGAAACGCGGCGCGGTCGAGTTGTTCGGGCCGCTCGTCC
This sequence comes from Acidobacteriota bacterium, assembly GCA_039930645.1. Taxonomy (GTDB): domain Bacteria; phylum Acidobacteriota; class Thermoanaerobaculia; order UBA5066; family UBA5066; genus Fen-183. The sequence goes on from JBDTTJ010000140.1 coordinate 1,823, forward strand.
GCGACGGTCACCGACCAGCCGGCGAGGGCGGCCATACGCGCGAGCGCGCGGCCGCAGTGGCCGGCGCCCACGACGAGCAGCCGCGGAGCGTGCTCGAGCACCTCGAGCAGGACCGTCGCGGTCCCGCCGCACACGGCGCCGAACGTGCCGGGGCCCTCCGGCAGGAAGTCGTAGCGCTTCGTGAACGGCAGCCCGCGGTCGTCGAGCAGTCTCTTCGCGTCCTCGATGACGAGCGACTCGAACTTCCCGCCGCCGATCGTGCCTCGCGTGTCGCCGCCGGGCAGGACGAGCATTCGGGCCGTGGCCTCACGGGGCGTCGAGCCCGTCGCGGAGACGACGGTCGCGAGCGCCGCCCGGCCGTGCGCCTCGAGGATGGCGGGAAGGTCGAGAAAGAGCTTCGTGCTCACGCGCGGGCTCCGGCGGGAGCCGCGGCGGCCGCGAGATCGGCGGGCCGATCCACGTCGAGGAGGACGCTCTCGTCGAATCCCTCGAGCTGCAGGACCTTCACGTCGGGCTCCGCGAAGAGACGGTTCAGCCGATCGTCGGCCGGCCACGCGAGGACGCGCGCGACGAGGAACGCCGGGATCAGGAGCGGGTGCCCGCGGCGAAGCCCGCAGACGGGGACGAGAAGAGTGCGGGAGTCCGCCTCGGGCAGGTTCGTCGCAGAGAGAACGGTTCGAAGAGAAGATTCTGTTAGAAAGGGAAGATCGGCCGGGGAAAGCGCAGCGTGCGTCGACTCGGGCTGGATCGCGGCGAGCCCGGCGCGGATGGACGAGAACATGCCGGTCTCCCACTCGGGGTTCTCGACGAAGCGAACAGTTGCGCCGTTGCCCGCACCGGAGCGTCTGTCGCGCGCGCCATCGCCGCTCCCGCTCTTACTCATTCTAAGAAGATCTTCTTCGGTCTTTTCCCGGATCTCGCGTGCCCCGGAGCCGAGCACGACGACGATCTCCGCGAAGCCCGCGCTGCGCCACGTGTCGATCACGTGCGCGAGCATTGGCCGCCCTCTCGGCGGCACGGGGGCGAGCATCTTCGGCGAGCCGAAGCGCGTGGAGGCGCCCGCGGCGAGGAGGACGGCGGAGACGCTCACGGCCGTTCGCTCAGTCTTCGCCCTCGAAGCAGCCGCGGCCGGCCCGGCAGTCGTCGAGGCAGGCGGGCTGTCCGTCCGGCCCGACAGGCCCCATGACCTGAAGACACCAGTACGCCGCGGACGTGGAGGGGTGCTCGCGCGCGTGCTCGTCCCAGTCGCCCGTCGCGACGAACATCGTTTTCGTGCGGAGGTGGCGGCAGCGCAGCGCCGGGTCGAGGGCGACGGCATCCGATCCGGCGTACCCGTCCTGCGCGCTCATCCGAATGCCTCGGTCCCGTCCGCAAGACCGGCCGACGCCAGGAGCGTCCGCCGGACGGCCGCGGCCACGATCGGCAGCTTGTACCCGTTCTTGCCGAGGGGCGTCGCGCCTTCGAGAGCCGCCGCGCCGGCCTTCGCCGCGAGCGCGGCGTCGATCTTCTTTCCCTCGACGAGCGCTTCGGCCGCCTTCGCCCGCCACGGCACGGGAGCTGCGGAGCCGATCACGATGCGGACGTCCCTCGCGACGCCGCCCTCTTCACGAAAGGCGACGGCCGCGTCCGCAAGGGGCCAGTCGAACGCCTGCTTCTGCTTGATCTTCCGGTACGCCGACCGCAGCCCCTGCGGCTTCTCGACGTGGATCTCGACGATCAGCTCGCCGGGCCTGAGAGCGTTCTCCGAGAAGATGTCGACCTCGGGCCGGACGAAGAAATCCGCCGCGGGAATCGTGCGCCCGCCGCCCGCGGCGAGCGTCTCGATGCGTGCGTTCAGGGCGACGAGCGCGACTCCGGCCGCCGAGGGATGGACGATTGCGCAGGTGTTGTTGCCGAAGATCGCGTGGAACTCGTTCTCGCCGGCTTTGGCCAGGCACTCGACGCCGCCCTTCTTGAGGCATTGGAACTCGCCGGAGCGGAAGTACCAGCAACGAGGGCGCTGGCAGAGGTTGCCCGCGAGCGTCGCGGCGTTGCGGATCTGTGGCGTCGCGGCGCCGAGGCACGCGTCGGCGAGAGCCGGAAAATCGGACTTCAGAGCGTCGGCGACGTTCGCCAGCGTGACGAGCGCACCGATGGAGACGCCGCCGGAGGATTTCTTCTGAATGGAAGAGTGGGCGGTCAGGCGTCGAAGGTCGACCACCTGGTCCGGGGCAAGGTTGTACTCCTTCAGCCGGTCGAGGAGCTCGGTTCCGGCTCCCTTTGCCTCAGAAGAAATCTTCTTCTCCCGGGCCGTGGCCAGCATCTTCGCGGCGTCCTCCCAGGACGTCGGCTGCAATCTCTCGAAGGATTTCATGCTCTCACCTCTTGCGCCGGCACCTTCCCGAGCAAGGCCAGGATTCTCGCCGGCGTGATCGGGAGCGCCGTTGGCCGGATGCCCGTCGCGTGCGCGATCGCGTTCGCGACGGCTGCGGCCGTCGGCACCGTGGCCGGTTCGCCGATGCCGCGCGCGTGCGCGTTGTTCTTGCCGGGGTAGAAATCGACGAGGAGCGGGACGATCTCGGGCGTGTCCTTGCTTCCGAGGATCTTGTAGAACTCGATGTCCGGATTCATGACCCGCCCGGAGCGTTCGTCCACGACGCGCTCCTCGAAAAGGGCATAGCTGATGCCCTGCAGGATGCCGCCGCGGATCTGGCTTTCGACGCCGGTCTTCCACACCGGCTGGCCGCAGTCGTGCGCCGCGACGACCTTCTTCACGGCGACGACGCCCGTCTCGACGTCCACGACGACCTCGGCGAACTGCGCGCCGAAGAGCCGGGTATCGGCCCCGTCGTAGTCCTTCGCACGGTCGCCCGTCGCGACGAGAGTCTCGCCGGGCAGGCGCGAACAGACCTTCTTGAAGTCGACCGTCTTCCCCTTCGCGGAGAAGACGCCGCCGGCGATCCGGACCTCGGACTCGGGCTCGCCGAGGACCTTCGCGGCGACGCCCACGAGCTTCTCGCGGGCGTGGACCGCGGCGGCGCGCACGGCCGGGATCAGCGAGCCGATCGTCACGGAGCCGCCCGAGGCGGGGCCGAACGGGTAGCGCGAGTCGCCGATCTTGACGTGAAGCGACTCGACGGGGAGGCCCATCTCCTCCGCCACGACCATCGCGATCGGCGTCCTGACGCCGCCGCCGATGTCCTGGACGCCGTTCTCGACCTCGACCGTGCCGTCCCGGTGGATCCGGACGAGAACCTGCGAGCCTGGCGCCACGAACGTGTACCAGAGGGACGCGGCGCAGCCGAGGCCGCGCCGGAGCGGGCTCCCGGCCGCCGCGGCGGCCTCGTTCGCCTTCGTGATCTCGGGGCGGCGCGACCAGCCGAACTCCTTGGCGCCGATGTCCCATTCGGCCCGGCGCACCTCGGAGGGATCGTTCTTGAGCCGGAGCGCGAGCGGGTCCATTCCGAGGCGGCTCGCGAGCTCCTCGAGCGCCGTCTCGACGGCGAAGCATCCCTGCGGGTGGCCCGGGGCGCGCATCGCGCAGCCGGGGCCGAGATGCGTGAAGACGTCCGACTCGGCGACCTTTACGGCGGGGAAGCCGTACGCGGACTTCACGAACCCGCCGGTGCCGGTGCCCGTCGCGACGCCGGCCGTGCCGAAGGACTCGTAGTCGGCGGCGGTCACGGTGCCGTCCTTCTTATATCCGAGCTTCACGCGGTTCCACGAGTCGGGCCGGTTGCCGGCGGAGAGGTGCTCCCCTTTGCGGTCGAGCGCCATGAGGACCGGCTTGCCGGCCTTTTTCGCGAGCTTCGCGGCGAAGACGCCGTAGTCGCCCGCGCCGAACTTCGCGCCGAAGCCGCCGCCCGTGAACTCGGCGCGAACGATTACCTTGTCCTTCGAGAGCTTGAAGACCTCCGCCAGTTCGTCGCGGACGCTGAACGTGCCCTGAGTCGAGGCTTGCACCTCGAGCGTGCCCCCGACCCACTCGGCGAAGAGGGAGTGCGTCTCGAGCGGGACGTGCGTCTGGACGGACGTCGTCGTGACGATCTCCAGCGTGCCGTCGGCCTCGGCGAAGGCCTTTTCGACGTCGCCCGTGCCGGACTTCTTCGGCCCGCGCACGTTCCCGGTCTGGGGAAGGACCGCCGCGGCGCCGGGCTCGTCGCCCGCGCTGCGCTTCTCCTCGACCTGTTTCTGGAAGACGAGCGGTGCGCCTTCCTTCCGCGCGGCCGCGAGGCTCACGGTGTGCGGGAGGACGTCGTACGCGATCTTGACGGCGCGCAGCGCGTCCTCGGCGGCGGAGGCCGTCGGCGCCGCAAGCGCGAGGACCGCCTCACCGTGGTACCGGACGACTTTCTTGCCCGGGTTCTCGATGACGACACCGGGGATCTTCTCCGCGGCCGAGGTGTCGATGGACACGATTTTCGCGTGAGCGTGGGGGGACCGGACGATGGCAGCGTGCAGCATCCCCGCCTTGCGCGCGTCGTGCGTGAAGACGGCGCGGCCGGTGACCTTCTCGGGTCCGTCGAGGCGCGCGCGGCGGCGGCCCGTGACGGGCCGCGGGCCCATCGGATACGGGGCAGGATCGCCGGGGGAGAGAGAGACGGAGATTTTCTTAGAAGGGTATGGGGGGGCGAGGCCAATTTCGACCGTCACAGCGGCGGGCATCGCGCCGGGCACCTTCTCAGAAGTCTTCTCTTTCTCTTTCTCTTTCTCTTTCTCTTTCTCTTTCTTCTCTTCAGCCATGGCTCACCCCCGCCTTCGCGGCGGCCGCGCACGCGTCGAAGACGCCCGTGTAGGTCCCGCACCGGCAGAGGTTGCCCGCCACGGCCTCTCTGACGGCGTGAGGGGTCGGATGGGGATCCTTCGCGAGGAGGCCCGCGCACGAGACGACCATCCCCGGCGTGCAGAAGCCGCACTGGAGTGCGTCGGCGTCGACGAAGGCCTTCTGGACTTGCGACATCGCTTCCGGCGAGCCCAGGCCCTCGATCGTCGTCACCTTGCGGCCGTCCGCGTCGTGAACGAGCGTGAGGCAGGAATTCACGGCGAGGCCGTCGAGGAGGACCGTGCAGGCGCCGCAGGCGCCGCGTTCGCATCCCACCTTCGTGCCCGTCATGCCCCAGGCGTCGCGCAGCGCTTCGGCCAGCGTCGTGCGCGGCGTAAAGACGCCCTTCTTCACGGCGCCGTTCAGCGTAATGCTGACGGGCAGCCCGGCTCCGGCCGTCTCGGCCTTCGCCCGGTCCTCGGCGAGCGCTGCGGCGCCCGCGGTCGCGGATGCGACGGCGGTCGTCGCGAGGCCCTTGATGAGCCCGCGGCGCGTGAAGCCGCCCCCGTTTGGATGGTCCTTCTCGTCGGCCATGACCCCTCCTCGAGCGCCGGGAACTATACAGCCGCCGACGCGAGAACGGCCCGCTTTCGTTGACGGCAAGTGCCTGGAAAGCCTATCCTTGCCCGAATTTCGGGCACGTCGGGAGGGCATCGATGCACATCAACGACCTCCTCAAGATCTCGGTGGAGCGGAAAGCGTCCGACCTCCATCTGAAGGTGGGGGCCCACCCGATCATCCGCGTGGACGGCGAGCTGATCCCGCTGGTCGACCTCAAGCGGCTCATGCAGGAAGACACGATCGCGATGGCGTTCTCGATCATGTCGGCCCGCCAGAAGGAAAAGTTCAAGAACAACTTCGAGATCGACATCGCGTACTCGGTGCCGGGCCTCGGCCGCTTCCGGTGCAATATTTTCCAGCAGCGCGGGACGGTAGGCCTCGTCTGCCGCGTCATCCCGGCGCGCATCCTGACGATCCGCGACCTTCTTCTCCCGCCCGTCCTCGAGAAGATCTGCGAGGAGACCCGCGGCCTCATCCTCGTGACGGGGACGACGGGCTCGGGAAAGTCGACCTCGCTCGCCGCGATGATCGACTACATCAACTCGACGCGCGCCGAGCACATCATGACGATCGAGGACCCGGTCGAGTTCCTCCACCGGGACAAGAAGTCGATCATCAACCAGCGCGAGCTGGAGGTCGACACGCGCTCGTTCGCGTCCGCGATCCGCGCGGCACTCCGGCAGGATCCCGACGTCATCCTCGTGGGCGAGATGCGCGACTTCGAGACCGTCGAGACGGCGCTCGTCGCCGCCGAGACGGGCCACCTCGTGATGTCGACCCTCCACACGATGGACGCGACGGAGACCGTCAACCGCATCATCTCGGTCTTCCCGCCGCACCAGCAGAAGCAGATCCGCCTCCAGCTCGCGGCCGTCATCAAGGCCGTGTGCTCGATGCGCCTCCTCCCGCGCGCCGACGGCCTGGGCCGCGTGCCGGCCGTCGAGGTCATGATCGCGACGAACTACATCCGCGACTGCATCGAGAACAAGGAAAAAACGAAGTACATCACGGACGCGATCAAGGCGGGCACGTCGCAGTACGGCATGCAGACGTTCGACCAGTCGCTCTTCCAGCTCTACA
>JBDTTJ010000141.1:0-8253 GCA_039930645.1 Acidobacteriota bacterium
GGCGCGACGATGGGGTTCTTCCCCGTCGACGCCGAGACGATCAAGTACCTGAAGTTCACGAACCGGCCCGCGAAGACCGTCGCGCTCGCCGAGGCCTACTGCAAGAAGCAGGGCCTCTTCCGCACGAACGACTCGCCGGAGCCCGTCTTCACGGACACGCTCACGCTGAACCTGAAGGACGTCGAGCCCTCGCTCGCGGGTCCGAAGCGCCCGCAGGACCGCGTGCCGCTGAAGGATTCGAAGAGGATCTTCAGAGAGAGTCTGAAGAGCTTCCTGGAGAAGGAATCCGCGAACGTCGATCCGAAGGTGATCGGCAAGTGGCTCGGCGAGGGCGGAGACGGGGGCATGACCGCCCGGGGGACGGCGATGGCTCCGTCCGCCCCGGCGCCCACGGCCGCCCAGAACCCCGCCGCGAACGCACAGGCCCTCTCCTCCCCCTCCTCCTCTCTCTCCCCTGCTTCTCCCCTCGGCGCCCTCGCGAAGACCGCGCCCGTCCGCGACGGCCGCGTCACGTACGACCTCCCGCAGGGAGCCGTCGTGATCGCCTCCATCACGTCCTGCACGAACACGTCGAACCCGTCCGTCATGCTCGGCGCCGCCCTCCTCGCGAAGAAGGCCGTCGAGCGCGGGCTCTCCGTGAAGCCGTGGGTCAAGACGTCGCTCGCGCCCGGCTCGAAGGTCGTCACGGACTACCTGAGGGACGCCGGGCTCATGCCGTACCTCGAGGCCCTCGGCTTCCACCTCGTGGGCTACGGCTGCACGACGTGCATCGGCAATTCGGGCCCTCTGCCCGACGCCGTCTCCGACGCGGTGCGCACGGGCGACATGGTCGTCGCGGGCGTCCTCTCGGGAAACCGCAACTTCGAGGGCCGCATCAACCCGCAGGTCAAGATGAACTACCTCGCCTCTCCCCCGCTCGTCGTCGCGTACGCGCTCGCGGGCGAGATGGACAAGGACCTCACGACGGAGCCGGTCGGAAACGACCGGGGCGGCGCGCCCGTCTACCTGAAGGATATCTGGCCCACGCAGGACGAGGTGCTCGAGGCGATCCAGACGGCCGTGAAGCCCGCGCACTTCCAGAAGGCGTACGGCGCCGTATTCGAAGGCGACGGAAGGTGGCAGGCCCTGAGCATTCCGAAGGGCCGGACGTACGCGTGGGACGGCGCCTCGACGTACGTGAGGAAGCCCCCCTTCTTCACGAACATCCCGAAAGTCCCCGTGCCCGCGAAGGACCTCGCCGGGGCGCGCGCCCTCGTCATGCTCGGCGACTCCGTGACGACGGACCACATCTCTCCGGCCGGCAACATCGCGAAGAACTCGCCGGCCGCGAAGTATCTCGTCGCGCACGGCGTCGCCCCCGCGGACTTCAACTCCTACGGCGCCCGCCGCGGAAACCACGAGGTCATGATGCGCGGCACGTTCGCGAACATCCGCCTCAAGAACCTCCTGATCCCGGGCAGCGAGGGAAACGTCACGATTCACTTCCCGAGCGGCGAACAGATGTCGATCTACGACGCCTCGATGAAGTACCAGGCCTCGAAGATCCCGCTCGTCGTCCTCGCGGGCGCCGAGTACGGCACGGGCTCCTCGCGCGACTGGGCCGCCAAGGGCACGATGCTCCTCGGCGCCCGGGCGGTGATCGCGAAGAGCTTCGAGCGCATCCACCGCTCGAACCTCGCCGGGATGGGCGTCCTCCCGCTCCAGTTCGAGGCGGGCCAGGACGCGGCGAGCCTCGGGCTCTCCGGGCAGGAGACCTTTGCGGTCGCCGGCATCGCCGAGGGCCTCGCGCCGAAGAAAAAACTCACGGTCACGGCGACGGACACGGAGGGCCGGAAGAAGACGTTCATGGTCGTCTGCCGCCTCGACACGCCGAACGAGGTGGACTACTACCTCCACGGAGGCATCCTCCACTTCGTTCTGAGGCAGCTCGCGGCGGCCTAGAGGAGGAGCGGGCCCGGGCGCTGGGTGATGCGTAAGCATCACAACTTGTGATGCTATGATGCCTCCATGCGGACGACGACGCGCATCGACGACGAGCTTCTCGAGGCGCTGAAGGAGCAGGCGGCGCGGGACGGGACGTCCCTGGCGAAGGTTCTGAACCGCGTCCTGAGGTCGGGGCTCGCCGCGTCGCGCGCTCCCGTGCGGCGACGCCGGCATCACGAGAAGCCGTTCGCAATGGGGCGGCCGGCCGCGGATCTCCGGAAGGCGCTGGCCCTGGCCGCCCGGATGGAGGACGCCGCGATCCTCGAGAAGCTTGCTCTCCGCAAGTGAAGATCGTCGACCTCAATGTCCTTCTCTACGCGGTCAACTCCGACTCGGCGCACCACCGTGTCGCGCGGCCCGCCTGGGAGGAGATGGCGAGCGGCGACGAGGAGATCGGCCTGACGTGGAGCGTTCTCCTGGGCTTCCTCCGGCTGTCGACGAACGCCGCCGTCTTCCCGCGGCCCCTGGAGCCCGACGACGCGCTCGGGAAGATCGACGAGTGGTTGTCGCTCCCCTCGGCGCGCGTCGTCACGGAGACCGACGAGCACTGGTCCATCCTCCGGCGCCTCCTCCTGGATTCGGGGACGGCCGGGAACCTGACGACGGACGCCCACCTCGCGGCCCTCGCCATCGGCCGCGGGGCGGTCCTCGTCTCGTGCGACGGCGACTTCGCACGATTCGAAGGTCTCCGGTGGGAGAACCCGCTGGCGCTTTCCCGCGGACGGCGGCGGCCGCGGCCATGAGCCTCGCCCCGCCGCTTAGGCCGCGAATCGTTCTCGACTAAGATCTCCCCACCTTGAGCGCACGCGCGGCGCAGTGTCCGAACTGCGGAGCGGAAGTCCAGTTCTCCGCCGGGTCGTCCCTCGTGACGATCTGCCGGCAGTGCCGCTCCGCGGTCGCGCGGCGCGGCGTCGACCTCGAGGCGATCGGGGTCGTCGCCGAGCTCGTCCCGACGTCCTCGCCCTTCAAAGTGGGGATGCGCAGCCGCGGAACGAAGGCGGTCAAGCCCTTCACGATCGTCGGGCGCCTCCAGCTCTCGACGGGAGAGGGCACGTGGGACGAGTGGCACGTCGCGCTCGCGGACGGCGGCTTCGCGTGGCTCGCCGAGGCGCAGGGCGGCTTCTGGATGATGCTGCCGCTCAAGGCCCCTGCCGTGCCCGAGTGGGCGCAGCTCTCGCCCGGACAGGCGCTCGATCTCGGCGCCTACGGCCGCTACGCGATCGCCGAGGTGCGCCAGGCCACGTACGTCTCGGCCGAGGGGGATCTGCCGTTCGTCGCGCCGCCCGGTTCCGTCTTCCGGTACGCCGACATCTCGGGCGCCGACGGCTCGCTCGGCACGCTCGACTACGGGGACGACCCGGGCCTCGACGGCTTCTACGTCGGACGGAAGCTCGAGCTCGCCGACCTCGGCATCGAGGGCCTCACGGCGTGGAAGGACCGCAAGTCTTCCGCGAAAGCGCAGGCGCTGAATTGCCCGGCTTGCGGCGGCGCGCTCGAGCTGAGGGACCCCGCGAACACGGTCCGCATCGCCTGTTCGCACTGCGGCTCGATCCTCGGCGGCACGGACGAGACGAGCCCACCGGACAAGTTCGCGGTCATTCGGAAGCTCACGGCCGTGCCGTTCAAGCCCTCGATCCCGCCGGGCGCCGCGGGCGCCCTGAACGGCCACCCGTACACCGTCCTCGGCGCCGTCCAGAAGGAGACGACGTCGGACGGGACGACGTATCTCTGGGTCGAGTACCTCCTCAAGGAGCAGAAGACCGAGGCCTACCACTGGCTCGCCGAATCGAACGGCCACTTCACGCTCCTCGAGCCCGTGCCGGGCGGAGGCGTCGAGGCGACGGCCCGCTACGCGACCTTCAAAGGCGCGCGTTACCGGATTTTCTCGCGCAGCCGCGCGACGGTCCGCGCCGTCATCGGCGAGTTCTACTGGGCGGTCAAGAAGGGCGAGTCGACGACGGCGACCGACTATGTCGCGCCGCCGCGGATGCTCTCGAGCGAATCCGGCGCCTCCGAGTCCGCGTGGACCGAAGGCGCCTACGTTCCGCACGACGACGTCGCGGCCGCCTTTCCCTCGGCGGCGCTTCCCCGGCCGTCAGGAGTGGCCGCGGCGCAGCCGTGGCCGCACGAGGGCACGAGCCACCTGTGGTGGAAGACGGCGCGGATTCTCGCGCTCGCCGCGATCGTCGTCTTCGCGATCGCCAGGGTCACCGCGCCGAAACGGGTCGTGTTCGACCACACGTACGACCTCGTCGACGCGGACCGCATGCTCTACGCCGAGCGCGGTTCGGCCGGGGCCGCGGGCGGCTGGGCGCAGCAGACCGCGCCCGCTCCCCAGAACCCCGTCGCGGCTCGCGAGGTCCGCGAGGAAGCCGAGGCCGCCCGGCGCGTGATCCTGAGCGAGCCCTTCGAGACGAAGCGCACCGCGAACCTCGAAGCCGTCATCTGGGCGCCGACGGACAACACCTGGGTGGGCGTGGGCGTGAGCCTCATCGCCGAGGGAACGGGCGACGTTCGGACGTTTGGCCTCGTGTCGGATCGCTACCACGGCGTCGACGGGGGCGAGAGCTGGAGCGAAGGAAGCCAGAGCCGCACGGTGCGGGTCTCGCGCGTTCCGGCCGGCAAGTGGGTCGCGCGGCTCGACCCGGAGTCCGAGCGCGGGAAGGCGCCGCCGCAGTTCCGGATCCGGCTCACGAGCGGCGTGCCCCATCTCTCGCATCTGATCTGGACGCTCGTGCTCCTCCTCGTGCCGCCGTTCCTCCTCGTCTTCTCGCGCCTCTCGTGGGAGGGCCGGCGCTGGGCCGAGAGCGATTTCACGTCCGCCGGCGGCGAGCGCACGGACTCGGATTCCGGTTCGGACTCGGACGATTAGGGAGACGCGATGAGACGAATTTTCCAGGCCTTCGGCTCGCTCCTCCTTCTCGGGTACGCGTGGGCCGCGTTCACGGGATGGGAGACGGGCGGGGGCGTCACGCACCAAACTCTTCCGCCGGGCGCGCGCAATGCCGGCGGCTACCGTACGTACCACTTCTGGAGCGGAGGAAAGTGATGATGGACTGGTGGAACCTGCACGGGCATCAGGTGACCTCGACGATCGTGTTCTCCGTCCTCGGCATGGTCATCTTCGCGGTCTTCTTCGCGATCCTGCCGAGGCTCCTCCCCTTCTCCCTCAAAAAAGAGATGGAGGAGGACCAGAACGTCGCTCTCGGGATCGTGATCGGCTCGATCGTGATCGCAATGGCGATCATCATCGCGGCGTCGGTCACGGGCGGTTGACCGCCGACCGCCCGGCCCGCGGCGTGACGCCCGTCTATCTGACGGTCTTCGCGATCGCCTCGTGCGGGCTCGTCTACGAGCTCGTCGCGGGCGCGCTTGCGAGCTACCTCCTCGGTGACTCCGTTACGCAGTTCTCGCTCGTCATCGGCGTCTACCTCTCGTCCCTCGGGCTCGGGGCGTTCCTCTCGCGCTACATCGTGCGGGGCGTCGCGCGCCGCTTCGTGGACGCCGAGATCGCGGTCGCGCTGATCGGAGGCCTCTCGGCCCCGGCCCTCTTCTTCGCGTTCTCCTCGCCCCGGTGGTTCCCTCCTGTTTTCTACGGCGTCGTCGTCCTGATCGGGACGCTCGTCGGCCTCGAGATCCCTCTCCTCATGCGTCTCCTGAAGGACGTCGTCGAGTTCCGCGACCTCGTGTCGCAGGTCCTCACGTTCGACTACCTCGGCTCGCTCGCGGCCTCGCTCCTGTTCCCGCTCGTCCTCCTCCCCCGCCTCGGCCTCACGCGGACGTCCGTCCTGTTCGGCCTCGTGAACGTCGCGGTCGCGTTCTGGTCGCTCCACCTCTTCCGGGACCGAATCGGGAACCCGGCGGGCCTCTTCGTCCGGGCGGCGCTCACGGGCGCGGTCCTCGTCGCCGCGTTCGTCCTCGCCGACCACCTCACGGCCGTCGCCGAAGAGACCCAGTACGCCGACGAGGTCATCGTCGCGAAGTCGACCGCCTACCAGCGCATCGTCGTGACGCGTAACCGCGCGGGCTTCCAGCTCTTCCTGAACGGACACCTGCAGTTCTCGTCCGTGGACGAGTACCGCTACCACGAGGCGCTCGTTCACCCGGCGTTCGCGGCCGCCGGGGGGCGCGGGCGGCGCGTCGCCGTCCTCGGCGGCGGGGACGGCCTCGCCGTACGCGAAATCCTCAAACACCCCGAGGTCGAGAGCGTCACGCTCGTGGACCTCGACCCGGGGATGACGGGGCTGGCGAAGACGCACCCGCTCTTTACGGCGTTGAACGGCGGCTCCCTCGCGTCGCCGAAAGTGCGCGTCGTCAACGACGACGCGATGGTCTGGATCGCCGCGTCGAAGGACCTCTTCGACGTCGTGATCGTGGATTTCCCCGACCCGAACAGCTACGCGGTCGGGAAGCTCTATACGTCGCGCTTCTACACGCTCCTCGCGAGACGGCTCGACCCGGAGGGCGTCGTGTCCGTCCAGTCCACGTCTCCCCTCTTTGCGCGCCGCAGCTTCTGGATCGTGGACGCGACGCTGAAGTCCGCCGGCTTCACGACGAAGGCGTACCACGTCGCGGTGCCGTCGTTTGGCGAGTGGGGCTTCGTCCTGGCGGCAAAGCGGCCGTTCACGGTCGGGTCCGCTCTACCCGAGCACCTCCGCGCACTCTCGGCGGAGCTTCTCCCCTCGCTCTTCGTCTTCGGGCCCGACACGGGCCCGCTGGAGTCCCCGGTGAACCGCCTGAACGACCAGGTCCTCGTCCGAACATACGAGCGCGAGTGGAAGCGCTTCGACTGACGCGACGCGACGCCATCGCGTCGCTCGTCGGGGCCCCCGCGCTCGCGGCGTTCGCGTCGGCCCTCGCGGGTTGTTCGCGAAAGGACGTGCGCGCCCTCGAGTTCCCCGGCGGCTTCGCCGTGCCCGACGTCTCGCTCGGCCACCTCCTGCGGAACGGCGACCTCCTCGCGCGCCCCGCCGTGCGAACGGAAAGAGTCGGGACCGCGATCGTCGGCGGCGGCGTATCCGGCCTCTCCGCCGCGTGGCGCTTCGCGCGCGCGGGCGACGGGGACTTCCGCGTCTTCGAGCTCGAGCCCGAGCCGGGCGGCACCGCCGTCTCGGGCGGCAGCGACGTGAGCCTCTTTCCGTGGGGCGCCCACTACGTCCCCGTCCCGGCCTTCCGCAACCCCGCGCTCGAGGCCGTCCTCGAGGAGGTCGGCGCGCTCGTCGGGCGCGCCGCGGACGGCGCTCCCGAGTGGGCGGAAGAAATGCTCTGCCGAGAACCCGAGGAGCGCCTCTACTACGGCAACCGCTGGCACGCGGGCCTCTACCCGTACGAGGGGGCCTCGCGCGCGGACGTCGAGCAGGTGAACCGCTTCCGCGTCCTCATGGACGCGCTCGCCGGCCGCAAGGACGCAAAGGGGCGCCGCGCGTTCGCGATCCCGACGCGCCGCTCCTCGGACGACCCGGACCTCCTCGCGCTCGACAGGATGACGATGGCCGAGTGGCTGGACGCGAACGGCTTCACGTCGAAACGCCTGCGCTGGCTGGCCGAGTACGGGTGCCGCGACGACTTCGGGACGAACCTCGACCGGATCTCCGCGTGGGCCGGCATCCACTACAACGCCTCGCGCCTGCCCGGGGAGGACGAGGACGAGGAGCCGTCCGACTTCCTGACGTGGCCAGAGGGAAACGGCCGGCTCGTGACCCACCTCGCGAAATCCGCGGCGGGAAAGATCGACGCGCGGGCGCTCGTCTTCGACGTCACGCCGTCGACGGCGAAGGGCGCACCCGTCCGCTTGCGCTATCTCGACGCGAAGACGCAGGAGGTCGTGGCCCTCGAGGCCAGGGACGCGATCCTCGCGCTCCCGAAGTACGCGGCCCGGCATGTCTACGCTCCGTGGCGGGCGGCGCCTCCGGCGTGGCTCGACGCCCTCTCGTACGCCCCGTGGCTCGTCGCGAACGTCACGCTCTCGGGCCGCCCGAAGGAGACGGGCCATCCCCTCGCGTGGGACAACGTCCTCTACGACTCGCGCTCGCTCGGTTACGTCGTCGCGACGCACCAGACGGGCAAGGACCACGGCTCGACGGTCTTCACGTACTACCTCCCGTTCACCGACGAGGAGCCCGTGAAGGCGCGCGAGCGCCTCCTCTCCGCCGAGTGGAAGGACCTCGCGGCCGCGGTTCTTGCCGATCTGTCGCGCGCGCATGCGGACCTGCCGTCCCTCGTGACGCGGATGGACTTCGCGCGCTGGGGCCACGCGATGCTCCGCCCGAC
>JBDTTJ010000142.1:0-8213 GCA_039930645.1 Acidobacteriota bacterium
TCGCGCAAGACGGCGCAGCGGCTCGTCGAGGAGCTTCACGCGGGCACCGTGACGATCAACGACCACCTGTTCTCGTTCGGCGAGCCCACCGCGACGTGGGGCGGCGTCAAGAAGTCCGGCGTCGGGCGCAGCCATGCGGCATTCGGCCTCCACGAGCTCGTGAACATCAAGCACGTGAGCGTCGACATGGGGAACTCGGCCGCGATGCCGTGGTGGTACCCGTACGACTCCGCGTTCCACGCCTTCACGAAGAGGGCTTTCGGGACTCTCTACTCCAACGACCCTCGGACGAAGGTGCCGGACGCGATCGGTCTTCTCGGCAGCGGCCGCTTCTTCGGGTACGTGAAGATGTCGACGCTTGCGTCGCGTCTCGGCAAGGTGTTCTGACGGGGACTTGCCCGCCTCCCTAGAATCGGGTCGTGGGCGCCCCTCCGGATCTCTCCCTGTATCCCGACCAGCCCGGGATTTACCTGTACAAGGACGCCGAGGGGAAGATCCTCTACGTCGGCAAGGCGCGCTCGATCCGCAAGCGCCTCGCGTCCTACTTCCACGCCGGGCCAAAACACCCGAAGACCGAGGCTCTCCTCGCCGAATTCGCTTCCATCGACACGGTCGTCTCGAAGACGGAGAGCGAGGCGCTCGCCCTCGAGAACGCCTTCATCAAGAAGAACCGTCCGCGCTACAACATCGTCCTCCGCGACGACAAGACGTACCCCTACATCAAGGTCACGACGGGGGAGGCCTGGCCGCGCGCTCTCGTGACCCGCAAGGTTCTCCGGGACGGCCACAGCTACTTCGGCCCGTTCCTCCCGGCCCGAACGTGCCGCGGGGCGATGAAGATGGTGCAGCGGATCTTCCAGATCCGCACCTGCCGCATCGAGATCGACGGCAAGCTCCCGCGCCCCTGCCTCTACTACGACATGCACGCCTGCCTCGGGCCGTGCGTCTCGGGCCTCACCACGTTTGAGGCCTATGCGGACGCGGTGCAGGACGTCCTGCTCTTCCTGTCGGGGCGGAACGACGAGCTCGGCCCACGGCTCGAGGACAAGATGCGCGCAGCCGCCGACGCCGAGAGGTTCGAGATGGCGGCCGCCTACCGCGACTGCCTCCGCACGGTGGCGGAGCTCGCCGAAAAGCAGCGGGTCCAGTCCGTGTCGGGAGAGGACGTCGACGTCTTCGGCGAGTTTCAGGGCGACGGAAACCTCGCCGTCTCGGTCCTCTTCGTGCGCGGCGGCGCCGTTCTCGATTCGAGGGAGTTCTTCTGGGAAGGCATCGGAGACCCGGACCCCGAAGAGTTCTGGGTGGCCCTGCTGTCGCAGTACTACGACACCGTCGCGCCGGGCTTTCTGCCTCGGGAGGTTCATCTTCCCGTGGACGTCCCGGACGAGGCCCTCGCGCCGCTCGAAGCGTGGCTGTCGGAGCGTCGGGGCTCCCGCGTCCTCTTCCGGACGCCGCGGCGCGGGGCCGCGTTCGACCGCGTCCGGATCGCGCGCGACAACGCGCGCCAGAACCATTTCCGCCGGTTCCGGCGCGTGCGGGAGCGCGGAGAGAAGGCCACGCTCGCGCTCGCCCGCGCCCTCGAGCTGCCCTCGAGGCCCTCGCGGATCGAGTGCTTCGACATCTCCCACTTCCAGGGCGCCCAGACGTACGCGTCGTGCGTCGTGTTCGTGGACGGCGAGCCGAAGAAGGACGAATACCGCCTCTTCCGGATCGAGCGCGACGGCGTGGACGACTTCGCGTCGATCTCGGAGGCCGTCACGCGCCGCTACACGCGCGTCGCGGACGAACGGCGGCCGCTGCCGGACCTCCTCCTGATCGACGGAGGAAAAGGGCAGCTCTCGGCCGCGCTCGCGGCGCTCGACCGGCTTGGAATCGAGATGCCGGCCGCGGGCCTCGCCAAGCGCGAAGAAGAGGTCTTCGTGCCCGGGCGCTCGGCGCCGATCGTTCTGGCCCGGACGAACGCCGGCCTCAAGCTGCTCCAACGCGCGCGGGACGAGGCGCACCGCTTCGGCCTGAAGTCCCACCGGCGCGCCCGCGGCAAGCGCGCGCTCGAGAGCCCGCTGCTCGACGTGCCGGGCCTCGGGCCCGCGCGCGTGAAGACGCTTCTTTCGGCTTTCGGCGGTTCCGAAGCGGTCCTCGCCGCCAGCGAGGACGCCCTCGCGGCCGTCGCGGGCAAGAGCGTCGCCGCGCGCATCGCGCGCTGGCGGTCCGCGGCGCGCTGATTCTCCCCGGCCGGAAGCCTTCGCGCTGCTACACTTTGCGCCAATGGTTTCCGAGCGTTCGGACACGCGTAATCGCATCACGACGGGGGGGTCCCTCGAGCGGACGCCGTTCGCAGAAGTCATCCGCATGCTCTATCGCGAGCGCGCGACGGCGAAGCTCCTCGTCTCGTACCGCGGCGAGGAACGGACGTTCTGGTTCGACCGGGGCCAGATCCTGTCGGCCGCCTCGAACCGCGAGGCGCAGCTCGTCGGCGACCTCCTCCGGACCTTCGGCCTCGCCGACGAGAGCCTGCTCATGTCGGCGTTCGAGAAGGCGCTCGCCGAGCCCGGACGCGGCCTCGCGCGCGCCCTCACCGAGTCCGGCGCGGTTGCCGACTACGTCGCGGACGCGGCGGTGCGCGCCCTTTCCGAGCGCCTGTTCTTCGAGACGTTTCGCTGGACGAACGGCGTCTTCACCGTGTCCCCGCTCGAGAGCGCGGCCGACGTGCCCGTCCGTGCGGAGCGGCCCACCGGAGGCCTCCTTCTCGAGGCGCTGCGCCGGCTCCCGGCTCCTGCCGCCCAGCTCAACACACCGCTCTCGCCCGCGGCGAGGCCCGTCTTCGCGCCGGACCTCCTCTTGCGGTACCAGGCCTTTACGGTGTCCGCCGTCGAGGCCGAGGTGCTCGGGCGCATCGACGGCGCCATGACCGTGGAGCAGATCCACCCGGACCAGCGCGTGGTCGCGCGCCTCGCGGGGACGGGACTCGTCCACCTCGTGGCGCCCGGGCGAACGGTCGAGAAATCGGGCGTTCCCGAGGGGCTGCTTCTCCTGAACGTCGACGTGGCCGGCGCCGCGCCGGCGGCCCGCGTGGCCGAACAGTCCGACCTCCAGCGCGACCTGGTGCGCCGCACCTGGCGCCGCCTCGACTGGGCGAGCCATTACGACGTGCTCGGCGTGGAGCGCGACGTCGCTCCCGAGGCGCTCGCGCGCGCGATCCACGAGCGGGCCCGGCTGTTCCATCCCGACCAGCACCTCAAGTCGCACCTCGCCGAGGACCGCGACGCGCTCGAGGCGCTCTTCGGCCGCGTCCGGGAGGCCGAGCGCGTCTTCCGCTCGCCCGAGAGCCGCGCGCAGTACGACCGGTCGCAGGAAATCCGCGGGGACACGGTGGCCCTGCCGGGCACCGAGCCGACCGTCGAGGTTCAGAAGGACATCGCGCGCAAGAACTACGTGCGTGCCAAGGCCCTCTACGATGAGGAGGATTACTTCCCCGCCTACGAAATGATCCGGCAGGCGGTCGAGTTCGACTCCGAGCAGAAGGAGTACTGGGTGCTTCTCTCCCGCATCCAGCGCAAGAACCCCAAGTGGATCCGGCAGGCGACCGAGACGATGCGCCGCGCGGTCAAGAAGATGCCCGACAGCGTCGACCTCTGGTGGGAGCTGGCCGAGGCCTGTGCCTACGAGCGCAACGGGCCCGAGCGCGTGAAGGCCCTGAAAGAGGTCATGCGTCTCGATCCCGTGAACCGCCGCGCTCAGCAGGCGCTCGCCGAGATCAACGCGAAGTCCTGAGATGAACAACCTCCCGCAGCTCTTCGGTACGGGGCTCGGCCTTTCGGCGGCCGCCGGTCTCAATTCCTACGCCGTCCTCCTCGTCTACGGAGCGATGGCGCGCTTCTTTCCCGAGGACTACACCGGTGCGATCGCGCGCCTGCTCGCCTCCACGCCCGCGCTCAGTGCGGCCGCCGTGCTCTTCCTCCTCGAGTTCTTCGCGGACAAGATCCCGGGGCTCGACCACTTCTGGCATCTGCTCCACTCGATCGTGCGGCCGCTCGTCGGCGCTCTCGTCGCGATCGCTGCGGTGCAGCCCGAGGGATCGACCGCGCTGAACGTCGTGGCCGGCGGCGCCGGCGGGGGAGTCGCGCTCGCGTCGCACCTCGTGAAGAGCGCGACGCGTCTCACGTCGACGGCGGTCACGTTCGGCGTCGCGAACGCGGGACTGTCCCTCGCGGAGGACGTTGTCGCGTTCCTCCAGAGTCTCGTTGCGATCTTCCTGCCGCTCGTCGCGCTCGTCGTCGTGATGGCGGTAGGGCTGCTCTTCGTCCTCACGGTCCCCCGGATGGCGCGATTCCTCGATCTGTTCGGAAGGCGCCGCACCCGGCAGGAACCCACGCCGCCGGCCTGACCCGTCAGTCCCGGCACGACTCGTGCACTCCCTGTCGGAGGAACATGCGATGAAGTCCCGCCTCCCGCTTCTGTCGACCGCCGCCGCCGTCCTGCTCCTCGGGGCCGCCACGGCGATCGCCGTGCGTCCCGAGGACGTCCTCCAGGGCGTGGCGCCGGTGCCGGCCGAGGTCTCGCGGTCCGTGGACGTCGGGCGCCTCGACGGCGACGTCCGGTTCACGCGCGCGATCCTCGTCCTGCCCGCGCGCGACCGCGCCCGTCTCGAGCGATTTCTCGAGTCGCAGCAGGATCCGTCCTCGCCCGATTTCAGGCGATGGATCACGCCGGAGGAGTTCGGCCGCCGCTTCGGCGCCCCCGAGGCCGACGTCGCGGCCCTCCGCGCCCACCTCGAGGCGAACGGCCTCGAGGTGGAGGACGTTCCCGCGGGCCGCACGGCCCTCCTCTTCTCCGGGCGAGCCGCCGACGTCGAGAGGGCCTTCGCGACCGAGCTTCGCGAAGTGTTCGTGGACGGCGCGATTCGCGTCGCCAACGTCCGCCCGGCGCGGCTGCCGGCCGGGCTCGCGCGCCGAACCGCCGGCCTGCTGTCTCTCAACTCGTTCCCGCGGCGTAGGGCGCTCGCGCGCCGGACCCCCGCGTACACGGACGGCTCGGGTCGCCACGTCCTCGCGCCCGCGGACTTCGCGACGATCTACGGGATCGACGCGCTCGCCGCGGCGGGGATAAACGGGACGGGACGGAAGATCGCGATCCTCGCGCAGACGAACGTGACCGTGGCCGACACGCGGTTCTTCCGGCAGTACTTCGGCCTGCCGGCGAACGACCCGCAGGTCGTCCTGAACGGGCCGGACGCCGGGATCAACGGGGACGAGATCGAGGCCGACCTCGACATCCAGTGGGCGGGCGCCGTCGCGCCGGCCGCCCAGGTCCTGCTCGTCGTGTCGAAGACGACCCTCCCGTCCTACGGCGTCGATCTCTCCGCGCTGTACGCGGTGAACAACGACGTCGCGGACGTCCTCAACCTGTCCTACGGGGCCTGCGAGAACGACTTCGCGGATTCCGACACGATCTTCTACACGAACATCTGGGCCCAGGCCGCAGCGCAGGGGACGACATCCTTCGTGTCGTCCGGCGACAGCGGCGCCGCCGGTTGCGAGAGCCAGTCCGCGACGACCGGGACGGTCCGCTCCGTGAACGGCCTCGGATCCTCGCCGTACGCGACGTGCGTCGGAGGCACGCAGTACCTCGACACGTCGGCTCCGTCCGCGTACTGGAGCGCCACCAACGACCCGGTCACGAAGAGATCCGCCAAGGGTGCGATCCCCGAGGGCGCGTGGAACGAGAGCGGCGTCGGCTCGGGAATTGCCGCGACCGGCGGCGGGCTGAGCGTCCTGTTCTCGCGGCCGCCCTGGCAGAACGTCGCCGGGGTGCCTGCGGGAACGGGCCGTGCCGTGCCGGACGTCTCCGTCGCCGGGGCCGGCCACACGCCGTACTTCATCGTGATGGGCGGCTCCGGGAGCGCGTCGGGCCTTGCGCGCGTCTACGGCACGTCGGCCTCGGCCCCGGCGTTCGCGGGCATCGCGGCCCTCCTGTCGCAGCGGGCGGGATCGCGCCTCGGCAACCTCAACCCGCTCCTGTACGCGCTCGGCCAGACCCAGTACGGGACGTCGGAAACGGCGACGACGGGCACGGGCCCGTTTCGCGACGTGACGGCGGGATCGAACTCCGTTCCCGGCGTCACCGGCTACGACGCGGGTCCCGGCTACGACGCTGCGACGGGCCTCGGCTCGCCAGACGTCACCGCCCTGGCCGCGGCGATCGCCTCGCCCGCCGTGGCGGGCGCGGACCTCGCGCTGTCGGCTGCGCCGGCGGTGGCCTCGGTCCAGGCCGGCTTTGCGGTCACGGTCACGGCGACGCTGGAGCAATCCGCAATCGCCGCCGACGCGGTCGCGACACTCACGCTCGCGGGCCTGCCGGCGGGCCTGACGGCTTCCTTCAGCCCCTCGAAGATGGACGAGCCCGGGACGGGCATCGTCTCGCGCGGGCAGAACGCGCTCCTGACCCTCGCGGCCGCGCCCGGGACGGCCGCCGGCACGTACACGCTCACGCTTGCCGCGGCGTCCGGCGCCGCCGTCCGGCGCATCTCGCTCTTCCTCACCGTGGGGCCGCAGCCGGCCACGCCTGCGTCCGGACCCGGCGTCCAGGCTCCCGTCGTTCTCGACGTTTTCGGAGCGGGAGGCTCGCACTACACGTCGGACCTCGTCGCCGTGAACCGCGGCACCTCCGACGCCACGCTCCTCCTGCGCTTCGCCCAGACGCCCGCACCCGCGACGCCCGGGCCGACGATCGCGCGCTGGCTCGGAGCGGGCCGCCAGTTCAGAGTGGCGGACGTGATCGCGTTCCTGAATGCGAACGGCTATTCGCTTCCGTCGGACGGGTCCGCGAAGCTCGGGACCCTGTTCGCGACGTTCGTCGGCGCGTCCGATCCCCTCACCATATTCGTCGGTTCGCGCACGTCGACGCCCAACCCGAACGCGTCCGTCGGCGGTGCATTCGGAACGTTCTCGACGGCGTCGGCGACCGGCGGCGCCCCGTCCGGCGACGCGTGGATCTACGGCCTCAGGGAGAACGGGCAGTTCCGGTCGAACCTCGCGCTCGTCCACGCTCCGGGGGCCGCGAGCGGAGTTGCGGCCGGGCCCGTCACGCTCGAGGTCCAGATCTACGACGGCGACAGCGGGGCGCCGGCCGGAGCGCCGCTCACGCAGGTCCTCCAGCCCGGACAGTTCTTCCAGTACAACCGCGTCCTCACCCTGGCGCCGACTGGCGTCGCGAACGGCTACGCGCGCGTCCGGTTGACGTCCGGGACCGACCGATTCATCGCTTACGGCGTCTTGAACGACGGGGCCGCGGCGGGCGGAGGCACATCGGACGGGAGCTTTCTCCCGGCGAACGCGACGGAGGGACTGATCCCGATCATCCTGGACCTGCCGGGCGCGACGCACTACACGAGCGACCTGACCCTGACGAATCCGACGTCGAGCGCGGTCGCGGTGACGCTGACGTACACGGCGTCGACGGCCTTCTCGGGCGCGGGCTCCGGCACGAAGACGGCCACGCTCGCCGCGCGGCAGCAGCTCGTCGTCGCGAACGCGATCACGTACCTGCGCGGGCTCGGCCTCGCAATCCCGGCGACGGGCAACCAGGGTGGCACGCTCCTCGTGTCGGGCGCGCCGGCGCTCGCGCGCACCTCGAACCCGAACCCGGACGCGGCCGTCGGCGGGACGTTCGGGCTCGCGTATCCCGCGGTCGGCGCGTCCGCGCGGGCGAAGGGCGAGGCCTGGGTCTACGGCCTCCGGCAGGACGGCGACGCGCGCACGAACCTCGCGATCGCGGATGCTCGAGCCGGAAACACCGCCGGCGTGGAGTACACCGTGGACGTCTTCGACGCGGACACGGGCGCGGCCGCGCCGGTCCTCACGAAGAAGGTGACGCTTGCGGGCGGGCAGTGGACTCAGTTCAACACGATCCTCGTCGACACCGGAATCGCGCACGGTTTCGCGCGTATCCGGCCCTCCTCCGGAACGTCGGATTTCGTCGCCTACGGCGTCGTGAACGACGGCCCGACGGCGGGTTCGCGCACGTCGGACGGATCGTACGTTCCGATGGTCGTCGTGAACTGACGGCGGCTCGCGGTAGACTGCCCGCGACTCGGGCCGGACAGGCGGTCGCCGCTCTTGACGCCTCGGCGGAAGGAGGGGAGGAAAGTCCGGACTCCAGCGGGCAGCGTGCCGGAGAAATCCCGGTCGGGGCAACCCGAAGGAAAGTGGCACAGA
>JBDTTJ010000143.1:0-8199 GCA_039930645.1 Acidobacteriota bacterium
AATGGCGAGGTCGAGGGCGTCCTGAAGGTCGAGCTTGGAGAGGTCGAGCGTCTTCGTCATGAGGTTCTCCGGAGGCTACGCTCGCACGGAAGCCGGCGAGCGCAAAATGATGCAACCGGATCAACCCGAAACCCCCGGCGGGCGGGTCCGTATCAGTTTCCGGAGGCCCCGATGGCGAAGTTCCTCCTCTGGCTCATCCTCTTCGTCCTCTGCTGGCCGCTGGCGGTCGTCGCGCTCGTCGCCTTCCCGTTCGTCTGGCTGATCCTGCTCCCCTTCAAGGCGGTCGGGATCGCCGTCGGCGGCGTCCTCGCGTTCCTCAAGGCGCTCCTCTTCCTCCCGGCCCGCCTGCTCGGCGGACGGCCGGTCTGAAAGCTCCTCGACCCTTCAGCGCGGCAGATTCCCGAAGGACGAGAGGCTGAATGGGGCTCCCGACGCGAGCGGGAACACGAGAGTCGGCGTTCTGAAGTACACGGTCTGGACGCCACGCTCGTGGCCGTCGAACCACCCCTCGCATCGGTACTTGATCGCATCTCGCGGGTCTTTGCCTTGCGGGGCGGTGGCCCGGACGACCACATCGCCCCTGTAGGCGCCCCCTGTGATGGCGACGCGTACTTGTGCCGCTACGAGGGTTTCCGATACGCTGGCCTGACCGTTCGAAAAACGCGCAGGTGTAAGCGCCGCGCACGACACAGTGAGTCCCTCGACGTTCGGTGGCAGGTTGCTCGCCTGGACCGGGACCGTGAAGTTGAAGTCCTCGGCATAGGCGGCGGCGGATCCGAGGACGAGAACGAGGACCGGGACGAGACTGAGGCGGGAGTGGTGCGTCATCGCGGTGTCTCCTGACGGGGGGTCGTGCCCGTGACCGTAAATGGCTGCGTGCGAACGTCGACGGGCGTGAAAGGGGGAGGCGCCACGAGAGCGCCTGTCCCGGTCACCGAAAAAGCCTGCGTGCGGACATCGAGAGGCGTGAAGGCCGGGGCCGCCGCGAGCGCCCCGATGCCTGTGACGGCGAAGGGCGCCGTCCGGATCGTGAGCGGCATCAAGACGCCCGCTGCCGCAGCGACGGGCGAAGCTTTCTGGCCGGCTACGGGAGCGGGTTTGGCAGTGGCAGGGCCGCCGGTCTGCGCAGGCGGTGTGGGCGCGGCAACCGGCGGAGAGCCGAGGAGCACCGCGATCACGACGCCGGGAACGTATGGACTCATCTACCCCTCCGACCCTCAACGCGCAGGAATGCGCGCCGAGGGGTCACGTCCGGGCAAGCAGCTCTTCGACGCTCCTGAGCGGGACGACCGAGAGGTCCGGGAACGCGGCGGCCTCCCCCGCATTCCCTGCGGGGACGAGGGCGATCTTCAGGCCCAGCGAGACGGCTTCCTTGAGGCGCAGCGCCGCGTCGGAGACGGCCCGCACCTCGCCGAGGAGGCCGACCTCCCCGAAGGCAAACGTTCCGGGCGCGAGCGCCCGGCCGCGGAGGCTTCCCGCGACCGCGGCGCAGACGGCGAGGTCCGCCGCCGGCTCCACGCTCTCGGCCCCGCCCGCCACGTTGAGGAAAACGTCGTGCGACGCGAGCTTCAGCCCACCGTGGCGCTCGAGGACGGCGAGGAGGAGAGCGAGGCGCGTGCCGTCGAACCCGATCGCCGTCCGGCGGGGCGAGCCGTACTTCGCCTCGACCGTCAGCGCCTGGACTTCCAGGAGCAGCGGACGGGTGCCCTCCACTCCGGCGAGGACGACGGAGCCCGGCCGCGAGCCCGCGCCCGTCCCGAGGTAGAGCGCGGACGGGTTCGCGACCTCCACGAGGCCCGAGCCCGTCATCTCGAAGACGCCGAGCTCGTGCGCGGGCCCGAAGCGGTTCTTGAGCGCCCGCACCACGCGCTGCGCGTGGAAGCGCTCGCCCTCGAACGAGAGGACCGCGTCCACGAGGTGCTCGAGCGTCTTGGGTCCGGCCAGAGTTCCGTCCTTCGTGACATGCCCGATCAGGAACACGGGGACGCCCGTCGTCTTCGCATAGACCTGCAGGCGGCTCGCGCACTCGCGCACCTGCGTCACCGAGCCCGCCGCCGCCTGCGCGGCCGGCGAGGCGATCGTCTGAATCGAGTCCACGACGACCGCCGCGTAGCGGCCGGCGCGCGCGGCGTCGAGGATCGCGTCGAGGTTCGTCTCGGCGAGGAGAAAGAGCCCGGGCGCGGCCACCCCGAGGCGGACGGCGCGCATCCGGATCTGCTGCGCGGACTCCTCGGCGCTCACGTAGAGAACCTCGCCCATGCGTTCGGCCAGGCGGGAGGCCACCTGCAGGAGCAGCGTCGACTTGCCGATCCCCGGCTCGCCGCCGAGGAGGACGATCGAGCCCGGCACGAGGCCACCGCCGAGGACACGGTCCACGTCGGCCATGCCCGTGGGCAGACGCGGCACTTCCGCCGCGGCCACGTCGGACAGGCGAACCGCCGTGGACGGGACTCCCGCCCCCGCCGCCGCGGCACGCGGCGCCTCGCGTTCCTCGGCCAGCGTGTTCCACCCGCCGCATTCGGGGCAGCGCCCGAGCCACTGCGGGCTCTGCGCTCCGCACGCGGAGCAGGCGAAGACGGTCGCGGGCTTTCGCGCCACTTACTTGGGGATCGGGATCGAGCCGATGAGGCCCTTGAGGTCCTCGTCCTTCCACCGGATGCCCCCGCCGATGAAGGGCGAGCGCAGGCCCGGATTGAGGAGGTCGTCGACGCCGCCCGTCATGTAGAGGTTCGGGCTCGCGTTCCAGCGCCCGTAGAGCTTGATGTGCCCGCGGTAGTTGTCCCGCGAGAAGTCCCAGACCTCGCCCGCGACCCGGAAGGTGTCGGCCTTGAACGTCTGCTCGATCGCGGCGCCGCCGCGCGACTCGATGAGGCCCGCGCGGAGGATCGTGTCCTTCAGGCGGTAGCCGAGCTGGAGCGAGAGGAGGAGCTGGTCGACGTACCGCTCTCCCGTCGTGTGGATCGTCTGCTCGCTCCCGTTCGGGAACGTGACGGTCGTCGTCTCGTCGATGTTCTGACGCATGCCCTTCGGCGTCGCACCGATCTCGAGGCGATAGAACTTGTTGTCGCGCGGGATCGCGTCCAGCGTGAACCAGTACTTGCCGTCGCCCGCGCGGCTCGTGTACTCGGCGCGGAACCCGAGGTCGAGCTGGATCCGGTTCATTCGAGACAGGGTCTGGTTCAGCGACTCGACTCCGGTCTTGACCGAGGTGAGCGCGTCGTTGAGGTTCTTGTGCGTCTCGTCGTCGTTCAGAAGCTTGCCGATCGTGCCCTGCCCCGTGTCGATCTTCCCGGTGATCGAGTTCAGGTTGTCGGCCGTCGTCTTGAGCTTCCCGGAGATCTCGTCCGCGTTCGACATCGTGGACTTGAAGGTGGCCCGGTTCTCGTCGAGGATCCGGTCCATTCGCGCGAGCGTCTCGCGCATCTGGCCGGAGAACTCCTTGAGGTTCGCGAGCGTCGCGTCGACGTTCCCGCGGTTGTGCTCGACGAGCTCGCGCAGCGCCTCGGCGAGCGCGCCAATGTTGTCGACGATCCGGTTGATCTTCTCCTCGCCCTGCTTGCCCCCCATGGACCCCGCGAGCGCCGAGGACAGCTCCTTGAGGTCTTTCCCGATGTCCGTCGCCATCTTCGTGAGGTCGTCGAACCCCGTCGAGGAGACGCCTTCGAGGAGAGCGCCCTGGGCGAGGCGCGGCCCGCCCGGCGTTCCCGGCTGCAGCTCGACGTACTTGTCGCCGAGCATCCCGAGGCTCCGGATCTGGGCCGAGGCGCCGTTGCGCAGCTCGACGCCCGGGTCGAGCGCGAGGTGGATGACCGCGGTGCCGTCGGGGCGCAGCGTGATTCCGTCCACTTTGCCGATCAGCACCCCGGCGATGCGGACGGCGGACTTGTCGTCGAGGCCCGCGACGTCCTTGAAGTGCGCGTCGACCGTGTTCGTGCGCGCCTTCTTCCCGAAATGAAGGTCCTCGATCTTGAGGATCAGAGCGCCGAGCGCGACGAGCACGGCGACGAAGAAGGCTCCGATCTTCGCGGTGGTCGTCATGCGGCCTCCATCATACGGGGGGCGCGGCCGCGGGAGAGACTCCCGGCCGCCGCTCCGGTTCGAGCTCCGGCGGCGACAGCTCGCTGTCGCCCTTGACGAACGCCGCGACGCGCGGGTCGGCCGAAGCCTCGAATTCCTTCGGGGTCATTTCGATCTCGATCTTGCCGTGGGCGAGGAGGCCGACGCGGTCCGCGATCCCGAAGGCAACCTTGAGGTCATGGGTGATCGTGATCGCGGTCGGGTTCAGCTTCCTGCGCATCTCCTCGATGACGCGTACGAGGACGTCCGTCGTGATCGGGTCGAGCCCGGTCGTGGGCTCGTCGAACAGGAGAATCCGGGGTTGGAGCGCGATCGCGCGGGCAAAGCCCACGCGGCGCCGCATGCCGCCGGACAACTCCGACGGGCGCTTGTCCTCGGTGCCGGGCAGGCGGACCAGCTCGAGGCACTCGGCGACACGGTCCGCGATTTCCTTTTTCGTCTGCTTCGTGTGGCGAACGAGCGGGAACGCGATGTTCTCGCCCACGCTCATGGAGTCGAAGAGCGCGCCCTCCTGGAAGGACATCCCGAACTTCCGCCTGAGGACGTCGCGTTCGCGCGCCGAGACCGCCCAGAGGTCCTCGCCGTCGATCTCGACCGACCCCGCGTCCGGCTTCAGGAGGCCGACGACGTGCTTCAAGAGGACGCTCTTCCCGATACCCGACTGTCCGAGGAGGACGAGGGACTCTCCCTTCTCGACCGTGAGGTCGAGGTGGTCGAGGACGACCTTCGGCCCGAACGCCTTCGTGACCCCGCGCAGGCGGATCGCCGGGACGCCGGTCGGCCCCGGGGCGGACGGCGTGGTCGCCGCCATCAGAAGAGCACCTTCGTGAGGAAGAAGTCCGCGATGAGGATGGCGAGCGAGCCGAGGACGACGGCGGACGTCGTCGACGCGCCGACCCCTTCGGCGCCGCCCTTCGTGTCGTAGCCCGTCTGGCACCCGATCATCGAGAAGAGAAGCCCGAAGACGGCCGCCTTGATGAGCCCGGACGTCATGTCTTCCATGCTCAGGTACTGGAACGTGTTGTTCATGTAGACGACGGGATTCGCGCCGAGGTACTGGACCGCGACGACGTAGCCGCCGAGGATGCCGGTCACGTCCGCGAGGACGACGAGCATCGGGGCGACGATGATCGAGGCGAGGACGCGCGGCACGAAGAGGTACTGGACCGGGTCCGTCGCGAGGGAGACGAGCGCGTCGATCTGTTCCGTAACGCGCATCGAGCCGAGCTCGGCCGCCATCGCGCTGCCCGCGCGGCCCGTCACCATGAGCCCCGTGAGGACGGGCCCGAGCTCGCGCAGCATCGAGAGGGCGACGACCGAGCCGATGTAGCCCTCGGCGTGGAAACGCTGGAAGCCCTTGAACGTCTGGAGCGCGAGGACGCCCCCGGTGAAAAGCGCCGTCAGGAAGACGACGGGCACCGAGTCGACCCCGACGCGCACGACCTGCTTGGCCGTCATCGAGATCTGGTACGGGGGCAGGAAGAAGCCGCGGATCGTCTGTCCGAGCAGCTCGAAAAAGCGCCCGACGCCCTCGAGCAGGCGCAGAACGGGGCGCCCGATGGCCTCGAGGACGGTCTTCACGGGAACTTCGACACTTGAGCCACGGTGCGGCCGCCTTCGACAATGATACGCGGCACGCGCGGCCCGATCCCGCACAGGACCTCCCACGCGACGGTGTCCGCCGCGGCGGCGAACTCGTCCAGGCCCAGTCGAGAGCCGGACTGCGCGCCGAAGAAGACGACCTCGTCCCCCCGAACGGGCGGCGACGCCAGGTCGGTCACGTCGACCTCCGTGAGATCCATCGAGATGCGCCCCGCGATCGGGCAGCGCGTCCCGCCGACGAGGACCTGTCCCCTGTTCGAGAGCGACCGCCGCACCCCGTCCGCGTAGCCTGCCGCGACGACCGCGAGCGTCGTCGTCCGCGCGCAGACGAACGTGCCGGCGTAGCCGACGCGAGTCCCTGCGGGGACGGTCTTGACCTGGTCGACGACGGAGACGAACGACATCACGTCCCGAAGGGAATCATTTGCTTCGGATCGGAAATCCGGGACCTTCACGTAGAGGGCCAGGCCGGGGCGGACGTGGGTCACGACGGAAGAGGAAGACGAAGAAGAAGAAGATTTCTTTGAAGGTGAAGAGGCCAGACGCGAAAGCGTTCCACCCGAGTTGTCCATGTGGATCATGGACGGCCGATGACCCGCCGCGCGGACCTTCTCCAAACCCTCTAAGAAAATTTTCGTCTGCTCCTCGTTCTGCGGAGACGCCGCGTCGTATGCCGAGGCGAAATTCTGGAAGACACCTTCTACGAAGATTTTCCTCTTCATTTTCTCGACCAGCGCGAGGACCCGCGGCAACTCTTCCGGGCGCACGCCGAGCCGCGTCATCCCCGTGTCGAGCTTGAGGTGCACGGGGAGGGGCGTGCCGGAGGCACCTCTCCCTTCTTCACCTTCTAAGAAATCTCTCAATTCCTCGCCCTGCTCCACCGAATGGACATTCGCAGTAAGCCCACCCTCCGCGAGGGAAGAAAGCTGGTCGTTCCCGATCCAGCCCATGACGAGGATCGGATGCGTGATGCCCGCCTTCCTGAGCTCTAGCCCCTCCTCCACGGCGGCGACCGCGAAGGCCGTCGCGCCCTCCTTCGCGAGGCGCCTCGCGACGTGCACGGCGCCGTGCCCGTAGGCGTCCGCCTTCACGACCGGCAGAACCCTGCAGCCGGGCGGCAGGCCGGCGCCGAGCACGCGGAAGTTCGACGCCACCGCGTCGAGGTCGACGACGGCCCGCGTCGGGCGGAGCACCGAGGTCACAGCCCGGGGCCTTCGCTCATCATCGCGAGGTCGGAGAAGCGCGTGTACTCGCCCGACCACCCGAGCGTAAAGCGGTCCGTCGGGCCGTTCCGCTGCTTGGCGATGATGACGTCGCAGATGTTCTTCTGCTCCGTGTCCTTGTCGTAGTACTCGGGGCGCGAGAGGAAAAGGACGACGTCGGCGTCCTGCTCGATGGCGCCCGACTCTCGCAGGTCGCTGAGCACGGGCTCCTTCTCGGCCCCGCGCTGCTCCGTGCGGCGCGACAGCTGCGAGAGGGCGATGACCGGCACATCGAGCTCCTTGGCGAGCGCCTTGAGGCCGCGCGAGAACGCGCTGACCTCCTGCGTGCGGTTTTCCACCTTGCCGCGCGTTCCCATGATCTGGAGATAGTCCACGAACAGGGCGTGGAGGCCGTGCCGCTGCTTGAGCTGCAGGGCGCGCGCGCGCATCTCGAGGAGCGTGATCGCGGGCGTGTCGTCCACGAAGAGATTCGCCTCGCGCATCTGCTGCGTCGAGAAGAACAGCGCCTTCTTCTCTTCCTTGCTCAGGCGCCCCTCGCGCAGGCGCTGAAGGTTCACGCGCGCCTCCGAGCACTGAATGCGGAAGCCGAGCTGCTGGGCCGACATTTCGAGCGAGAAGAAGCCGACGACGTGCTTCTCGCGGATCGTGAGCGTCGCCGCGATGTTCAGCGCGAAGGCCGTCTTGCCCATGCCGGGACGGGCCGCGACGACGATGAGGTCGGTCTTCTGGAGGCCCTGCGTCAGCGCGTTCAGGCGCGTGAAGCCGGACGGCAGGCCCGTGAGCATCCCGCCGCGGCCGTGGAGGTTCTGGATCTCCACCTCGTTCTTCTCGGCGATGTGCGAGAGCTTCACGAAGCCGCCCCTGATCGAGCCCTTCGCGATCTCGACGAGCTCGCGCTGGGCGTTCTCGAGAACGGTCTCGGCGTCCGGGGCGGACACGGCCTCGCGGATCGCGCGGCGCGACTGGAGGATCACGAGGCGCCGGAGTGACGCCTCGCGGACGAGCCGGGCGTAGCCCTCGACGTTCTCGACGTCCGGGACGACGTCCACGAGGGACGAGAGGTAGGCCGGCCCGCCCGCCCGCTCCAGCCGGCCCGTCTTCTCGAGCTCGCCCTGGACCATGACGAGGTCGATGCCCTCGCGCCGGTCCGCGAGCGCGAGCGCGGCCTCGTAGATCACGCGGTGCGGCTCGGCCGCGAAGTCGTCCGGGGCGAGGAACTCCATCACCCGGGAAAGGAGCGCCCCGTCGATCAGGACGGCGCCCAGGAGGCTCCGCTCGGCGTCGGGCCTCGACGGCA
>JBDTTJ010000144.1:0-8079 GCA_039930645.1 Acidobacteriota bacterium
GCGGTCAGGAGGTCGAGGTCGTCGGCCGTGAACGTGCCCGTCTTGAGCGGCGTGTCGACGTGCAGCGCGCCGATCACGCGGTCGCGGTCCCAGAGCGGGACGCACATCGCCGAGCGGATCTGCTGGATGCGGATGGACTGCCCGGCCTCGAAGCGGTCGTCCGCGAGCGCGTCGGACGTGAGCACGGCCACGCGGTCGCGCACGACGGACTCGACGATCGTGTGCGAGAACGAGGCCTCCGGATCGGGCCCTTCCTTGCCGCGGCGCCTGGCGAGCGTCGGAGTGAGCCGGCCGTCCTCCTCGCGCAGGACGACGACGGCGCGCTCGGCCGGGAGGAAGTCGAAGAGCAGGTCGACGACCTTCGAGAGGATCTGGCCGACCTCGCGCGCTTCGATCAGCGTGCGGGCGACCAAAACCATCGCCTCGAAGACCTTCTCGCGCGTCGCGGGCCGTCGCCCCGCCATCGTGCCGGCGAGGTCTTCCTTGGCCTTCACGGCCGCAGGGGCGTCGAAACCGAAGTCGCGGTTGAAGTCCGCGATGGACCGCACGAACGTCGCGCTCGAGTCGCTGATCGACACCGATGCGTGCCCGCGGAACGTCGGCTGCTCCTTCACCGCGAGCGTGAACGTCCCCACCGTGAGCACGTCCCCGGCATGGATCCGGGCCGACGGCATGAACTCGCCGTTGACCTTGAGGCCGTTCGTCGACTTCAGATCCTCGATCGTCCAGGCGCCGCCGCTCTCGGACAGGAGCGCGTGCTTGCGCGAGACGGAGAAATCGTTGAGGACGATCCCGTTCTCGCTCGAACGGCCGATCGAAACGTCGTCCCCCGAAAGGAGGTAACGGCGGGTCTGACCTTCGACCTCGTAGACGATCTCCATGAGCGGCATGAGAAGGCCGCGATTATAGGTGCCGCACCGTCAGTCCGGAGGCGGTTCGCGCTCGGGACGCAGCGTGAACCTGACGCGGATCACTTTCCAGACAGCCACCGGCTGCCCGTTCACGCGCGCGGGGCGGTACGTCCACTTCCTCACCGCGTCCGTCGCGGCCTCGGTCATCCCGAACGGGGCGCCCGTCACGACGTCGATCCGGCCGATCGTGCCGTTCGCCTCCACGACGGCGCGCAGCACGACGTCGCCGCTCAACTTGACCCTCCGGGCCGCCTCCGGATACTGCGGGTCGGCGCGCGTCACGAGGACGGGCAGCTCGGACCCCTCGGGGAGCGAGGTGAGCGGGGCCGCCTTCGTCGCACCCGGTGCCGGCGGCTCGACGGGTGCGAAACCCGCCGCGGGGATCTCACCGGCCGGCGGCGCCGAGGTGCGCGGCGTGGGCTGCGTTTCGCGGTCCGGCACGCCGAGAGCCCGGACTTCGGGCGAGACGCCCCTGCCCGGCCGAGCGCCCGGCGCGGGCGCGACCGCGGACGGCAGGAGCCGGATCGAGCGGGCCGGCACGAACGCGAGCATCTTTCCCGCGAGGCGCACGCCGAAAAAGTCGTGGTCGGCGAGGACCACGTCCACGTCGTCGCCGTCCTCGAGCGTGCCCCACCGCGCGGCGCCGTAGTCGGGGGCGAGGAGGATCGGGCACGGCTCGACGGCGCGCCCCGGCTGGGCCTCGAAGGCCTTGACGGCCTCGGCACGCGCCTCGCGCGCCTCGCGGTCGGCGAGCCTCTCGACGGCCGCGGCCGGCACCCAGACGTCTCCGCCCGGTGCCGACACGCGCAGCAGGTCTCCCTTCGCCTCGCGGATCCTGACCGGCGTTCCGCGCACGAGCGTCGAAGCGGCCGCGGACGTCGCCGAAGGCTCGGTGCGCCCGGGAACCTTGTCGAGCGTCACGACCGCACGGTCGTCGGCCGTCGCGCCGGGGGCGCCGGGCCGCTGCGGTTTCCGGCACCCGGGCGCGAACGACGCGAGCACCGCGATCGCCGCGGCCCCGGCGAGGAGACGGGCGTGGAGCCTCAGGGCGCTCCCATCAGCGTGACGAGGATCGACTTCTGGACGTGAAGGCGGTTCTCAGCTTCGTCGTAAATCACCGAGCGCGGTCCGTCACAGACGTCCGCGGCGACTTCCTCGCCGCGGTGCGCGGGCAGGCAGTGCATGAAGACGGCGTCCTTGTGCGCGCGGGCCATGAGCGCGCTCGAAACGGTCCAGCCCGCGAAGTCCTTGACGCGCTTCGCCTGCTCGGCCTCCTGCCCCATCGAGGCCCAGACGTCCGTGTAAACGACGTGCGCGCCTGCCACGGCCTCGTCTTTGTCGTTCGTGACGAGCATCTTCGTCCCCGCGGCGGCCGCGTCGGCCTTCGCGTTCGCCGTGACCCCGGCGTCGGGCTCGTAGCCCTTCGGCGTCGCGATCGCGACGTCCACGCCGCACTTCGGCCCGCCGTACATGAGCGAGTGCGCCATGTTGTTGCCGTCGCCGACGTAGGCGAGTTTCAGGCCCTTCAGGTTCCCGAACTTCTCCGACATCGTGAAGTAGTCCGTCAGCGCCTGGCAGGGATGGAGGAGGTCCGTGAGGCCGTTGACCACCGGGATCGTCGCGTACGTCGCGAGGTCGAGGACCGTCTGGTGCGCGAACGTGCGCGCCATGATCCCGTCCACGTAGCGCGAGAGAACGCGCGCCGTGTCGGAGACGGGCTCGCCGCGGCCGAGCTGGATGTCGCGCGACGAGAGGAACTGGGCCGCCCCGCCGAGCTGCGTCATCCCGGCCTCGAACGAGACACGCGTCCGCGTCGAGGACTTCTCGAAGATCATCGCGAGGATCTTCCCGGAGAGAGCGGCGCGGTGCTCGCGCGGCCGCGTCTTGATGTCCGCCGCACGGACGAGGAGCGCACCCACTTCGGCGGACGAGAGGTCGTGGATCGAGATCAGGTCTTTGCGTCGCATCGTCTTTCCATTCTCACACCGGATCGCGCACGAGCGGCATCGTCATGCAGCGAGGGCCTCCCCGCGCGCGGGAGAGCTCCGGGGCCGACATGAGGATCGCCTGCTTGACCGGTTTCTTTCGCTCGAGCGTTTCGCGCCCGAGCAACAAGTCGTCGTCCGACAGGATGCGGTAGCCGTGCCGCGCGAGCTCGTCCGCCGTCCGGATGTTGCGGTCGTAGCCGAGGACGAGGCCCGGCGCGAGCGCGAAGAGGTTCGCGCCGTCCGTCCACTGTTCGCGCTGCTGATCGATGGGGTCGGAGCCGCCGCAGAGGATCGGCTCGAGGTCGACTCCGCAGGCGCGGAGCGCCGACAGGAGGTCGTCCTTCGTCGTCCACGACACCTCGCGCCCCGTGAGGTCGGCCTCGTAGACGTCGACCTCCTCGGCGCCTCCCGGCAGGATCATCGGGGCATGGCAGAGGCACTCCCCTTCGGAGAGCCGCGTGAAGATCGTGTCGAGGTGCATCGTCGCGCGCTGCGGCGGGATCGCGACCACGAGGATGCGCTTGACGGGCGACCCTTCCTTGCGGAGCGCCTCGGCGAGGCGCTCGATCGTGATCTTCTCGGTGCGCTCCGAGTAGCCGATCACGAGCGTCTCGGGCGACATCACGAGGACGTCGCCGCCCTCCAGCGTCGGCCGCATGCGCGCGAGGGACAGGCTCTTCTCCTCGGCGGCGAACTCGCGGAACCAGAACGCGTCGGAACGCCGGCCGAAGCGGGGGTGGAACGCGAAGATGGCCCCCGAAAGGAGCGGCTCGCGCCAGCGGGCGCGCGTCGCCATCGCGCTCCGGATCACGCGGTCTCCGAGGACGACGGCCGGGTCGCGCTGGAAGAACCAGTTCGGAAGGGGCGGCAGAAGGTAGAGCGAGTCGAGCGAGCCCGTGATCTCCGGCCGCGGGTGCTCGATCCCCTCCACGAGACCGGCCGCAAGGCGGTCGGCCGGCAGGTCGTTCAGGGCGACGAGCACGGCGGGCGGCCACGCGAGCAGCGTTGCGAGCTCCGTGAGGATCGCGTTGCGGGCGCCCGCGTCCTGGAGGACCTCTTCGAGAAGGTCACGGGCCTCGAGGACCTCGTCCGCGACGAACTTCAGGACCTGCCGGAAACGCCGGTGCTCCTCGCGGGCGCGGGCCCCGAAGAGGATGTCGTCGAACAGGAGGTCCTGCATCATGGCCGGAACCATCCGGTCGATCTCGCGGCCGGGCTCGTGGACGAGAACGGTGCGCAGGCGGCCGATTTCGGATTCGATGCGAAGCGTCATATCCGGCGGCCCCGGAGCCGCCTTCGTGATGCTAACCTGAGGGGCCTTCGGGGAGAGCGCATGGAAGAGGTTGCCTTCGTCGTCTGCCTGAACTGCGACACCCCCTGCTACTCGTTCGAGTACGAAGAGAAGAAGGGCGTCCTGAGCGCGTTCTGCGCCATCTGCGGCAACGACAACGTCAAGGAATTCCGCCTTCCGACCGACGATGAGGTGGAAGAGGAATGAACGGGTCGCCCGCGGACCGCTGGGAGAATCCCCTCACGACGCGCTACGCGTCCGCCGAGATGTCCGCCCTGTTCTCGGCGCGGTCGAAGTTCACCGCGTGGCGCCGACTCTGGCTGTGGCTC
The DNA here is from genome assembly GCA_039930645.1 of Acidobacteriota bacterium. Lineage (GTDB taxonomy): Bacteria > Acidobacteriota > Thermoanaerobaculia > UBA5066 > UBA5066 > Fen-183. The sequence goes on from JBDTTJ010000144.1 coordinate 4,520, forward strand.
GCCGAGGCCGAGAAGCAGCTCGGTCTCCCGATCCCCGAGGCATCGCTCGAAGCCCTGCGCGCTCACCTCGTCCCGACCGACGCCGAGCTCGACGCCGCGGATCGCTACGAGCGCGAGACCAAGCACGACGTCATGGCGCACCTCCACGCGCTGGGCGACGTCGCCCCGGCCGCCAAGGGCGTCCTCCACCTCGGCGCGACGTCGGCCTTCGTGGGCGACAACGCGGACCTGCTCCTTCTGCGCGAGGCGCTCCGGCTCCTCGCGACGCGGACCGTGCGCGTCATGGGGCGGCTGGCCCGGTTCGCGCGCGCCTACCGCGATCTCCCGTGCCTTGGCTTCACGCACTTTCAGGCCGCGCAGCCCACCACGGTCGGCAAGCGCGCGTGCCTGTGGCTGCAGGACCTCGCGCTCGACCACCGCGAGATCGTCCGCCGCGCCGACGAGCTGCGATTCCTCGGCTGCAAGGGCGCCACCGGGACCCAGGCCTCCTTCGTCGCGCTCTTCGACGGCGACGCGGACAAGGCCGAGAGCCTCGACAAGCTCGTGGCGGAGAAGGCGGGCTTCCCGGACCGGCTCCTGATCTCGGGCCAGACTTACACGCGCAAGCAGGACGCGCTCGTCCTCTCGGCGCTCTCGGGCCTCGCGTCGTCGGCCTCGAAGTTCGCGAACGACGTCCGGCTCCTGCAGCATCTCAAGGAAGTCGAGGAGCCGTTCGGGAAGAAACAGGTCGGCTCGTCCGCGATGCCGTACAAGCGCAACCCGATGAAGTGCGAGCGCATGAACGCGCTGTCGCGCTGGCTCCTCTCGGTGTCGGACAACGGAAACTGGACGCACGCGACACAGTGGTTCGAACGCACGCTGGACGACTCCGCGAACCGCCGCCTCGCCCTCGCCGAGGCGTTCCTCTCGGCGGACGCGATCCTCCTGCTCTGGGACTCCGTGGCGGACGGCCTCATCGTCCACCCCGGCGTCGTCCGCCGCCGCCTCGACGCCGAGATCCCGTTCCTCGCGACCGAGAACGTGCTCATGGCGGCCGCGAAGAAGGGCGGCGACCGCCAGACGCTGCACGAGAAGATCCGCGTGCTCGCGCTGGCCGCGGGCGACCGGATGAAGAACGAGGGCGCCGAGAACGACCTGCTGTTCCGGATCGCGGCCGATCCGACCTTCGGGCTGACTCCAGCCGAAATCCAGGCCGCGTCCGATCCCGCACGCTTCATCGGGCGCGCGCCAGAGCAGGTGGACGAGTTCCTCGAGGTCGAGATCGAACCCATCCTCGCGAGCGACCCGGCCGCCGCCTCCGGCGAGACGCACGAGGAGGTTCGGGTTTGAGGCGAAAGAGAGAGAAGAGAAGAGAAGATCTTCTTTGAAGGTGAATATGGCGGCTGCCCGCCGCACCGCCGGCCCTTCGTGGCTCGGTCGTAGCCCGGCCCTCTTCACCTTCGAAGAAATCCCCCTCTTCCTCTCCTGTCTCCTTCTTCTGGCCTGCTCGTCGACTCCGGGAACAAAGACCTACGTTCCCCCGACGCCGCCCCCCGGCGCCGTCGAGCGCGGCCTCGCGTCGTGGTACGGGAAGGAGTTCGACGGCCTGCCGACCGCATCCGGCGAGACGTTCCGTCCCGAGAAGGTCTCCGCCGCTCACCGCACGCTGCCGCTCGGCACGGTCGTCGACGTCACGAACGAGAAGAACGGAAAATCCGTCCGCGTCAAGGTCAACGACCGCGGCCCCTTCGTGGCCGGGCGGATCGTGGACCTCTCGAAGGCCGCCGCCGCCGAGCTCGGCTCGGTCGCGGACGGCGTCGTGCCCGTGACGCTGCGCGTCGTGACGCTTGGCGACAACTCGAGAATCCGCGCGAGGAGCGACGAGCCGCCCGCCCCGACCCCCGCGAACACCGCGGTAAAGGGCGAGCCCGCGGCGCCGTCCGCCCGTCCCGCGGCCACGGGCTGGGCCGTGCAGGCGGGCGCGTTCGGCTCGCAGGAAAACGCCCTGAAGCTGCGCGAGCGCCTTGCCGCGCGCTACCCGTCGCCGTGGATCGAGGACGCGAGCGGCCTCAAGCGCGTGAAGTTCGGCCCCTACGTCTCGCGCGCCGAGGCCGAGTCCGCGCGCGACTCCCTCGGTGAGATCGGACTCGCCGGCATCCTCGTCGAGGCGCGCTGAAAGTGCCGCGGTCGCGCTGGCTCGCGGCCGTCTGGATCGCGGCCGCGCTGTTCCCGGTCGCCTTCTTCCACCGCACCGCCGTCGCGCCCGCGACGCGGCTCGTCGCGGCCCTCCCCTCGGCCAATCCGCTCGACGATCCCGCCACGAATGCGACCGCGATCGCGCGGGCGTGGTCGCGCTGGGAACGCGGCGACGCCCGCATCGCCGACGACCGCGTCTTCGCCCCGATTCCGGACGCGCTGGCGAGCGGAGAGTGGCTCCCGTTGGCTTCGATCGTCGGCGCCCCGTTTCACCTGTTCACGGGTTCGGTTCCGGCCGGCGTGAACGCGGCGTACTTCCTCGCCGTCTTCGTCTTCCCGATTCTCCTCTACGCGTTCTACGCCCGGCTCGCGGGGCCAGGCCTCGTGTCCGCCATAGCGGCGTTCGCGGTCGCCTACGGGCCCGGCCGCATGAACACCCTCGGAGTCCTCGCCGGCCTGTCCACGGGCTTCGCCCTGCTCGCGGCGATGGCGGCCTGCGACTTTCTCCGCCGCGGCCGCGGGAGGGACCTCGCGCTCTTCGGCGCGGCGCTCGTCGTCCAGGGCCTCTTCAGCCTTTACGGGATCGCGCTGGGTCTCCTGTTCGCCGTCCCTGCCGTTCTCATCGTCGTCGGAAAGGAAGCCTTCCGGGCGCGCCGCGTCGCCGCTCTCGCGGGGACGGGCCTCGTCGCGTTCCTGATTCTGGCCGTCCCCTACGGCCCGTACTTCCACATCGGCGAGTCCCTGGGCGTCGTGCCGGGCGTCCGGACGTTCGAGGCTCATTCGGCGGACCTCCTCTCGCTCCTGCACGGCGGGATCTTCGGCGGGCCGGTGCGGGACGCTCTGGAACGCCTCGTGCCGGGTTTCCCGCTCGGCGCCGCGGCGTTCTTTCCGACGCTCGCGTTCACGTTCGCGATCGGCATCTGGGCCGCGAGGGGCCGCGGCGTGCGGTCCCCGATCCCGTGGCTCTGCCTTGCCGCCGTCCTCTTCGTCTGCTCCCTGGGGCCGACGATCCACGTCGCGGGCCAGCCGGTCGGGCCGGGGCCCTATCGCCTGCTCACGGGGCTCCCGATTCTCTCGTCGCTCCGCGGAATCCACCGGTTCGACCAGTGGTTCGACGTCGCGCTAGGCGCCGCGGCCGTACTTTCGCTCGCCGCCGTGGCCGGACACGCGAGGGCCGCAGCTTTCCGGGCGGCCTTCACGGGGCTGGCCCTTCTGGACCTCTGGCCCGCCGACATCCCGGCCACCGTCTTCCCTGCCCCGTCCGCGTACGTCGACCGGCTGGCCGCGCTCCCGCGCGACGCGTCGGTCGCCGTGTATCCGTGGAACCGTTCCACGTCCACGCAGGCGTGGGTCGACCAGCTCCGGCACGGGCGCCGGGTCGTCAA